>NZ_JAGLBG010000100.1 GCF_018260405.1 Deinococcus sp.
AGTTGGGACAGATCTTTTGCGTAATGTCCCTACTCTACCCCTTTCCGCTTCGCAAGTCCCCCTGCTGAGCAGTTACGGATTTTTCATAGTAAATCACCTCAAGTTTATAGATTTCTCCCAGACATAGAAATGTCGTAGGCGTATTTTTGTAGCCCAATTTGGGCATGAACTTACTTGGGAACGGTTTTTTGTCGTGTTTATCGTGCTGAGTAGTTACGAATTAAGTTTTTAAACTAGCCAAGCTCAAGCCCCCGCTTTGCCTCCCTTTTGGGGGGGGCGGGGGCTTTTCTGGTCTAACCAAAGCGCTTGGCCCAAACAGGAACCGACCCACATGGCTTGCTCACTCTGCTTCGCAGCCTTGCAAGTCTGTTCGGGGTACAGGCGCATCAGGCAATCTCGACTAGTCAGGCTCTTAACTTAGCTTAGAAAAAACTCAGCGCTTCTTAGGCGGTTCGTCGATAGCGATACTGGCGGTCAGTACCACGCTTTCGCCGTCCTGCTCGATCTCTATCTTGCTGTTGGTCGAGGGAAAATAACGCTGCACCACTTCCAGCAGGTCGTTTCGCAGGGCCTCGACCTTACCGGGGGGAATCTTGGCCCGGTCATAAGCCAGCACCAGTTCCAGGCGGTCTTTGAGCGTTTCTTTGGTGCGCCCGCGCTTAAGCCACGAGAACATCTTTAGCCTCCCCCAAACATACGTTTGAGGGCCGCCCAGAAGCCCTTGTCTTCTTCATATTTGGGGTAGGGCACTTCTTCACCCCGGATACGCCGCGCGGTCGCCATAAAGGCCAGCCCCGCCTGGGTGGTGCCCAGCACGGCAGGTTCACCGACGTTGGTCGAAACGATAATGCCCTCGTCCTCAGGAACGATCCCGATAGGCTTGACGCCCAGAATGTCAAGCATGTCACCTTCAGAAAGCATGTTGCCGCTGGCGACCATCTTGGGACGCAGGCGGTTGATAACCAGCCGGATTTCACTGACCTGCCCGGCTTCGAGCAGGCCGATGATCCGGTCGGCGTCGCGCACACTGGACACTTCGGGGTTCACGACCACCAGGGCGCCCTTGGCAGGGGCGGCGGCAGTCCGGAACCCCGCTTCGATTCCGGCGGGCGAATCAATCAAGATGCGGTCAAACTTTTCCTCATCCAGCAGCCCCTGCACCACCGTCTTGAAGACTTCGGGGTCGAGGGCGTCTTTGTCACGCGTCTGCGAGGCGGGCAGCAGGTAAAGGTTCTCGACGCGCTTGTCACGGATAAGCGCCTGACTCATGCGGCACTTGCCTTCAAGCACGTCCACAAGGTCGAACACCACACGCGACTCGAGCCCCATGACCACGTCGAGGTTACGCAGACCTACGTCCACGTCAATGACCACGACCTTTTCGCCCAGTTTTGCCAGTGCCGCGCCAATATTCGCCGTGGTCGTCGTTTTACCGACCCCACCTTTTCCCGATGTGACTACAATAACTTTTGCATCCATATTGCCTGGCAGTCTAGCAAGTTGCCCATGAGCCAGCTGAACACCCGCCACGCTGCATACCCTGGGCTGCCAGATTCAGTTATTATTCACAGTGAGAGAACTGTAATACGCGCCAGCTTAAAGTTCTGGGCGAACCCAAAAGAAGAGTTCTGCCTTGAACCTTCCGATGACCGACATTTGAACCTCTACTTGGAAAGGCGGATGAGACCTTGGCTATTTACGGCGACTTCGAGTACCACGCTTTTAACGACATTATCAAAGTGCTTCAGCGCCACACCGGCGTTCTGTTCATGCGCACCGCGCTGGCCGGACGCAGCGTGGAAATGCACCTGAAAGACGGTACGCTGAACGCCCTGTTCATCGACGGTTTTCCGGTGAGCGAACCCCTGCGAATCCGCGACACGATCAGCACCCTGACCAGCGCCGCTTCGGGCGAATACAGCTTCGAGGTCGGGGAGATCACGCAGCAGGTTTCATTCCCGCTTGACGACCTGATTCGGGACGTTATCAGTACGGCGAAGATCCCGGATCAGCAGTTACCGCACCAGGAAACGCGCTTCGAGTGGCAAACCAACGCCTCGCAGGTGCAGGTGCCGCCCGCCTTGCAAAACAGCTGGTCTTCGGTATCTCCCCTGATTCGGCAAGGGGCCTCGGCCATTGACTTGTCGCGCCAGTTGCACATCAGCGAACATGAGGCGCGGGTGACCCTGTACCGCCTCCGCGCCGCCGGACTGGTCACGCCACAACGCGCCGCCGGGGCCTTTCATGACCCGCGCGGTACGTCCGCTCCTTCCCCGGCCAGCGCCATGTCCGGAACCAGCCAGCCGCTTCCGGCGCAACAGCCCCAGCAACAGGCTGGCCCTGTGCGCCGACTTCTCAACGCCCTACGTCGCCTGACCGGAGGCAACGCCTTATGAACGCACCCCTGAAACTCGTTATCTCCGGCCCCGTGGGGGCAGGCAAAACCACCTTTGTTCAGACCCTTTCCGAAACTGAGGTCGTCAGTACCGAAGCCGACGCCACCGAGGACATCGGTAAAGCGACGACCACCGTGGCCTTCGATTTCGGCACGCTGAATATCGACGGCCAGGAGCTGCACCTGTACGGTACGCCCGGTCAGGACCGCTTCGACTTCATGTGGGACGTGCTGTGTGAAGGCGCACTGGGGCTGGTTCTCCTGGTCGCGGGCAACAAGCCGCAGGACTTTTTGCACGCACGCCACATTCTGGAATTCATTACCAGTCGCAACCCGGTGCCCTTTGTGGTCGGCGTGACCCGCCAAGATCTGCCGGACGTGTGGGCACCGCAGGACGTAGCGGCCTACTTCGACCTGCCGGTTGGTCAGGTTCTGGGCCTACAAGCCACCGAGGCCGTCAGCGCCCGCAACGTGCTGATCCGCCTGCTGGAATCCCAGCTTGCTAAGGAAACAGTATGACCAGCGGCAGCAAACAGGAAACGCTTCAGGCCACCCTCCAGACCCTCCGCACCAGCCTACCCGAGCTGCGCGGCGCCCTGGTCGCCACCATCGACGGTTTGCCGATTGCCCAGAGCTTCAGCGACAACACCGACGCCAACCGCGTGGCTGCGATGGCCGCGACCGCGCTGGGCCTAGGCAAGCGCATCAACGATACCCTCGGCGCAGGCGAACTGACCGAAATGAGCGTAACCGGGGCCGACGGACAGGTGTTCGTGTACGCCACGGGGCGCAAGGGCGTGCTGGCGGTTGTCACCCCCGCCGCCATGAACCTGGGCCTGCTGAACATTGAGGCGCGGGACGCGGCGCAGACCGTGGCGCTGGTGCTGTAAAGCCTCGGTCCAATCGGCAGTCCATATCAGTACATTTGGTGAGCGGCTCTAGCTTTGGCTGGGGCCGCTTTTTCGTTGGTTGGCAGAGAGGCAAGATTAAGCCCCGGTGCTGAGCCGCTGCCCGGTGACCAACGCCTTCTGGCCCCTTGCATTCATCATCCCTTATACGAACTACCGATTGAAGCTGAAAGAACCAGATTCAATCCGAGCGGAAGCGAATAGGAAAGGATGCGGGTTTTGCGGTATGGGCGGTGCCTTCTTGGGCAAAACGGCACCCAGAATGGGGCCTGCCCGCTTCCCGATTGCGGCGGAATTGAGCGCAATCCTTATAGGTTGCCAGACTTCCTGGGCTTGACCTTGAGGCGATATCACCTTAGCGCGGCATCAATAATGACAACGTACTGAGCGGGGTGGGCCACCGAAATCTGGTAGCCCACCCCGCTTCAACTCCGGTTTTATCTGTCACCCCAGCAGGCCGATGTTCCGGGCGCGGCTGACAGCCTCGGTGCGGTCACGCGCCTCTAATTTGCCGTACAGGCGGGCCAGATGGTCCTTGATGGTATCGGGGCTGACCCCCAGGTTGCGGGCAATTTCCTTGTTGGAAAACCCCTGGGCCAGCAGCGGCAGCACTTCGGATTCGCGCGGGGTCAGGCGCGGCACGTTCACATGGGGCAGGCGGTCGATTTCTGGGTGCGCCACGATGTCGCGCAGTTGCCGGGCCAGGCTCTCGGGGTCGGTTTCCTTGTTCACGTAACCGCGTGCTCCGGCGGCGCGGGCCGCCTGCACGATGGCGGGTTCGGCAAAGGTGGTAATAAGGACGCTGACCACACGCGGCGCCGTAATTCTTAGCCGGTCACACACCTCTATACCGGTCATGCCCGGCATCTTGACGTCTAGCAGGGCGGCGTCGGGCTGGTAGGTGCGGCAGGCCTCTAGCGCACTTGGGCCGTCGGCGGCCTCGGCAACCACGTCAAAGCCTTGCTGGGTTAGAGCGTACTTCAGGCCCATGCGGAAAAGGGGATGATCGTCGGCGATAACAAGTCTCATGGGGTGACCTCCGGGAGGGTGATGGTAAACAGGGTTAGGAGCGTCGAATCTGTAGAAACACCGTCCTGGCATACCAGATCAGGAGCAGTGGTGAGGGTGTTGGGGGAGTCATTGGCGAGGTGATCGTTGGCAGGGCCGGGCAGGCAAGCGCGGCGGTAAATCAGCTCTCCACCGTGCACTTCGGCAATGCGGCGCACGATGAACAGCCCCAGTCCGGCGGTTCCAGCGGTGTATTGCTGCCCGGCGATGGTCGCGGGCTGGCTGTTAAACGGCTGGGCCAGTTCGTTCAGCGGAAGATCGAGCGCTGGGCCGTCGTTCGCCACGGTCACTCCTTGCGGGGTGACCAGGAGATCGACCCGTTCGGTGGCGTAGCGCAGAGCGTTTTCGGCCAGATTGGTCACGGCGCGTTCCAGGGCCTTGGCATCGGCGCGGGCGTGCCCATGACCATGAACCTGCAACTTCAGGTGACCGGCTTTGGAGGCCAGCCTGCGGGCAATATCGTCCAGCAGTTCCCGCAGGTCTGTGGGGGCCAGGTGGAGGCGCACATCGTCTAGTTCGTAGCGGTGCGCGTCGGCCATCTGATGCACCAGCGCGAGCAGCCGGGAGGTTTCAGCCTGAATCTGTCGCCCGATCTCCCGGCGTTCGGCCTCGGGCAAGGGCAACGTGGTCAGCACCTGGGTCAGGTGGCCGGTGGCGATCAGGGGGGTTTTGAGGTCGTGAACCAGCGTAGCCATGAACGCGCCGCGCCGGTTCTGTTCGGTTTGCAGCCGGTGCAGCAGACCCGTGAAGGCCCCACGTAACGCCCTGATTTCGCTGGGATCGTCCCGGTGCGGGTCGGAGAAATCGTTTTGCTTCACTTCATTGGCCAGGCGGCTAAGTGGGCGCAGCAGCGAGCCGCTGAGGATAAATCCGAAGACGGCGCTCAGCAGGGCAACCAGCAGCAGCCATAGCAGACTGATGCCGCGCAGACCACTGGGAGAAAGCAGAGTCATACCAACATTCGGTACGTAGACCAGCAAAAAGATAATCAGCGTGAACTGTCCCCTCACGGATCCGAGAAACGCCCTGACCGCTGGCGTGGCACGTCTGCCGCCAAGTGGAGTGGTTCTCGCTGAGGTGTTCACAAGGCGCAGCTTAGCCATACGTGTCTGACAGAACACTCACGTGCTACTAGCCCAGGCTCCCTTGTCAATCCCCCAGCTCGCCCACCCCCCAGTTCTTAAAGGCCTCGGCAAGGCAAGGCAATACCAGCGTTCCAGCAGGGGTTTTTTCTGGTTTTGCCCCCAGATGTCCGGGAGTGGCTGAACTGGGCAGCGGCCATCTGCTAACATTTTTGTCGTATGCCCAGTCTGGTCGCCCTGTTGCCGCTGGCCGGATTTTTCCTGGCCCTGACTGCTTTCTGGTGCCGGAGCCGGGCGCACGAATCGGCGGTAGACGCCGACCTGCAACGCCGTCTGGGAGAGCATACTCACAGTCAGGCGCAACCTAAGCAAGACGAAACGCCCTTCGAAGTTTCACAGTGGCTGCTGCAACAAAAAACGCGGTATAGCTGGCTGGCGGCGATTCTGGCGATTCTGGCGCTGGGTTGCTTCGCGGGAACCTTCGTGTTGCTCGGCTACCTGCACTAGGACGGCTCTCGTCAGGTGCCTAGAGCACCGAACCCGGCAAGATTCTATTCCTGAACAACGCCGTCCACCACGGCATCCTGACCTCGCTGGGCACCGAGTAGAGCAAGTAAGTGGGCAAGTCCGTCGGCCCATGTGTTTTCGCTCGTGACCACGCCATGACACCCAGCTGAATAATGAAAACTAACTTAGAGGTATGAAGAAATCCCTACTGCTGGCCCTGACTGGAGTGCTTGCCCTGAGCTCCTGCAACACCACACCGACAGCCACCGTGGAAAACAGTGTCATTCCTTTCATGGATACCACCAAGACTGCCAAGGCAATGGGCGGCACCCTGGAGTGGAACAAGATGGAAGGTCTGGCCTACGACGCCCCCAGCCGTACGCTCTACATCGCCGTGACTTCCTTTATCGGTGGCATGGGCGATACGGCAGGCGACATCCAGTTCCCAGCTAACAAGTGCGGAGGGATCATTGCCGCCAGCCTGGACAACAATCTGGTTGCCACCAAGCTCACCCCTGTTCTGGTCGGCAAGCCCACCGCTACCGGATGCGACGTAAGCGGGCTGAATAACCCCGATAACATCTTCCTGGATAAAAAGGGTCGCCTGTGGATTGGCGAGGACGGCGACGACACCCGCAATACCCTGTGGACCTTTGATCCGAAGACCAGGGCCATTAAGCGCTTTGCCGTTGTTCCCAACGACTCCGAGGTCACGGGCCTGCGTATCAGCGACCAGGGCGACCTGTTCATGAATATTCAGCACCCCAGCAGTGGCAACACTGCGCCTTACGACAAGGGAACAGTAGGTGTCTTCAGCGGCTTCAACGCTAACACCGACGACTTTACCGAGCTGCCCTATGACGGCACAGCCCAGAACGCACTGAAATTTGCCGCAGGCAAGTACAACATCCTGGGCCAAAGCGGTGTCAGCGGTCTGGGCGTCATCAAGAACGCCGACGGCACCAGCAAGACCAGCACCAATCCCGATGCCAACATGCTGCTGTCTACTGGCCCCGACACGGGTATCCTGTACTCCCACTGGGAAAGCCAGCCCGGCGGCGTGAGCCGTATCGACCTTAAGCGGAGTGGTGGCGTCTGGAGCGTTTCGGGTGCTCCCAGCATGCTGGATATGAGCGTGGTGAATGGCACCTGGAACAACTGCAACGGAAGCGTTACCGGGTGGAACACGGCGCTGACCAGCGAGGAATACCCCACCGAGGACGATGCCAGTTGGGCCAAGGCCGAGCCTGCTATGAGTGCTTACCTGGGCAAGAAGGCTAACCGTTACGACTACGGCTACGTCAGCGAAATTACTCCCAGTGGCGCAGGCCAGAGCATCAAGAAGCACTACGCGATGGGCCGCGTGAGCTTCGAGATGGCCCTGGTGCTTGACGATAACAAGACGGCCTACTACGGTGACGACGGCAGCATGCGCGGCATGTACCGTTTCGTGGCCGATACCCAGAAGGACCTGAGCGCCGGTACCCTTTATGTCGCCAAGTTGACCCAGGTGGACGACAGCTCAAGCGCCAACGGCAAGAGCCTGAATGTCAGCTGGATCAAGCTCGGCCACGGCACCGACAGCGAAGTAAGCGCCGCCATTCGTCGCCTGGAATAAGCGCTGGCCAATAACCAGCCTAAAGCGCGTGGGGCACCTCATTGGAGGTGGCCCACTTTTTCATTCTTGTGCGGGCTTATAAGGCGCTGCGGATGGAAGTGGACTGGTAGAGCTGCGCCACAAGGCGTATTCGGGCGCTTTCCCCGAATACGCGCAACTGCAACCGGGAGATCCTTAGAGGCTGTCTGAGGCCCATATCGTCGGAGTATCCATGCTGCCCTCTTCATCAGGCGCACAATCGCTGGAGC
>NZ_JAGLBG010000101.1:0-6649 GCF_018260405.1 Deinococcus sp.
AGTTGGGACAGATCTTTTGCGTAATGTCCCTACTCTACCCCTTTCCGCTTCGCAAGTCCCCCTGCTGAGCAGTTACTTTCGATTTTCGTTTCCGGCCCACTACAGGATATTCTTCGACATCAGCGACGATTTGGCGCAAGTCCTGTGTCTTTCAGGCAGCAGCCCGGTTCGCTGGCGCAACAAAGCTTTATCAGAGGTTCATCTGGTGGCGCATTGTCACTTGCCTGCGCTTGTGGCACAATGCGCGGCGATTCTCACCCTATTTCCGCCCGGCAGGACATTTGGAGGAACTTTAGTGACACAGGCTATCAAGCAGGTTCGACTTACCCGTGAAGGTTACGACCGTCTTCAAAAGAATCTGGAACAGGAACAAAACCGCCTGGCCGAAGCCACGCGCATCCTTCAGGAACAGATGGAAACCAGCGCCGACAATGAAGATACCGGCCTGGAAGACGCCAAACGCGAAAAAATGACCATTGAAGCCCGCATCGACGAACTCGAAGATACGCTGGCCCGCGCCACCATTATCGAGGATCAGGAAAATGATGGCCGTGTGGCCCTCGGAGCCATTGTGGTTCTCAACAATGAGGCGACCAAAAAGGAAATGAAGGTCCAGTTCGTCAGTGCGCCCGAAGCTGCCGCGATTGGGGGCAGTCTCCCGCGTATCAGCGAAGACAGCCCCGTCGGTAAGGAACTGGCTGGGCGCAAAAAGGGCGAGGCTTTTGTCGTCAACCTCGACAACGGCAAACAGGTCAAGTACAAGGTCAAAAGCATCGAATACTAGTTTCTATCCAGGCGCAGCGCTAAAGACGTGCAATACGGCGCAAGCCTGGCAGGAGACGCGGGGCCCGAATCGCCAGCGGAAGTTCGTTGACCTGACGGGCAGCGTCTTCGCTGGTGACCACTAGCCCCTGACCTTGACCCTACCTCTGACCTCAGCTGCCTGGAATCTAGGGTGAGCCTTGACTATGGGCGCTGGCGCAGTTGTTCGAGTGCCTGCCCGATCTGCTCCCGCGACTTGCAAAAGGCGAAGCGCAGCAGCCCCGCGGGAACAGGGTGCGCGGCGTAAAAGGCGCTGCCCGGAATGACCGCCACGCCGCTGGTTTCGACCAGCTTCTCGGCTTCCCAGGCGGGGTGCTGCGCGGTTAAAAAGTAAGTGCCACGCGCCTCCTGCACGGTAGCCCCCAGTTCCTTCAGGCCACCGGTCAACAGTTGTTGGCGCTCGCCGTATTCTTGCCGTAGACCCTCATAAAAGCCCTCGGCGCGGGCTACGGGCAGAGCCGCCGCAACTGCGGCCTGCAGGGGGACCGGCGAACAGAACGACCCCTGTTGCCGGATTCCGGCGATATTACCCGACAGCCCCGGCGGGCAGGCGATCCAGCCCACGCGCCAGCCGGTGGCTTCCAGGCGCTTGCCCGCGCTGCCTACCGTGAAGGTGCGTTCGGGGGCCAGCGTGCGTAGGGAGGTCGGTTTTTCGCCGTAGTACAGCTCATCGTACACCTCGTCACTGATGAGCCAGAAGTCGTGCTGCCGGGCCAGTGCCACGACTTGCAACAGTTCTTCACGTGAAAAGACCGTGCCGGTTGGATTGAACGGTGTATTGATGAGCAGCGCCCGCGTCCGGGGAGTCACCGCCCGTTCAAGCGTTTCAAAGTCGAAGGCCCAGCCCGCGTCGTCTAGGCGCATCGGCACTGTGACCGGGTCGGCCCCGGCCAGCCGCGCCTGGGGAATGTAGACGTCGAACACGGGTTCCAGCATCAGCACTTCGTCGCCGGGGCCATACAGCGACAGCGCCAGCACGTTGAGTGCCTCGGTCGCGCCGGTGGTCACCACGATGTCTTGACCGTTGACGCCCAGGTCGGTGCCCAGCGCGGTACGGAGTGCAGGCAGTCCGGCGGGTGGGCTGTACTGGTCGAACCTGCCTATGGCGTGGCGGGCGGCGTCCTGTAAGAAGGCGGGCGGCGCGTCGGAGGGAAAGCCCTGGCCCAGATTAACGGCGCTGTACTGCGCGGCCAGGCGGCTCATCCGGGCAAAAACACTTTCCTGCGATAGCTGCGTGCGGGGCAAAAGCTCGGGCATACCTTCAAGTGTGCGCGTCCAGCGGCCCTCACAGTGCCTGACAAGTTAGGCAGGTGCCAGTATGCACGGTGAGCTGTGCGGGCACTGATACGGCAGAAGCGGGCAGGCCCCTTCATGGGTGCGGTCAGGCCCCTTCACGGGTGCCGTTCTGACCAAGAAGCCGCTTTGGTCAAGAGGGTACCGTCTGCGCCTCTGCCCGCAGCGCTTCGACTCCATACCGCGAAACTCGTATTGTTCTCGCCCCGCTCGGATGGAATCCAACACGGCCCGGTTCACTCGGCAGTCCGTATGAAAGGTACGGGCCATGAAAAAAGCGGCCCAGGTGGTGTTCCCGGAGCCGCTTGCCTGGACTGTTTGCTGCCTTTACAACTCAGTGATCGGTGGCAGTCGCCAGTGGCGGCAGGGTTCCAGCTTTCATGTCGGCGACGTACTGCTGGGCTTTGGCGTCGTCAAAGTCGCCTTCAAAGCGGCTCATCACGATGGCGGCGAGGCTGTTGCCGGTCACGTTGACAGCGGTGCGGGCCATATCCAGAATGCGGTCAATGCCCGCAATGAAAGCCAGGCCCTCGACGGGAATGCCCACCGTGCCCAGCGTGGCGAGCAGCACCACGAAGCTCACGCCCGGCACGCCCGCAATACCTTTAGAGGTCAGCATCAGCGTCAAGGTCAGCAGCAGTTGTTTTTCCAGGGGCATGTGAATGCCGTAAAGCTGCGCCAGGAAGATGGCGGCGATGCTCTGGTACAGCGTGCTGCCGTCGAGGTTAAACGAGTACCCGGTGGGAATCACAAAGCTGGTCACGTAGCGCGGGCAACCGAACGCCTCCATCTTCTGCATGATGCGCGGCATAACCGATTCGCTGCTGGCGGTCGAGTAGGCCAGCGTCAGTTCGTCGCGTAGCACCTGAATGAGAGTCAGGATGCTGGTTCCGGCAAATCTGGCGATGGCTCCCAAGATGATAAAGACGAAGGCAAGCATGGCCCCGTACACCACCAGCACCAGCTTGGCAAGCGGGATAAGACTCTGGATGCCGAACTTGCTGACCGTGACGGCGATCAGCGCGAATACGCCAATGGGGGCCAGTTTCATGATCTGGTTGGTGACCCAGAACATGGTGTCGGCAATGATCTGGAAGAGCTTCAGCAGAGGCTTGCCGCGTTCGCCCAGTGCGCCAAGGCCCAGACCAAAGAACACGGCAAAAAAGATGATCGCCAGCATGTCGCCGCGTGCAAAGGCGTCTACCACGTTGGTCGGTACGATGTTCACGAAGGTGTCGGCAAAGCTGTGGCTGGTCGCTGCGTGCGCCCCCTCGGTGTACTTGGTGATGTCGGACTTGGTTAGCGCCGACATGTCCACGCCCGCGCCGGGCTTAAACAGGTTGGCCAGCAGCAGCCCGAACAGAATCGCGCCCGTCGTGACGACCTCGAAATAAATCAGGGTCGCGCCGCCCAGCTTGCCCAGTTTCTTGTGGTCGCCCACGCCCGCCACGCCCACGATCAGCGTGCTAAGGACAATAGGCACCACGATCATTTTGATCAGGCGAATGAAGATGTCGCCGAAGGGTTGCAGGACGCCTACAACGCCCGGATTGCCATAAAACAGGGCACCCACCAGGACGCCTAGAATCAGGCCAATGAGAATTTGTACGGCCAGTGAGGGTCTTTTCATGCGTGTTTGCTCCTCGGAACCACTCCGTGTGAATTTGCTCTGTCTTTGATTTAATGACACGGGCGGGCAAACTCTAATGGAATGTGAGCCGGAGTACCGTACTTGCCTCGCATTTCGCCCCGGACGTTCCCGTGGCCTGGACAACTTGGGCCAGCCAAAGCGAGAAGGAGCCGCCCGTAGGCCACTCCCCCCATTACACCGCCCCCGCTGAGGCCGCCAAAGCAGAGGCTTGGGCGTAGGAAGTTGTTTAACTCACCTCAAATAACAATGGTTGCTGAAACATCTGTGGCGAGATCGCTACTTCGCCACGTAGAGTGGCCAGCAAACTAACGCCTAAAGCCATGCCTAATTGCACTGGAACAGCATTTCCTATCTGTCGATACTGGTCGCTGAGGCTGCCCATAAATTCCCAGTCATCGGGAAAACCCTGCAAGCGGGCAGCCTCGCGCACACTTAGTGGACGGTCATAGGCGGGGTGACACATATCTGTCGCCTTTTGCGCGGGGCTGGTGGTTACAGTAGGTGAAGGTCTGTCCCAGGCTAGACGGCGATAAAATCCAACCTTGCCGCCGCCCGAGGTATATGCTCCACCCATAGCTTCGGGCAAAACCTCAGGCGGAAGGCTGCGCCAGTTACCGCCCTCTGGTACAAGACGCAGATATTTCAGGCGGCTTTCGCTATAGCTCTGAAACTGCGGCTCTGGGTCGTGCAAGCCTTCCAGCCCTTGCCGCAAGGTAACCCATGGCGGAAGATTGCGCCCGTCCTTGCTGTGGATAGGCGCAGGTAGGTGTAGCGGTTCATGGTCGCGGCTGCCCAGAATCACCACGCGCTCACGGGTTTGGGGCGTGCCGTAGTCGGCGGCATTGAGCAGGCCATAAGTAAAGCTGTAGCCAATTCGCTCAAACTCTGCCAGAATCACCGCGAAGGCCGAGCCGCGTTCTTCCTCGGGCAGCAGCGGCCCGCCGTAACGCTCGGAAATGGGACGGTGCCTGAGGGTCGCCGATAATAACCCACGCACATTTTCCATAATGAAAAAACGGGGCTGAATGCCTTCTATCAGTCGTAAGTAATCTCGAAAGAGGCTACCGCGTGGGTCGTTTAGCGCCTGCCGCTTGCCCGCTGTGCTGAAGGGCTGACAGGGTGGCCCACCGCTCAGCAGTGTAACCGCGCCGCGCTCTAACCCTCCCGCTTGCAAAATATCTTCGGCAGAAATTTGGGTTACATCCTCAGCTACAAAAATAGAATGGCCCCGACGTACAGCGTTGTGGCGAATGGTGGCCCGCGCCGCTTTATCTACTTCTACTGCCGCCACTGTCTGAAAGCCTGCCGCTTCAAGGCCAAGGTCAAGTCCACCTGCCCCAGAAAAAAGTGAAACGTGCGTGGTCATTGCTCTAGTGTACGCCCTTGGCATATTCGCGGATAAAATCGTGAAACCCTTCTTCCGATAGCGGCGCGGGCAACTCGGCGGGGAATTTCTCCCAGTTGGTGCGGCCCGTATTTGCGTTAACCCGATACCATTTCAGAATTTCGGTGCCGACGCGAATGGCAGACGAAGAACTGTTTTCGCTGTTACTACGGTTCTTGACCTGCAAGGCCAGCGACAAATCCAGCCGAATAAAATCCACTGCCCGAATGGTGTTGCCCGCGCACCAGACCCAGCCGTGTGGTTCTAGCTCCCGTGCCAAGTACCGCTCAAGCAGCGCCCCCAGCAGGTTTTCTGCCGCCATACTCTGACGGTGAAGCAAGCGGGCCTGGGTTTGGGTGTCCTCTTGCATACCCGCAAACGCTGCAAGAATCACGTCTACGGCGGGGTCGGCTACGGTGGAGACTTCCCGCAGGTGCAGTTGGCCTTCGCGCTCGCGTATGTGGCTCAGCAAAAAAGCCTGAAAATAGGTTTGTGCCTCGGCTGGCTTGGCATCTGGTGCAATGGTCAGCCGCCCAAACCGTGCAAACGCGGACAGGCTGGGGCTTTGCAGGCCATAGGTCACCAGTGCCTCTAGTGCAGGCGTCCAAGCCACGTTCACCGCCTGGGCTGCGGCGCGTGCCAGTCGCATAAACTCCGCTTGGGTCATGGGGGCAGTTTACCAGAACAAAAAAAGGCCCCCGAAGGCAGCCGCTGCCCCTGCCGAGGCCGCCAAAGCAGAGGCCTAGGCCTTCACCAGTTTCAGCGGCAACTGCTGCGCGTAAAGGTCAAAATCCTTATCCTTGGTCAGAATCGGCAGGCCATACGCCACGCTACAGGCACAAATCAGAAAATCGCTGCTGCTGCCCTGCACGCCCTTGCTGCGGCACAGGTTGAAGAATTCGGCGGCACGTTCATAGTCCTGCTCCTTTAACGGCAAGTCTGGAAAGGCCCGCAGCTGCTCCCTGATACGCTCAAACACGGTTGGGGTCTTCAGGCCCTGTAAGACTTCCTGACGAATACAGCCCAGTAACTGAACGCGCCCCTGTGTGACCAGTTGCCGCAGCATGAGCACTTGCGGCGAGGGTTCGCCCGGCACTTTGCGAAAGCCTTCTGACCACACATCGCTGTCCACGATGACCAGATCACTCATGCCCGTTTGCGTTGCTCCCGCATTTCCTCGTCGGTCAGCATGTCGGCAGGGTCAACCGTGCCGAACAGGTCAAGGATTTTCAGTTGTTCGCGCCGCTGTATGTACTCCGTCAGCGCCTCATTCACGGTTTCGCGCTTGGTGCGGTGGCCGCCCACCTTGAGCGCCTGCTCTAGCAATTCAGGGTCAATTTGCAGGTTCGTTGCCATGTGGGAAGTTTACACAAGGGGATGTGTAGAAAAGTGAAGGCCGCAACCCTAGCCGCTCCCCAGCCCGCCCCGCCCCCGCTGGCCTGCTGAGGCGGAGGCTTGGGCTTAGAGTTCTGGTTCAGTTGAAACTGAATCCGCTATAT
>NZ_JAGLBG010000101.1:6659-7769 GCF_018260405.1 Deinococcus sp.
GCCTGTCTACGATAACCCCTTCAAGTCCGCGGGCCACGACTGTGTACGCCTCGTCACGGTCTTGCCAAGACGAAATGGCTTTAGCATCTGTGGGCAAGGCTTGAAGGTGCATAAACTTACTACCTTCTAGGTGGGCAGAACGTAGAATCACGGGTATAACAATTGATTTTTCCAAATCATGATTATCCAAAGCCTTATCAACCTCCTTGTCATAGCAATAATCAGAGGCGATAAAATCAGAACTAATCAGCAGAAGAACTATATCAGCGGTATCTAGATTGGAATCTATCTCGCCCTCCCAGTCTCGCCCTGCACCAATTTTTCTATCATGCCAAACACTAATTAATCCCCTTCTGCTTAAGATTCTGATATGATTTTCTAATTCCTGCCTATATAACTCGTCCTTGTGAGAGTACGAAATAAATACCTTTACTGGCTTTATGTTTTTGGGTGAATCAGGACCTCTTTTTTGCTTTGCCTTGTTATCAATCAATATACTTGCTGCTGCTGCTGAGTCTGTTGTAGTGACCTCATCTAAAGCAGACTCTTTCCTAGACAAATTGGGGTTTTTTCCCTCTAAATCGAGCAAAAAATCTAAAACGCATTCTCTAACGGTAGAAAGAACGTATTCCAAAGCGCTGCTTGGAACCACTTTCCAAACTTGCATAGCTCGATAATTTTGGAAAAATTGAGCAGCAAAAGCGGCAACCCAGTCCGCAGGCCAAGGTTCTTGCCAATTATCACTTTGGGCTAGAGCCATCCTCTCTATTTCGCCAATAGGTTCATCTATCCAGAGCTTTGAAGCGAAATCTCTAAGATAATCAGGTAAGCCAAGAGAATGCACTTCGACATTTTTCATTTGACTGCCAGCGATACCAAGAAAATTGCCCTTGTTTAGAGCTTTAAATACCCTATATTCAGGATAGTCATCAAGCGGAACTCCCGCATAACCCTTAACTTCTCGGTCTACCCATTCGAGAAGAGCCTCATCGCTTATCGCTACAGCTAAAACTTTTAATTTTCTGAGAATTGAACTCAATTTGTAACTGCTCAGCACGAGAAGTCGAGTTTGGGTAAGACGCCACGAAAAACGTCAACTAAGCCAGTCCA
>NZ_JAGLBG010000102.1 GCF_018260405.1 Deinococcus sp.
GATGGAAATGGGCGAGTCACTCCGTGAACTCCTGCGGTTGGGCGTTAAAGCAGCCTGAAAGGTTCCGAACTACTGAACTCAGGGAAACCTCTATAAAATCTAGTCGCTTGCAGACTCTGCCCGGTGTTGCCCAGGCGAAACAACGGTCACTCATCACTTTTCTGGGGTAGCCCTGTCTTGATACCCACGAGAAGTAGGTGGTGGGCTTTTATACGGAGTGCTGTGCGCTTCCTGAACAGCCCGTAAAGGTGCCTGGTTGCCAACTGCACGCCCCAAATCCGGTGTGTCCTCACTCGCTCTGCGGCGCGGCTCCACGAGTCGGGCCGAGTTGAACGGTTGTTGTAAACCTTTCAATAGACCTGTTGCGCCGAGCAGGGCGCGTCGGAGCAACCCTAGAGCAGTTTTCCGAATGGTGGGCACGTCGGAAAAACACCGCCGCCCCCTTCATTCTACGTTCTGCTCTTTTTTTTCACTCGTTCCACTCGGCAATTAGAATAACCGGGCGGCTTTTGCAAGAGGTCTAATGGAAGTCGGTCTAACAAGAAGGAGGCGGCCTCCATCGGGGCAGCCTCCTCAACGTTACTGTTTTGACCTGAAGGCCGTTTTACTTGGCCAGCCCTGTTACTTGACGAACAGCATTTGGCGGTAGGTCGGCAACGTCCAGTGCTTGACGCTGACCAGTTCTTCGAGCTGATCGGCGGCGTCGCGCACCTTGCTCATGGCCGGGAGCACTGCCGCGTGCATGTGGTGGGCCTTCTCGTGAATTTCTTCGCCGCCCAGTGCGTCGTTCTGCTTACGCAGGTCCTGAAGGGCGGTGTACAGGCTGTCGGTCAGAATGACGATTTCCTTGGTGATGCCGTCTACCGCCTTGCTTTTAGTCTTCACTTCGCCCAGCTCAGCGAGGTAGCTGATCGCGGCGGGCAGAATCTGCGTCTGGGCCATGTACTCGGTGGTTTCGCCCTCGATATTCACAGTCTTGAAATAGATGTCGTACATAATTTCCTGGCGGGCGATTAGTTCGCGCTCGTTCAGGATACCGAGCTTGCCGAACAGTTCAATGTTCTTCTTACTGTCCAGGTGCTTGATGGCGTCGAGGGTGGTCCGCAGGTTCAGCAGTTTGCGTTTCTTCTCGGCTTCCACGTGCCAGGCGCTGCTGTAACCGTCGCCGTTGAACACGATGCGCTCGTATTTCTTATAGGTGTCGCGCACCACTTCGCCCACAGCGCTGTCCAGCGTCGCGCCTTTGACCTTCAGTTTCTTTTCAAGGTCGGCAGTCAACTGCGCCACAGCGTCAGCCACGATCGCGTTCATAACCGTGATCGGAAAGCTGATGCTCTGGCTGCTGCCCACGGCGCGGAACTCGAACTTGTTGCCGGTGAAGGCAAAGGGGCTGGTGCGGTTGCGGTCCCCGGCATGCACCGGAATTTCGGGAAGCACGCGGCTGCCCAGACCCATCAGGCCCGCCGACTTGCTGCTGCCGCCCTTACCGCTCACGATACGCTCGAAAATGTCGGTCAGTTCGCTACCCAAAAACACGCTGATGATGGCGGGCGGCGCTTCATTGGCGCCCAGCCGGTGATCGTTGCTGGCGCTGGCGACGCAGGTTCGCAGCAGGTCCTGGTGGTCGTCCACGGCTTTGAGAACCGCCGAGCAGAAAAACAGGAACTGCATGTTCTCGCTAGGGGTGTCGCCGGGGTCCAGCAGGTTCTCGCCCGCGTCGGTGCCCATGCTCCAGTTGCAGTGCTTGCCCGACCCGTTGATGCCTGCGAAGGGCTTTTCGTGCAGCAGGCACACCAGCCCGTACTTGCGGGCAGTGCTGCGCAGAATCTGCATGATCAACTGCTGGTGGTCGGCGGCGATGTTGCTGTCCTCGAAGATCGGGGCGACCTCGAACTGGCCGGGGGCCACCTCGTTGTGGCGGGTCTTGACCGGAATACCCAGCGCGTACAACTGCATTTCGGCGTCGGTCATAAAGCTCAGGATGCGGTCGGGGATGGCCCCGAAATAGTGGTCTTCCAGCTCCTGACCACGCGGGGGCTTCGCACCGAACAGGGTACGCCCGGTCATCACGAGGTCGGGGCGGCGGTAGTAGTACTCCTCGGCAATCAGGAAGTATTCCTGCTCTGCGCCCAGGGTGCTGCTTACGCGGGTGCCTTCAGACGCGCCGAACAGCTTGAGGGCCGGAGCCACGGCTTTGTTCAGCGACTCGATGGAACGCAGCAGCGGGGTCTTGAGATCAAGCGCCTCGCCGGTCCAGCTGGCAAACACGCTGGGAATGCACAGGGTCGCGCCGTTGGCGTGCCGGATGATGAAGGCCGGTGACGAGGGGTCCCAGGCCGTGTAGCCACGCGCCTCGAAGGTGGCCCGCAGGCCGCCCGAGGGGAAGCTGGAGGCGTCCGGCTCAGCCTGAATCAGCTCCTTGCCCGAGAACGACATGATCGCTACGCCGTCGCCCGAGGGGTTCAGGAAGCTGTCGTGCTTCTCGGCGGTAGCGCCGGTCAGCGGCTGGAACCAGTGGGTGTAGTGGGTCGCTCCCTTTTCCATCGCCCAGGTCTTCATGGCGAGGGCCACGGTGTCGGCGATGCTGGAATCAAGCTGCTCGCCGCGCTCCACGGTGGCCTGAAGACTGCGGTAGGCGGGCTTACTCAGGCGGGTCTTGAGTTCTTCCAGGGTCAGCACGTCGCTGGCAAACAGCTTGTTGACCACGTCGCTGGGGCTGGCGGTCTGCTTGGCATCGACGCGCCATTTGCGCGCCACCGAATTCACATCAAAGTTCTGCTGAGTCATGTCGCTCCCTGTTGCAGGTGTTCAGGCGGGAGGGCAGCGGGGAACCTCTTGGTCTCCGCCACCTGCTGAACATCTGCTACTTCCTGAAGTATAGGAGCACAGAGGGAAAGGTTTCAATATTCTTCTGAACAACTTGCCACTTGTTTCCGAACTTGGCCGGTTACGCGGCCCAAGATTTGCACTTTGTTGCACCCCAGATAGCCAATTGGCCTGAAATGACGTAACTTATGGCTATGCGCTGCTACAGCGGCCCTGTCCCCGGTGCCCTTTTTGATCGCCTGGGCACGGCGCGGGCATTATGTTAGGCACCGCCGGAGGCCCCCACCCAGATGACCCCAAAACCTGATCAACCCCGCCCCACCGCAGCACAGATTCTGAAACTGCTTCAGGATCAGGAAGTCAAATTTCTGCGCTTACAGTTCACCGATATTCTGGGCAACACCAAGAATGTCGAGGTTCCCAGGTCGCAGTTCCAGAAGGCCCTGAGCGGCGATGTCACCTTCGACGGTAGTGCCGTAGAGGGATTTACCCGGGTCGAGGAAAGCGACATGCTGCTCTCACCCGACCTGTCCACGTTCCTGATCTACCCTTTGTTCAGCCGTGAAGAAGGCGAACGGGGCCGTGTGGCGCGGCTGATCTGCGACGTGATGATGCCCGGCGGCGCGCCTTTTGGCGGCGACCCCCGCTACGTCCTTAAGCAGCAGATCGCGCGGGCACAGGAACTGGGATACGAAATGTATGTCGGCGTGGAGCCAGAATTTTTTCTGTTCGAGCGTACCGAAACCGGGCGCGGCACCACGACCACGCACGACAAGGCAGGCTACTTCGATCTGGCCCCGGTCGACAAGGGTGAGCGTATTCGCCGCGAAATCGCCAACAAACTGGTCGAAATGGGTTTTGAAATAGAAGGCTCGCACCACGAGGTCGCGCCTGGACAGCACGAGATCGATTTCAGGTACGCCCCCGCTCTAGAAACAGCCGACCGGATCGCCACCTTCAAATTCGTGGTCAAACGGGTCGCCCTGGAACACGGGCTGCTGGCAAGCTTTTTGCCCAAGCCCCTGGCCGCTGTCCACGGCAGCGGGATGCACTGTCATGTCAGTCTGTTTAAAGCCCAGAAAAACGCCTTCGACGATCCGCAGGGCGAATACGGGCTGAGCGTTACCGCGCGCCAGTTCATCGCGGGGCTGCTCGCGCACGCCGAGGGTATGACCGCCATTACCAATCCGCTGGTCAACAGTTATAAGCGCCTTGTGCCGGGCTTTGAAGCCCCCGTGAACATCGCCTGGAGCACCAGCAACCGCTCGGCCCTGATCCGTATTCCGGCCAAACACGGCAACAGCACCCGCGCCGAAGTGCGAATGCCCGACCCAAGCTGCAACCCGTATCTGGCACTGGCGGTCATGCTTGCCGCAGGTCTGGACGGTATAACGCAGAAAATGGAACCCGCGCCCGCCATTCAGCGCAACATTTTCAAGATGACCGTGCGCGAAAAACGCCACCACCGCGTCAAGGAGCTGCCCAGCGACCTGAGCGAAGCCGTCAAGGAACTGCAAAAAGACGAAGTGATTGCCCAGGCGCTCGGTGAGCATGTCATGGACCATTTTGTCGAGGCAAAAACAGCGGAGTGGCGGGCCTATAACCAGACCGTTCATCAGTGGGAGCTGGACCGCTACCTCGATCTGATCTGATCTCACCGACAAACCCATATCGCCGTGATGAAATAGAAGTGATATGACTTCTCATCAGCTTAACGCCGCCCGACTCGCCGAACGCACTTCATGACCGGGCGGCGCTTTACGGTGCAGGGCACCAACAATTCTTTTTACTGCGGAAACTGTGGCGCAGAAGTCCAGCCGCTCAAAAACGGCTCGGTTCGCAATCATTGCCCCGTGTGCTTGCACAGCAAACATGTGGACGTGCACCCCGGTGACCGTGCCTGTACCTGTCTGGGCGATATGGAGCCGGTAGGAGTAGAGCAAAACGGCAAAAAAGGCTGGGTGATCGTTCACCGCTGTAGCAAGTGCGGCTACGAGGGGCGCAACCGCGCTGCTCTAGACGACCCCGAACAGCCAGACGACTGGGACGCCCTGATCGCATTGACTCAGGACAGATAGCAGCGGCTGGGCAAGCCCTGAAGACCTTATCAATCAATCAGTCCATCGCGTCGGCGAGGACAGCTTCGGGCTGCACTGCATAAGCACCGATCTGCCGCAAACGCTCGGCGAGGCGTTCATAACCACGGTTAAGGTACTGCACGCCGTCGATAACCGTTTCGCCTTCGGTGGTCAGGCCAGCAATAAACAGGGCGGCTCCGGCCCGCAGATCGGCGGCCTTGACCTGCGCGGCCTGAAGCGGCGCGCCCTGAATCACCTGGGTGTAGCCGCTCACGGTGATTTTGGCCCCCATGCGGTGCAACTCGGCCACGTGCGTCAGGCGGTCAGGATACACCGGGTCTTGCACCACGCTGGTACCCGGCACCGTCGCCAGCAGCGCACTCATCTGCGGCTGCACGTCTGTCGGGAAACCAGGGTAACTCTGGGTGGTCACATTGACTGGACTCAGTTCCCGGTTACGGGCATCCACGACTATGCTGGTGCCCTCTTCATGAACCTCTACGCCCATCTCGCGCAGCTTGGCTGTCACAGCGTTCAGGTGGTCGGGCCGTACATTGGTCAGCTTCAACCGGCTGCGGGCCGCTGCGGCCAGAATCATGAAAGTCCCCGCTTCGATGCGGTCCGGAATAACTGTGTATTCGCCGCCGCGCAGGGCAGGGACGCCCCGGATCACCAGAGTATTGCTGCCCGCACCCTGAATGTCGGCTCCCAGACTGTTCAGGAATTCGATTAGGTCCACGACGTCGGTATCGATACTGGCGTTTTCTAGGGTTACGACACCGTCACCCAGCACACTCGCCAGAATCGCATTGTGGGTGCCGCCAACTGTAAGCAACTCAAAGGTATAGCTGCCGTTCAGACTGCCGCTGCGACTTGCGGCAAAGTGCCCGTCATCCTCGGTCACCTCGGCTCCTACCGCACGGAGAGCCTTGACATGCTGGTCAACCGGGCGCGGCCCCCAGGCACAGCCGCCCGGCATACTGACGGTGGCCTCTCCCATCCTTGCCAGAATGGCCCCCAGAACGATAAAACTGGCCCGCATCTTGCTCACTAGCGCGTAAGGAGCGTCGGTACTCAGAATTTCGGGGGTGTGCAGTGTCAGGGTGTTCGGGCCATTCCAGGTGTGGCGGGTGCCGATATGCCTCAGCAGTTCCAGAATGGTAGACACATCCGACAGACGCGGAATACCGTGCAAAGTGACCGGCTCACTGCTGAGAAGGGTGGCGACGATAATCGGCAGGGCAGCATTCTTGCTGTGTTGAATCGCGATTTCGCCGCTCAGTTCGCGGCCTCCTCGAATGTGCAGTGGGGTCAGTTGCATGGACAATCCTTCCTTATTGGTGGCTGTAAATTGAGGTTCTGTCGCCTTGAATGCGCTGTGAAGTACTCAAAAGTAATACTACGCCGTATCTTACACATCATACACACGCGTTGTCCACAAAGGAAGGAAACTGATGCGGGTCAGGTGCAACATACTCATTACGCGGCAGATGTTGAGTGACTGCAAGAGGCGTGATAGCCTGTCTTACAGTTCGTCTAACACAGTGCTCATCTGACACAGCGACCCCCCAGAGCAAGAACCCCAGTGACGTAAGCAGGTGAGTGATTTAGGAGCAGTATGCCGAAAAAGGAAAGAAAGCGCCTTCAAGTGGTGATCAGCGAGGAACAAGACGCCCTGCTGACCCGTACCGCCTACGAGCTGTCGAGTCCTGAACGACTGATCAGTAAAAGTGAAGTAGTGCGCCTGGCCATCGAGAAGATCGCCCGTGAACTCGGCGAAGGTGCCCACCTCGACACCTACCGTAAAATTATGGAAGCCAGCGAGGTCGCTGACGAGGCCTGATACAGTTCTGGAGTTTAGAGCATTTTGCAAAAAGATGGTGCTCTTTTGACCATCTTTTTGCCGAGTGGAACGAGTGAAAAAAAGAGCAGGACGTAGAATGAAGGGGGTGACGGTGTTTTTCCGACGTGCCCATCATTCGGAGCACTGCTCTAAGGCACAAGTTTGTGGGGAGCCTCCGAAGTTGCCGTCTATCGTCCAGAGGCGGCCTTAGCCAGACTGCTTACCTTTACACTGCGTCCATTGGGAGTCCGGCACACTTAAAATGCGGCACAGTCAATGTGTCAAATAAAAGTCAGCAGGGCTATAAAGAGGCCATGACGGGCTGCCAGCTTCATTCAGTCGCCCATGGTTACAGTGCCGCTTATCGGGGGAAAGCGCCCGAATCCGTTCTATCAGTCCGCTTCTACTGGCAGCTCTTTACCGGGGGAGGGTCAGATCACAAAACTTGAGTAGAAGTCGTTTCATTTAGTGCATTTTTCAGTGCTTAGTCTTATACAGACTGCCGATTGAATCTAGTAGTTTCAGATTCAAGCCGGGCGGAGTCAAGAAGGAAAAGATGCGGGTTTCGCGGTCTGAGAGGCTGTCTGAGGCCCATATCGTCGGAGTATCCATGCTGCCCTCTTCATCAGGCGCACAATCGCTGGAG
>NZ_JAGLBG010000103.1 GCF_018260405.1 Deinococcus sp.
TGCTCCAGCGATTGTGCGCCTGATGAAGAGGGCAGCATGGATACTCCGACGATATGGGCCTCAGACAGCCTCTCAGGTTATCTGGGACCTTTGCACGGATGACCGCCACGGCAGCCACGCCAGTCACTTAAGGTTTCCGTTCTATCAGCGGGTTTTGCTAGACTGACGTGTTCAGGCGCTCTGTCGCTGGCCCCCCCCTCAGACTTCACCTCATTTCGCATCACCCGCTCGACCGCAAATTCGCAGGAGGCTGCATGGCATCAGAAACCAAACCACGTGTGCGCACTAAAGTTCCCGTTCAGGACGAAGCACCGGCTGAAAGCAAGATTAAGACCCCGGACAAGCCCCGTACCCGCGCCAAGGTGGTCAAGCCGGAAAACGGCGCGGTAGCTGCTGCGCCCGCCGACGCGTCCAAGCCCGCCGCTAAAGCCAACACGGCCAAAGACGCCAAAGACGCCAAAGACACTGTCAAAAAAGAGACAGCTGCCAAAGAGACAGTTTCAAAAGATAAAGATGCAGTCAAGAAGGACGCCGTCAAAACGCAAAAGGCGCCCGCAGCCAAGCCCAAGGCTGCTGCGACGGCCAAAGCCCCAGCTCAGAAGCCAGTTGCCGGGGCTGGCGACGCGCAGACAACAGACAAGCCTGCATTAGCCGATACCGTGACTGTCCCGGCGGCCAAAAAGCCAGCGACTTCTAAGAAGGCGGCCAAAGCTACAGACACCGAAGCGGCTCCCAAGGTTGCCAAAGCGCCGAAGGCGGTCAAGGTGCCTGGCAAGGCGGCCACGGCCCCGAGTGCGCCTGTGGCCGACAAGCCTTACTACGCCCACGCCAGCATTCAGGAATTGCTCAAAGGCGGTAAGGCCGCCGGGGTGCTGGCCAGCGAGGACATCGCGGCGGCTCTGGCGACGGCCCTCGAAGCCAGCGGTCTGGATCCCGAGACTCCCGACGCCTTTGAAGACATGCAGCTGTATCTGGCTGCCATAAACATCGAAGTGCAAGATGTCGAGGAAGATGATGACGAACTCGACGCCGACGCCGACGAAGCCGAGGAGCGTACCCCCGGCGCACCTGCCAACGACGACGACGAGGAAAAATACTTCGACGACATGCCCCGCGCCGTGTCCAACGACCCGGTACGGCAGTACCTGCACGAGATTGGCCGCGTTTCGCTGCTGACCCTCGAAGAAGAAATCGCGCTCGCCCGCCGCATCGAGGAAGGCGAGGAGGCCCGCAAGCTGCTCGAAGAAGACCTTGACCTCGATGACCGGGGCCGCCGCCGCCTGATGCGCCAGATGGAAGACGGCGCGGCGGCTCGCCAGGGCCTGATCGAGGCCAACCTGCGCCTGGTCGTGTCTATTGCCAAGAAGTACACGGGCCGTGGTTTGGGGTTCCTGGACCTGATTCAAGAAGGCAACCAGGGCCTGATTCGCGCCGTCGAGAAGTTCGAGTACCGCCGCCGCTACAAGTTTTCCACTTACGCGACGTGGTGGATTCGGCAGGCGATCAACCGTGCCATTGCTGACCAGGCCCGCACCATTCGTATTCCGGTGCACATGGTCGAAACGATCAATAAGCTGACCCGTACCGCCCGCCAGTTGCAGCAAGAGCTTTCGCGCGAGGCGACCCACGAGGAGATTGCCGAAGCGATGGGGCCGGGCTGGGACGCGGCCAAGGTCGAGGAAGTGCAGAAGGTGTCTCAGGAACCCGTGTCGCTCGAAACGCCGATTGGCGACGAGAAAGACAGCTTTTACGGCGATTTTATCCCTGACGAGAACCTCGATTCGCCAGTCGAGAACGCCGCCAAGACGCTGCTGTCCGAGGAACTCGAAAAGGCACTCTCCAAGCTCACCGAGCGCGAGGCGATGGTCTTGAAGTTCCGTAAGGGCCTCGTAGATGGTCGTGAGCATACCCTCGAAGAAGTGGGGCAGCGCTTCAACGTGACCCGCGAACGTATCCGCCAGATCGAAAACAAGGCGCTGCGTAAGCTGAAGTACCACGAGAGCCGTACCCGCAAGCTGCGCGACTTTCTGGACTGATCTCTGCTGTTTTCAGAGTCCCCTGCCCAGTGCAGGGGATTTTTGATGTCGCGCTACGCCGAAGATAAAGAAACGGCTCAGGCAAAAGCGTGGGCAAATCGCTAGCGTAGAAGCATGACTCAGAACGACGACAAGCGCCAGGACGCTCCCAAGACCGAAGACGAGATCAGCAACGTCGACTTGCAGTTCATGGGGTCTAGCGACGAAAGGGCAGAGCTTCACAAAACCGTTAAAGTAGAAAGTCAGGCCGCCAAGGTCGCCGCCGACCCCGAAGAAGCAGGACTGGACAAGTACGACGTGGTGAGCGCCCAGACTATGGACGCCAGCGACCCACCCAGCACCAACATGGGCCCAGAAGACGACTGATCGCGTAAACAACTGAAGTTTAGGCGCTCTGGCCTCCCCGTTTGGGGGGGGTTTTTTGAGTGTGGCCTGCCTTATCCGGGTGGGCCGTATCAAGCAAAAGGAGAGCTTTAACGGTACAGTGGCCTTTATGAGTGTGACGATTGACCTTTCGCAGAAGACGGCCCTGGTGATGGGCGTAGCCAACGCCCGCAGCCTGGGCTGGGCCATTGCCGAACAGTTACTGGCCGCCGGGTGCCGCGTGGGCTTTTCCTATCAGGGCGAACGCCTGAAGGGTGAACTCGAGAAGCTGACCAAAGACCACCCCAATACCTGGATTCAGCAGGCCGACGCCACCAGCGAGGAAGACCTGACGGCGCTGTTCGCGCGGGTTAAGCAGGAATTCGGTGAACTGGATTATCTGGTGCACTCCATCGCTTACGCGCCGCGCCCGGCAATGGAAGGCCGGTTTCTCGATACCACCGAGGCCGACTGGCACACCGCGCTCAATGTCAGTGCCTATACCCTGGTGTCGTGTGCCCGCCACGCCGAGCCGCTGCTGCATCAGGGGAGCAGCATCATCAGCCTGACCTACCACGCCTCCCAGCAGGTGGTGCCCAAATACAACGTGATGGGCGTTGCCAAGGCGGCCCTCGAAGCCGCGACCCGTTACCTCGCCGCCGACTTCGGTGAGCGCGAAATCCGCATCAATACCATCAGTGCCGGACCCATGCGGACCATCGCCGCGCGGAGTATTCCCGGATTCGGCGGCCTGTATGACAAGGGTGCCCGCAACGCCGCTTTCGGGCGTAATGCCACCCCGCAAGAAGTTGGTAAGCTGGCCCTGTTCCTGCTCTCGGACCTGGGCAGCGGCATCACCGGACAGACGGTCTACGTCGACGCGGGCCTGAGCATCATGACGGTCAGGGAAGACTGAGCGCGGTAGAGCGCAAATCCGGGGTTAGAAAAGCCTGGTTATTTCCTCAGCGCTGCCGGGATGTTCAGTACTGGACAACTTGATTTTTTCGCTGTACAGATCGGCAAAAAGCTTGATCTGAGCGGCGTTCTCTTAGAGCATTTTGCAAAAAGATGATGCTCTTTTGACCATCTTTTTGCCGAGTGGAACGAGTGAACAAGAAAGAGCAGGACGTAGAATGAAGGGGGCGGCGGTGTTCTTCCGACGTGCCCATCCTTCGGAGAACTGCTCTAATTGGCTGCCGAGGGCTGCGCGATAGTTTTTTTGCGTTGCAGACGAAATTAATCCCAAGTTGTCCGGTGCTGAAGCCAGGACGATATGGAGTTCTGGCCGCACTGACTGAGTCGAGACCAGTATCTGCCTGATAATGATGGCATCATCGCCTGGAGTGGCCTTGCAAAGCTACGAAGCACAGCGGATTTGGATGTTCTCCCCGGACTCGTGTAGCGGGAGCCAGGAACCCCTTTTGCGATCCATCCCTGGCGTAAAAAGTGACGCTACGGCAGGACAACCGCAAAGTCCAAAATTGAGGAATGAATAGTAGGATTTATGTTATTAGCAGAAAAATGGCTTAGAATTGAAGATGACAGAGCGGCAGAAACGGGCTTTTACGGTGACAGATCAGAAGCAATGT
The DNA here is from genome assembly GCF_018260405.1 of Deinococcus sp. Taxonomy (GTDB): domain Bacteria; phylum Deinococcota; class Deinococci; order Deinococcales; family Deinococcaceae; genus Deinococcus. The sequence goes on from NZ_JAGLBG010000103.1 coordinate 3,989, forward strand.
AAGCCGGGTTAAAAATTGAACCGACTTTGCGGCAGCCCTGGCTCAGACCCTCCCCCTCCCCCCCATATAGATCAGAGCTTGTCATGCGAATGTGAGAACACGCCGCGTAATCTGTGGTCAAGCAGGAACGGAAGACATCCGGACACCGCTAAATGCAATAAGTAGGCAACGCGGAACCCATACATAACATTATCCGCCGCGCCGAACCAGGAGAACCCACATGACCAACAGCACCCAAGGCTTCACCCTGATCGAACTGCTCATCGTGATCGCCATCATCGGTATTCTGGCCGCTGTCCTGATCCCTAACCTGCTGAGCGCCCGCGCCAAGGCCAACGACAGCGCCGCGATGGCCTACACCCGCAACTGCTACACCGCCGTGGAACTGAGCCGTAACAGTTCCACTCAGGCCCTGCCCGCCGACGGCAGCTGTGAAGGCGCTGCCCTGGGCACCAACGCCCTCAAACCCACCGCTTCGGTGCCTACTGCTGGTACCTACGCTGCGACCACCGGCGGCGGCTTTACGGTCACCGTTACTGGTGTGAGCGGCAAGGTCTTCACCTTCGATGGCGGCACCATGACCCAGAGCTAAGCTGAATACCCTCAGCTAACGGAAATCCTCACTCCCACCTGGGGTGGGGGTTTTTCTTTTCTCTTCCCCTGCTACTGTTAAAGAGTTCGCCCTTTTTTCTATTTGGTACAGGCTTAGAGCATTTTGCAAACAGATGGTGCTCTTTTGACCATCTTTTTGCCGAGTGGAACGAGTGAAAAAAAGAGCAGGACGTAGAATGAAGGGGGGGCGGTGTTTTTCCGACGTGCCCATCATTCGGAGAACTGCTCTAATTGGCTGCCGGGTACGCTTCCCGCTCAGTTATGATCTTTTGCATGGTCTTAACTCCTCTTTTGCGATTGAAGCTGCCTCCTGATCTTGCGGCCTTGTCAGGCAGGTGTGCGGATCTGCTGCGGCTAACCAGTAAGGTGGGCCACGCTTCGCTAGAGTCTGAGAGATTCAGAGCGTGAGCGCCGCTCTGGTCAATGGGCGCAATGATCTGATGAACGTCCTGCTGCGCCTGCTGGCGACGCCCAGCCCCACGGGGATGACCGAGCAGGCTGTACGACTGGTCGAGCAAGAATTAAGCGTGCTGCAAGTGCCGTTTGTACGCACCCGAAAGGGAGCACTGACCTGGGAAGTCGCTGGTACGGGGCCGGGCCACGTGACCTTCAGCAGCCATATCGATACCCTGGGCGCGATGGTCAAGGCGGTCAAACCGGGTGGGCGTTTGCTTCTGCACATGCTGGGCGGCTATGACTGGGCCACTATCGAGGGCGAGGACGTGCTGGTGCATACCCAGGAGGGCCGCGCCATTTGTGGCACAGTGGTCAACGTGCGGCAATCGGTGCATGTTCATGGTGAAGCGCTGCAGCAGTTGCGCCGTGAGCAGGCGGTCATGGAAGTGCGCCTAGACGAGGAAACCAGCTCGACTAGTGAGACGCTGAAGTTGGGTGTTCAGCCGGGCGACTTCATCAGTTTCGACGCGCGGCCCCGGCTGACTCCGGCGGGTTATCTCAAGTCGCGCCATATCGACAACAAGGCGGCGGTTGCTATTTTTCTGGCTGTTACGCGGGAGTTGCTTCAGTGTCCGCCGGAGCGTACTGTGGCTTTTCATGTCACGACCTACGAGGAAGTCGGCCACGGCGCGGCCACCGGCATCCCGCCGCACACCGACGAGCTAATCGCCGTGGACATGGCGGCTGTCGGTGAGGGGCAGACCAGCAGTGAGCATCACGTGACCCTATGTGTGGCCGATTCGACCGGCCCCTATGACCACGCCCTGGGCAACCGCCTGCGGGGAGCCGCCCGCCGCGCCGGTCTGGAGCTGAAAATCGATATCTACCCGAACTACGGCAGCGACGGCAGTGCGGCCTGGCGGGCTGGGGGAGACTACCCGGTGGCCCTGATCGGCCCGGGCGTGGATTCGAGCCACGCTTATGAGCGTACTCATGTGGACGCCCTAGCCGCGACCACCGACCTGATGCTGGCCTATGTGCGCCCCGAGTGAACCTGGATTTTCGCGGCCAGTGCACGGTAAAACCGCGTGTCATGCAGGTAGGCCATGTGATCCGAGCGCACGTTTCCGAGAAAAGGAAACGCGGTGTCATGAGCACCCACAATAATTTCCTCGGTGCGGAAACTGAGGAAGTCGCTGTAGCTCCAGACGTTCCAGAAATATCCGGCGTGCGGCGAATCGAGTAGGGCCGTGGTCGGCAGCGGCTGACGCTCGATGAACTGTCCCATTTCACGGAAGACCCCCACCTGTGACCCGCAGGCACACCAGAAATCGACCCGGAGGCCCGCCGCACGCGGATCGGCAGGCAAAAAGCTGGTGAGGGCGTCGTACATTAGCTGACCGCCCATGCTGTGGGTCAAGACGATCAGGGGTTCATCGGCCTGACCCTGTTGCCGCGCCGTCAGTAGCCCGTCAATCACCCGCCGCATGATTTCTCCGGGTGCCTCGGGGGTGCCGCGCCCACTGAGGTAGGACATGACGTCGCCCAGAAACAGCGGCACAAAATCCTCGATAGGCCGCCGCACCGTCAGCAGGGTTCGGCGCAGGCTGCGGCGTTGCTCGGCAACGATGGGTGCGGGCAAGGGGGGAGACTCGATCAGTTCACGCAGCTCAGGGCGGGGGAGACGGCTCTGGACGGCGCTGCGGAGAAATTCCCATTGGCGCTCCGGGGCCAGTGATGCCACCGTTTCGTGCAGGTTCTGGTCGCGGGCCACACTCCACACGGATTCGATCACCTGGGGCCACTGCCGCACACTGCGAATCTGCTGGAACTGCCGCTCGAGTACCTCGCCCACCTCTTCCGGGTCAAGGTCTGCCGGAAAGAGGTCGCTGGACACGGGATCGGGCCAGGACGATAGCGCCCGGCCACCCAGACGGTAATAAGCGCCCAGATCACCCCAGTAAATCTCGTGGATCTGAACCTGTTCAGGAGCCTGTGGCTGGAGGATCGGCGCAGCGTACTGACGCAGCCGGGCCTCGATGCCTTCCCAGTGCAGATGCCCAGTGGCGTGATTGACCTGTTCCCAGCCGGGATCACCCTGATGGCGAACTGCGACGCCGTGTACAAAGACAATGGGCATGGCTACAGCTTATACGGATTCCGCTAAATTCCGGCACAGTCGGGGGGCGGCCCAGGGCTTCCGCAAAGTCGGTTCAATTTTGAACCTGGATCAAATTGCTTCTGATATGGAATCGAAAAAGTCTGTTTTCATCACTCGATGATCGTAACTGCTCAGCAGGGGGACTTGCGAAGCGGAAAGGGGTAGAGTAGGGACATTACGCAAAAGATCTGTCCCAAC
>NZ_JAGLBG010000104.1 GCF_018260405.1 Deinococcus sp.
ACCGTTGCTCCACGTCCGAACTACGGGCTGGCGGGCAGCAGCAGCAACCTGATTGCCCGCGTGACCCCCGACCGTGGCGAAGGCAACGCCTATAACGTCGGCGAGGCGATCCGGGTCAATGTCACGGTGCGCGACGCCGGATACGTCACCCTGCTGGCCCTGAACGCGGGCGGTAGCGCCGACGTACTGGTACGTAACGCCTACGTCGAGCGCGGCACGACGACCTTCCCGCGCCCGCAGGACGCCGTGACCTTCAACGCCTCGGCGCCGCGTGGCCTGCAACGCATCCGGGCCATCTTCACGCGCCCCCGGCCCACCACCGACCTCGTGCTGGGCGGCATTTACGACGGCACGCGCTGGAACAACGTCACCAGCGACTACCTGACCCCCTACGCGCCCGCCGACCGCGACGTGCAGGAAACCTACATCTACATTCGCTGAGGGCCGAAGAAGTGTGCCCGGAGGAGGGCGGAGGGGACGCCGGGTGCGTTCTCTTTCCCTTTTTCGTGGCCCGGTCGCCCGCTATGCTGCCCGCATGACCCTGACCTTTTCCGAAGCCAGCGAGCGCGTCCACGCCTATATTTCGCAGTTCGAGGAAGGGTATTTTCCGCCGCTGCTGCTGCTGGCCCGCCTGACCGAGGAAACCGGCGAGATTGCCCGCGTCATTTCGCACCAGAACGGCAAAAAGCCCAAGTCCGGCGAGGCGGAAGGCGACCTGGAGATGGAACTGGCCGACCTGCTGTTCGTGACCATCTGCATGGCGAATGAGCGCGGCCTGAACCTCGAACGCGGCTTCGAGCGCATGATGGACAAGATCGAGAAGCGTGACGCTGACCGCTGGACGAAAAAGAAATTCTGACGATTGGATCAGGGCTGGCCGCAGTCCCCCTAAACTGAAGCATGACCGATCTGCGCTATCCCCTCGGCCCCATGCCGCAGCCCCGGCACCTGACCCCGCCTGAGCGTGAGCGGGCCATTCCCGCCATCGCCGCACTGCCCCAGGACTTGCGTCAGGCAGTGGCGGGTCTGTCGGCGGCGCAACTGGACACCCCTTACCGTGAGGGCGGCTGGACGGTGCGGCAGGTCGTTCACCACGTCGCCGACAGTCATATCAATGCTTACGTGCGAACCAAACTGGCGCTCACCGAGGCCAACCCGGTCATCAAGCCCTATGAGGAACAGCTCTGGGCCGAACTGCCCGACTCACGCTTGAACCCGGAAATCAGCCTGCTGTTGCTGGAGCAGCTACACACGCGCTGGGTGGGCGTGCTGGCAGGCGTGACCGACTGGCAGCGCCCCTGGACCCATCCGGTCAGCGGCACCTGGACGCTCGATACCCTGCTGGCAATGTACGCTTGGCACGGCCAGCACCACATAGCGCACATCACCGGCCTGAAAAAAGCGCGGGGCTGGTAATGCAGTACGACGAATCCACCCATATTCCGGTGTCCCGCAAGGCGGCGGGCGTGGTCATTTTGAATGCGGCGGGCGACATTCTGCTGGTTCACGAGCGCGGCACCCCCGACAAGCCCGAAAAGGCCGGGCTGTGGCACATTCCGGCGGGCAGTGTCGAGGAAGGCGAAAACCCGCAGGACGCGGCGGTGCGCGAGGCGCACGAGGAAACGGGCCTGCACGTCCGGTTGATCAAATTCCTGGGCGCTTATCTGGGCCGCATTCCCAGAGACGACGAGCTGATTCTGCGGCACATCTGGCTGGCCGAGCCTCTGCCGGGGCAGACCATCGTGCCTGAGTTCAGCGACGAGATCGCTGGGGCCCGCTATGTCAGCCGCGCCGAATTTGCCGGGCTATACGCGGCGGGCCACATTCGCGCTTACCAGACGAAACTGTTTTACGAGGACGCGCTGAAGCTGGTGGCACAGGAGAGTTCCGAACCTGTCTGACCCTACCTGCCTGAACCGTTGCAGGTGGCGCAGGGGTCTATGCGTTTGTGCGCCCTGACCGCCGTTAGCCCGTAGGGTAGGGCCATGAGTGTTTCCCGCGCCTTCGTTTCGCTGATCGGGGCTGGCCCTGGCGATCCCGGCCTGCTCACGCTGAATGGTCAGCGAGCCTTGGAACAGGCCGATGTGGTGCTGTTCGACTACCTTGCCAACTCCGAGCTGCTCCGTCACTGCCCGAACGCCGAAACCGTCTACGTGGGCAAAAAAGGGTTTTCCGAGCACATCGAGCAGGAACAGATTAACGCGCTGCTGGTGCACAAAGCCCTGGCAAACGGCGGTCAGCGGGTGGCGCGGCTTAAGGGCGGCGACGTGTTTGTGTACGGGCGCGGCGGCGAGGAAGCCGAGGCGTGCGTGGCCAACGGCGTTCCCTTCGAGATCGTGCCGGGCGTGACCAGCGCCATCGCCGCCCCCGCCTACGCCGGGATTCCGGTTACGCACCGCAAGGTGGCCCGCAGTTTTGCCGTGCTGACCGGGCATACCAAGGAGGGCGCGGCGTACTATCAGCGTCTTTCGGGCGTCGATACGCTGGTGCTGCTGATGAGCCTGCGAACCCTGGAGCAGATGGCGAACGATCTGATGGCCTCGGGCCGCCCCCCCGGAACACCCGCCGCTACCATTCAGTGGGGCAGCCTGCCGGAGCAGCGGGTGGTGACCGCAACGCTGGGCACCATCGCCGGGGCAGTGCGCGAGGCCGGGATCGGGGCGCCCGCCGTCACGGTGGTGGGAGAAGTCGTGCGCCTGCGCGAAACACTGAACTGGTTCGGGTCTCAGTCTCTGGCGCAGCCCCAGCCAAGGCCCCTGGCGGGCAAGACCGTCGCCGTGACCCGGACGCGCGGGGGCAATAGCGAACTCGCCGCCCTGCTACGTGAACGCGGCGCGGGCGTGCTGGAAGTGCCCCTGATCCGTTTTGCGCCGACCTCTAACCTGGCGCCGCTGCATGCCCGGCTGCGCGACCTTTCCGGCGTGAACTGGCTCCTCCTGACCAGCAATCAGGGCGTGGCGGCGTTGTTCGAGCAACTCGGGGCGCTGGGCCTAGACGCCCGTCATCTTGCCGAAGTTAAAGTCGCGGCGGTCGGCCCCAGCACGGCCCGCAGCCTGGCCGAGCACGGCATCCGGGCCGATTTCGTTCCCTCGGCGGCGGGGGCTAAGCATCTGGGTGCACAACTGCCGCTGAACCCTGGCGAGGCCGCCCTGCACCTGACTTCCCAGTTGGCTGAGGACGCCCTGCAAGTGACCCTGGAAGCGCGTGGCCTGCGTTACGAGCGGGCCGAGGTCTACCGCACCGAGCCTGCCCCCTTACCAGACGCCGAGCGCCAGCGACTGCTGCACGCCGACGCCGTTACGCTGGCCTCGGGCAGTGCGGCGCGGCATCTGGCCAGGCTGACTGGCCCCGACCTGAACGTGGTGGCGATGGGCCCGCAGACCGCCGACGCCGCCCGCGCTGCCGGGTTTACCCGCGTGACGGTGGCCCGCACCGCGCAGCTTGAAGCCCTGGCCGAAGCTGTTGTGCAGGCCGTGACCGCTGGTGGCGATCACACGGCGAATTAAGTGTCCTAAGCACCTTCCTGACCGTTCGGTACGGGACTTGCGACCCTTTTTGTGAGAGTATGCTGCTCGTTATGAATCTGGCAGCCTTCCTCGACCTCAGCGGTGAACACGCCCTGATCGTCGGGGGAGGCGCGGTGGCCCTGCGCCGTGCCAGAACCCTGCTGGACGCCAAAATGAAGGTGCAGGTGGTGGCTCCCGAAGTCGTTACCGACCTGCGCCTGCTAGAAGTGGTTGTGGCGGAGCGCCCCTACCAGTCGCCGGATTTAGAAGGTGTGCGGCTGGTTGTGGTCGCCACGAACCGCAAGACCCTGAACGATGAAATCGCGGCTCAGGCCCGGGCTGCTGGCCTACTGGTCAACCATGCGGGCGACGCGGGGCGGGGCAACTTCCGCTTTCCAGCCGTGACCGAGCAGGCGGGCGTGCAAGTCGCCGTCAGCACCGGGCGCGAACTGCCGATGCTGGCGCAGGAGCTGCTGGGCCGCATCAAAACCCTGCTGCCGGACGCCGAGCAGCTTGCGGTGTGGCAACAGCGCCGGGAAACGGCCCTGAGCCTCGGGGCGGGGCAGGGCGCGGCACTGCAAACCCTGCGGGCCGATATTGCACTGGCGCTGGGGGCGCGGGCATGACGCTGGCCTGCCCCACCGCCCGCACCCTGCTTCAGCGTTCGCCGCTGGTGGCCTCGGCTCCACTGGACTTTGCCGTGGTGGGCCTCAATCACCAGACCGCCCCGGTCGAAGTGCGTGAACGCGCCGCCGTGCGTGCCGGTGAAACCGACGCTCTGCTGGGCCACCTCGCCCGGCATGCCCGTGAGGTGATGCTTCTCTCGACCTGTAACCGCACCGAGGTCTACATGGCGGGGCTGGCCGGGGAGCCGCTCGCGGCCTTCGAGGGAGCCTGGGGGCACGCCCTGCACGAGTATCTGTACGTCTACCGGAGTGAGGAAGCGGTGCAGCACCTCTACCGGGTGGCGGCGGGCCTCGACAGCCTCGTGATTGGTGAAACGCAGATTCAGGGGCAGGTCAAGCGGGCTTGGCAAGACGCCAACGAGCGCGGCCTCAGCGCTACCCTCCTGAACAAGGTCGCGCAGGGTGCGCTCGCGGCGGGCAAGCGCGTACGCTTTGAGACCGGTATGAGCGACAAGGTGGTCAGCGTGTCGAGCGCCGCCGTTGAGCTGGCCCAGAAGACGCTCGAAGGGCTGGAAGGCCGCACCGCCCTGATTATCGGGGCCGGGGAGACAGCCGAGCTGACCCTGACGCACCTGCGCGCCGCCGGAATCGAGGACGTGATTGTGGTCAACCGCACCGAGGCCCGCGCCCGGCAGCTGGCCGAAAAGCTGGGAGGCCGCGCCTGTGCCCACGAACTGTTGCAAGAAGCCCTGCCCGAGGCCGATGTGGTCATCGCCTCCAGCGCTGCGCCGCATTACGTGCTGAACGCCGAGCTGGTGCACTCGGCCCTAGCCCGGCGCCCGGGGCGTCCCATGTTCCTGATCGACATCAGCGTGCCGCGCATCCTGAACCCGGACATCGCCGGAGTCGCGGGGGCTTACCTGTACAACCTCGACGACCTGACCGGCATCGTGACGAACAACCTCGCCAGCCGCCAGGCCGCCCGCCCTCACGCCGAAGCAATTATCCGCGAAGCTGCCGCTGACCTGAGCCGCTGGCACCTGACCCGTGAGGCCCAAATTGCCAAGCGTGACCGGGCACTGGCCTGCGCTTAGGGGTATCAGGCTTGACTAAGTGCAGCGTCCTTAGAGCATTTCACAAAGGCTCAACACGGACTCCGGGGAGCTAAGGGGCGTCCAGTAAAATAGAAGCTGTGTTGAACCTCATTCGTCTTCTGGACGACGAAAAGTGCTGCTCCGTGGTTCGCGAGCTGAGATGGCCAAATGGCGTGCAGTGTTCACACTGTGCCAATCCGTACTTCACCAAGCAAGGCCGCGATGACACTCAGCGGTGCAGACAGTGGTACCGCTGTCTGCACCGCCAGCGCAAGTTTAATGACCTGACAGGAACGGTGTTCGCAGGCCATCATCAACCCTGGCGTCAGTGGGCCGGGTGCTTGTACCTGATGGGCTTGAATCTCAGTAACAGCCAAATTGCCCAAGAACTGGGATTGAACGAAAACGACGTACAGGACATGACTCGTATACTCAGACAGGGTGTGGTCGAACGCAGCGACACGCCCCAACTCTCCGGAACGGTCGAAATCGGTGAGGTGTACATCGTCGCTGGACACAAGGGTCAGTCAGCACTCGTTAAAAAAACGGCCGAGCTGCTCGTAAACGAAGCCTGAACGCCAAACGAGGACGCGGCAGTGCTGCCTGCGATAAACCGCCTGTATTGGGCATGATTGAACGCGGTGGGAAATTCGTTCTCCACCTCTGTGACAACGTTGAGCAACGCACCATACAACCGCTTATGACCGCTGCTATCACCCCATCTACTCTGGTCAACACCGATGAATACTCCAGCTACAACCGATTGACGGAGTGGGGTCGTGGACACGTCACCGTGAATCAAGGTGACGGTGAGTATGCTCGCGACGACGATAGGGACGGCACCAACGAGGTTCATGTCAACACCATTGAAGGTGTACGTCCGCTCATGGCTGCGCCCATACCGGGGAATCTCGCACCGATGGTGACCGCTTTATCTTGGACTCTTCCAGGCCATGCACAAGCTGCGCCGACGCGGTCAGTCTCTTCTTGGCCCACTCCTGTCTTTATTGCTCGCCTCAGCTCCCCGGAATCCACTATGAGCCTTTCTCATAAAGTTTGTCAGGCCGCCAGGGCACGCGACACAAGTCTACCCACACTGAAACTGATAGAGTACGCCAAAGATCTACACCAAGGCTAGACGCAAGGGCCGAGCGTAAGGCATACTTTAGGTGTCAGCTTGTTGACCTTATCCTAGCAGAAATACAGGACTAGAGCCGACGTCTTCTATCTGCACCTACCTTCTGTACTCTAGGGCGCTGAGTAGTGGCTCCCTCTAGTCACTTTCCTACTCTCTATAGATAAGGTTACTACATGAAACGAAAGAAGTGTCTTACCAGTCTGGTGCTTATTGTTAGCACCGCGCTTTCATGGGCTACTGCTCAGACCCCCTTTGTTGCTCCTTCGGCGTACAGCGCAACCTGGCCAAGCGCCTGCGATAAAATTGATTGGTCGAAGAATACGGGTGTCAGCGGGACAGGCTCGCAATCTATTGTTTCTGACAAAGGGTTGAACCTATCAGCAACGCTGGCTACCACTGGTACAGGTTTATCCATACCCGGATACTCTTCAAGTTTTGCCAACTTTGGTTCCTGGTATGAAGTGCGGGCCGTCAATAGTAGTATTCAACCATTCGATCAAGCTTTTGTGACGCGAGTCAACAGTACAGGAACCAATACAGTCACGATTACTTTCCCGCAATCTGTGAACAATGTCCTGTTAGCGGCCAGTGATTTAGATGCAGTAGGTTCTTCAACTGCCGATTATGGTGACTGGGCGCAATTTACGGGCCGTTATGGTGGAACAACCTACAATCCTGACATTCTGGTAGGCGGTGGAACCAACGGCATGGTCATTAAGGCTTATAAAAGTGCTCCCCCCACTACGGCAGCATTCGGGGCCACCATGAGCATCTCACAATCAGGCCTTGGCAACAGCACTATGAAGGCAGCGAGCGCCCCAAATTCT
>NZ_JAGLBG010000105.1:0-1036 GCF_018260405.1 Deinococcus sp.
GCTACGCCACCCGCCGCCTGACCGGGGTGCTGCGTGACCTGGTGGTGTTTCCCGAGCGCATGCTGAAAAACATGAACGACCTGGGCGGTCTGGTCTTTAGTCAGCGGGTGCTGCACGCCCTGATCGACGAAAAAGGCATGATGCGCGAGGACGCCTACACGCTGGTGCAGCGCAGCGCCCTTAAATCCTGGGAGACCGGTGAGGGCCTGCGCGACTTGCTGAGGGCCGACCCCGCCAATCCGCTGAGCGACGCAGAACTGGACGCGGCCTTCGAGTTGCAGTGGTATCTGCGCCACGTGGACACTATCTACGCTCGTCTGGGCCTCTGAGCGGCCCGGCCCCGCTGCCCGAGCTTGTCCCCGTTGCAGGAACGCCCCTGCGCCCGGCCCCCGCTTCGCGATATTGTGGGGCGTAAAACCAATTCCCACGGAGGAAACACTATGACGACGAAACAACCCGTTCGCGTGGCCGTAACTGGCGCTGCCGGACAGATCGGCTACAGCCTGCTTTTCCGCATCGCCGCTGGCGATATGCTGGGGGCCGACCAGCCCGTGATTTTGCAACTGCTCGAAATCACCCCCGCGCTCAAGGCGCTCAGCGGCGTGGTCATGGAGCTGCGCGACTGCGCCTTCCCGCTGCTGGCCGATGTGGTGACCAGCGACGACCCGATGGTCGCTTTCAAGGATGCCGACTACGCCCTGCTGGTAGGCGCCATGCCCCGCAAGGCCGGTATGGAACGCGGTGATCTGCTCGGAGCCAACGGCGGCATCTTTAAGCCGCAGGGCGAGGCCCTCAACAAGGTCGCCAAGCGTGACGTTAAGGTGCTGGTCGTGGGCAACCCCGCCAACACCAACGCCCTGATCGCCCAGCAGAACGCGCCCGACCTCGACCCCCGCTGCTTCACGGCTATGGTGCGTCTGGACCACAACCGCGCCATCTCTCAGCTGGCCGAAAAGACGGGCAAGCCCGTGAGCAGCATCAAGAACCTGACCATCTGGGGCAACCACTCCTCGACCCAGTACCCCGACCTCTCGCA
>NZ_JAGLBG010000105.1:1046-6785 GCF_018260405.1 Deinococcus sp.
GGCAAGCCCGTGAGCAGCATCAAGAACCTGACCATCTGGGGCAACCACTCCTCGACCCAGTACCCCGACCTCTCGCAGACCAAGGTAGACGGCCAGGACGCCCTGGGCCAGGTGGAGCGCAGCTGGTACGAGAACGAGTACATTCCCACCGTCGCCAAGCGCGGCGCGGCCATCATCGAGGCGCGTGGGGCTAGCAGCGCGGCTTCGGCGGCCAGCGCGGCCATTGACCATATGCACGACTGGGCGCTTGGCACCCCTGAAGGCGAATGGATCAGCATGGGCATTCCCTCGGACGGCAGCTACGGCATCCCCGAAGGCCTGATCTACGGCTTCCCCGTGACCGTCAAGGACGGCAAGTATACTATCGTGCAGAACCTGCCCGTCGATGACTTTAGCCGTGCCAAGATGGACGCCACGGCCAAGGAACTTGAAGAAGAGCGCGACGAAGTGCGTAAACTCGGCCTCGTCAAGTAAGCGCTCGATAAGCCAAATCTAGGTCAGTCGAGTCAGGCGCCTGGTCATTCGCAGGCCTGGCGAACAGTGGGTACAGGCCGGGTAGAAAGTATGACTCACTTCTACCCCGAGTGGAACGAGAAGGCAAATAGGACTCCCTTAGTGGGGGTCCTGTTTTGCTATGGCACCGATACAGGTTTCGCGGCGTGGACTCGCAGAGGTGCACGGCGAGTGGTGGGGGCGGGTGACCAGCGCCATTTCTGGTATCTCGCAAAATTGAGTTACACCCCATTCGCGCTGCCCCTATTGACAGATGCCCTCCAACTGAGTAAATTAACTGAGCCTGAAACGCGGCCAAGCGTAAAAGCGCCTGAGCCAGAACCACGTGCCGAGGTGGCGGAATTGGTAGACGCACTAGTTTCAGGGACTAGCGCCTTCGGGTGTGTGGGTTCAAATCCCATCCTCGGCACCACAACAAGTTCCAACTGAAAGACCCAGCCAGGTGCTGGGTTTTTTGTTGCTGCGGCAGCGGCCTCCTGGCCGTGCTCTGGCCTTCAGCTCTGGCGAGTGCGCTGGGCGATAACCGAGGTGTAGACCGCTTCCAGGGCGGCTGCCCGTTTGATGAGGTCGTATTGCCGGGCACTGGCTCTGGCCGCCGCTTGCATGGTGCTCAGGCGCTCTGGGGCGAGGATTTCCATTAGACCTTCGCCCAGGGCCTGTGCGGTCGCCTCACGAACCGTTCCGTTGACGCCCTCGGTAATCAGGTCAAGGGCCGCCGGACTCTGGGCCGCGACCAGCGGCGTAGCGCCCGCCAGAGCCTCGATCATGCTCATAGGCAGCACTTCAGAGGTACTGGCTGTGATAAACACGTCGGCGGCGCTCAGGGCGTCGGCCACGCGGGTATACGGCACTGATCCCGTGAAGGTCACGCCTTCCGGCGCAGCGGCCTGGGCAGCGGCTTTGCCAGGGCCGTCACCGACCACCAGCAGTCTCATGTCGGGGCGGCTGGCACTGGCTACCCGGAAAGCGTGCAGCATCACTTCCAGGTTCTTCTCGGCCGCAAGGCGGCCCAGGTACATCACCAGCGGCGCAGCGGCGGGAACACCATATTCACGCCGGAAGGAAGCGCCGTCGGCCTGCGCGAAGGCGGTCAGGTCGACAGGGTTCGGAAAAAGCTGCACCTCCCCGGTAAACCCAAAGACCCGCAGCATCTCGACCATCGCGCGGCCCGGTGCCAGCACCTGATCGGCCCGGCGGGCAAAGGCAGCCACATGCGGGCGGATGACGGCCCGGCTAAGCGACACTGGTATCGGCGCGTAGTGCAGGTACTGCTCGTACTGCGTGTGTGCCGTATAGACCAGTGGAATACCGAGCAGCCGCGACCAGCGCAGTGCAAGTTGCCCGGCCAAAAAGGGGTGCATGGTGTGCAGCACGTCCAGGTCTTGCAGCGGCAGCTTGGCGGTCAGCAGTGGCCCGGGGGCCAGCATCAGCGGGTAGTCGGCGGGCGCACCGATGGCCCGCGCTCCGGCAAAACTGCTGTTCAGGCGGTAAATCCCTTGCTCGGGGCCGGTCTGCTGCGGGTGGCGCGGCGCGAAGACCCGCACATCGTGCCCACGCTCACGCAGTCCACGGGCAAACAAGGCGGTGCTGGTGGCGACCCCGTTCTTGGAGGGCAGGTAAGTGGCGGTGACAAGTCCGATTCGCACAACGGCCTCAGTCTAGCCTGCCTGGTCTGCACGCTGAACTGCTCTGTCCGGCGGTGAGCCAGCCGCGCCCCGGTTATCCTGCGGTCATGACTTCGCCCGTGCCCGCCTCTGCTTTGCCTGTGCCCCTCATCATTCCCTGCGTCGATATTCAGTCGGGCCGGGCGGTTCGGCTGTATGAGGGCGACCCGGAGCGCGAGACGGTGTACTTCACTTCCCCGCTGGAAGCGGCCCGTCACTGGGCCGGACTCGGGGCCGGGCTGGTGCACCTGGTCGACCTCGACGCCGCCACGGGCCGGGGCGAAAACCGGCAGATCATCGAGCAGATCGTCCGTGAACTGCACGTCCGGGTAGAAGTTGGCGGCGGCATTCGCAGTCGGCAGGCCGCAGAGGCCCTGTTGAAAGTGGGCGTCGAGCGGGTGGTGATCGGCACGGCGGCGGTCAAGCAGCCGCAACTGGTCAGGGAACTGATTGACGCGCACGGCCCCGAGCGGGTGGTGGTCAGCCTGGACGCCAAGGGGCTGGAGGTCGCCACGCACGGCTGGGCCCAGGGCAGTGGGGTGCAGGTGGCCGAATTGACCCCGCAACTGGCCGACGCGGGCCTGGAGACCCTGATCTTCACCGACGTGACCCGTGACGGCACCCTCAGGGGCCTTGACCGCGACCTGATGCGGCAGGTGCGGACGCTGTGGACCAATACCCTGATCGTGGGGGGCGGCGTCGCCAGTACCGACGACGTGCAACTGCTCCAGCAGGAACGCATTGAGGGGGCCATCGTCGGACGCGCCATTTATGAGGGCACCCTGGCCTATCCGGTCCGCTTGCCCCGGCACGGTTGACCGCTGGACACGAAAGAGGCGGCGATCCCCGTCTGGACGAACAGCCACACTGGTGAGCCAGATGGGGCGGCTCGAAGAAAGGTTGTCCCGCCGGAAGGTAGTTTGCGGGGTACGAGGAACACGGGAGCAGTCCTGAGACTGAACTTCTCACTGATCGGTCAAACCTGCCTGGAATTTCGCAAGATCGTGCAGAGAGTTACAAATTTTTTGTACAAATTGCAGATGTTTCTGGAATTGACGTTCAAATACTCAGGCTCTGAGGCCAAAGGTTTAGTCAGGCTACAGACATCCTGCCCCGATACGCGGCAAACTGGGGTATGGCCCAGCACGACTCCAGCTCCGTAACATTTGAACGACCACTCCGTATTCGTGCAGGGTTTTCACTGACCTTCGAGGTCCCCTATACCACCCCCATGCTTTTCGTGGTGCAGCCCCGTGAGCGCCTGGAACTGACCGGTACGCGCCAGCGCATTATCGATCAGCGGCCTCTGGAAGCGGCGCAAGGCATCCACACTTACCAGGACGGGCACGGCAACATCGTCTGGCGGCTGCTGGCCCAGCCGGGCACCCTGACCATCGGCCACGACCTGATCGCTGAGATTACGCGTAACCCCGATCCGGTGCTGCCTGACCTGCCCAAAACCCTGGTCGAGGATCTGCCCAGCGAAACCATTCAGTACCTGTTGCCCAGCCGGTATGTCGATAGCGATCTGGTCAGCGCCGAGGCCTGGGACCGTTTCGGCTACATTCAGGGGGGGTGGGCGCAGGTGCAGGCCGTCTGTGATTTCCTCTACGACACCTGCGTGTACGGGTACGGCTCCAATTCCACAACTACGGCCAAGCAGGCACTGGACAGCGGGCGGGGGGTGTGCCGCGACTTTGCACACATGGGCGTGGCATTTTGCCGGGCACTGAATATTCCGGCCCGCTACGTATGTGGCTATATGCCGGACATCGACATCGTTCCTGACCCCGTACCGATGGATTTTCACGCCTGGTTCGAGGCGTTTATCGATGGCCAGTGGCGCACCTTCGATGCCCGGCACAACAAGCCGCGTGCGGGCCGCATTCTGATTGGTCAGGGCCGGGACGCTTCCGATGTCGCCTTCTCGACCACCTTCGGCAGCGCCCGCCTGACCCATATGAAGGTCTGGGCCGACGAAACCGACTTTGCCAATACGCTCGATATCGAACCGAACCCGCGCATTTTCTGAGCTGATAACCAGTAGGAGCCGCCGCTCTGCAAAGGGAGAGCGGCGGTTCCTACTGAGCTTAATTTTCAGTGCTGGTTTACTTCAGCAGGTTGCGGCTGATGACCACGCGCTGAATCTCGTTGGTGCCCTCGTAAATCTGGTTGAGCTTCACGTCGCGCAGCAGTTTTTCCACCGGGTACTCGCCTACGTAGCCGTAACCGCCGTGGACCTGAATCGCCTCATTGGCGGCGTCGAAAGCCATTTCCGAGCAGTACGCCTTGGCAATCGCGCTCTCGAAGCCGTGCGGCTGGTGCTGATCGACCAGCCACGCGGCCTTCTGGTACATCAGGCGGCCCGTTTCGATGCCCATCGCCATCTCGGCCAGCTTGAACTGAATCGCCTGGAACTCGGCAATCGGCTTGCCGAAAGCGGCACGTTCCTTGGCGTACTTGATGCTTTCTTCCATGGCGCGGCGGGCCAGACCCACCGACCCGGCGGCCACCGGAATACGGGTCTTGTCCAGGGTTTTCATGGCGATCTTGAAGCCGTCGCCCAGGCCGCCGAGCTGGTTCTCTTTGGGCACGCGCACGTTCTCGAACACCAGTTCGCTGGTCAGACTGGCCCGCTGGCCCATCTTGTGCTTGATCTTGTTGTAGGTAAAGCCCGGCGCGTCCTTGGGAACGACCAGTGCGACGGTGGCGCGGTGCCCGCCCTGGCGGTCGGTGGTGGCAAAAACGACCGTCCACTCAGCCATGCCGCCGTTGGAAATCCACATCTTGGTGCCGTTGAGCACCCACTCGTCGCCGTCCAGCACGGCCATGGTGTGCATCGCCGCCGCGTCCGAGCCGTTGTTGGGTTCGCTGAGGGCAAAGGCGTACAGCCCGGCCTTCTCGGTCATCGGCTGGCAAAAGCGCTTCTGCTGTTCCTCGGTGCCGCCGACCAGAATGGGGGTCAGGCCCAGTTCGGAAGCCATCAGCACGGTATAAATCCCCATGCAGCCGTAGCCGATTTCCTCACCGATCAGGCATTCGTCGAGCATGCCCAGCCCCAGGCCACCCGCGTGTTCGGGAATGGCAACATTTAGCAGGCCCACTTCGAAGGCCTTCTCGACCACCTGCCAGGGTAATTCTTCCTTCTGGTCGTACTCAGCAGCAATCGGAATGATTTCCTTGCGGGTAAAGTCGCGGGCCAGTTGTTGCAGTTGACGCTGTTCGTCGGACAGGGTGAAATCCATAATGACTCCTTTGAAGACCGCAGGTTCGTGACCTGTCAGCTGCTCTTTTGAACTTGGTGCAATTTATCAGATCGAATCTTATTCAAGTCTATACCGCGCCGCGAATTCAGACACTGAGTTGCAGGATCAGTCGTTCGAGGGCCACGCCAGCATCCAGCCCACGTTTCATCGCCAGGTCGGCTTCCAGAATCCGGCTCAGGTGAGCGCGGATCTTGGTTTCGTTGAGGCGCCGGGCCACTTCCAGGGCTTTCTTGGCAGGAAAGGGTTTGACCCCCAGCCGCTGGGCCGCCAGCGTCTCATTGACGCGGCCTTCCTCG
>NZ_JAGLBG010000106.1 GCF_018260405.1 Deinococcus sp.
CATGTGGATTTACCCCTCGGTGAGCGGCACAAAACTTGACCCGGTGTTCAAGTTTGCCCAGGAACCCCAGCTGCCAGCGGTCAAAGGTAGCCTGAGCGCCAACCCGCAGGCTCTGGTCGATGCCTGGGTCAGTAACGTTTTGCGGGCACGCTAAAGGCTGGGGGGAGGCACAGCCACCCCAGGCACTCCAGCCGCTTCAGTCTCTATAGTTGGAGGCAGGTACAGTTCACACCTCGCCCGCTTTCCGCTGCTGTTCCGGAGGACCGTATGACCGCTTCCCGCCTCATGTTCTGGTGTTTTGTCTCACTGGTAGTCGCTGGTACGGCGGCCAGTACCACTTTGGCGGGGGCGCAGGCTCCGGCCGCTGCGCCCCTCCCGCTGGCCGCGCCGGTCAAACCGCCCGCTCCGGTTGGCAGCCCGGCGGCTCCGGCAGGCAATCCGCTGCAACTGAAGTTCGCTGCCCCCAACCTTCAGCATGGGCAGCAGCTGGCCGCACAGGGCTGCGCCGGGTGCCACGGTGCGGGCGGGGCCAGCAGCAAAGAAGGTGTGCCGGGGCTGGCCGGGCAGATTCCGAGCTATACCCAGTTTCAGCTGACGGTCTTCCGGGCCAAGCTGCGCCCCAGCCCGGTGATGCAGAAGGTCGCCGCGAAACTGTCTGACCAGGACGTAGCCGACCTCAGCGCCTACTTTGCCGCGCAGCCCGTTGGCCCGGCCTGGAAAGCCGACGCTACCGCCCGCAGCCGGGGCGAAAAACTCTTTCAGGGCGGAGACGCGGCCCGCAACGTGATCGCCTGCGCGGTCTGTCACGGCGCGGGTGGGCGCGGGGTGGCAGACAACGATATCGCCAGTATTACCAACCTGTCGCCAAAGTACGCCAACTCTGTCTTGCACGAATTCCGTGATTCGCCCGGCTTCGGCGGCCTGATCGCGCCCGAGGCCATGCGGATCGCCCTGCACCCGCTGACTGATCAGGACCTTCTCGACGTGTCGGCGTACATCAGCAGCATGAAATAAGCCGCCCAACTTGTGGGCCATGAGCCAGCGTTTCCGTGTTTTCATGGCCCTTTTCGTGTGTTTGGGAGAGCGGCTGGCATTCTGTTCGGGTTCGGACACGTACAATCGGCAGGAATGTTCGGGCGACGGCGCGCTGTTCCAGAAGACCGCTCCAGACTTGGCGGCTGGCTGCTGGCGCTGCCCGCACTGGTGTTCACGGCGCTGCTGCTGGCGCTTCCGCTGGGCCGCACCCTGCTTGAAGGCGGCGTGAATTTCGGCATCTGGCGCGACCCGTATTTTCTGGGTCGTCTGGGCTGGACACTGCTTCAGGCGACAGGAACCGCTGTGCTGGCGCTGCTGCTGGGGGCGCCGCTGGCCTACTTGCTCTCGCGCTACGACTGGCCGGGCAAAGGGCTGTTTCTACGCCTGCTGCTGCTGCCTTTCGTCACGCCGACCCTGGTGGCGGTG
This sequence comes from Deinococcus sp., assembly GCF_018260405.1. Lineage (GTDB taxonomy): Bacteria > Deinococcota > Deinococci > Deinococcales > Deinococcaceae > Deinococcus. The sequence goes on from NZ_JAGLBG010000106.1 coordinate 1,462, forward strand.
CTGGGCCTAAGTGCCCTTGCCGGGCCGCACGGCTGGCTGACGCTGCTGCTGGGGCTAGACCTCAGCGAAACGCCCGCGCTTCTGCTGTGGGGCAACCTCTTTTTCAACCTGCCGGTCATGATTCGCCTGGCCTACGGGGGATTTTCTCGGGTGTCGCCTGGTCTGCTGGGCGCGGCGCGGACGCTGGGGGCTGGCCGCTGGCGGGCCGCACTGGACGTGGCGCTGCCGCTGGCACTGCCGGGGCTGGCGGCGGGGTTCGTGCTGGTGTTCTTGTACTCGGCGCTCAGCTTTGGGCTGCCGCTGGCACTGGGCGGCGAAGCCTACGCCACGCTGGAAGTCGAGATATACACCCTGACTGCCCTGCAACTGCGCCTGTCGGAAGCCAGCGCCCTGATCGTGGGGCAACTGGCCCTAACACTGGCGGCGACCTGGCTGTATACCCGCCTGGGTCAGGGGGGGGTCGGTGTGGCTGCTGCGGGGTTGCCCCGGCCCCGGGGAGGCGCGCTGTGGGCGCTGCTGTTTCTTTGCGCCCTAACGGTGCTGCTCTGCTTTGCGCCGCTGCTGGCGGTGGCCCTGCGCGGCCTGCTGGGTCACGGTGGCCTGACCCTGCTGTACTGGCGCGGCCTGCTGCAAGACGAACAAACGCCGCTGCTGCTGGGCAACACGCTGCGCTTTGGCCTCATGGCTGTAACGGGGGCCACGCTGCTCGGCGGGCTGTACGCGCTGGGGGCGTGGCTGGCCCGCTCACGTCTGCTGGACCTGGTTTCGCTGCTGCCGCTGATGGTTTCGCCCGTGAGTCTCGCGGTGGGCTACCTGCTGGCCTACCCGGAGCTGGCCGCCACGCTGCCCATGCTGATCGCCGCCTACGTGCTGCTGGCGCTGCCGCTGGTGGTGCGCTCTTTGTTGCCCGCGCTGCGTGCCCTGCCGCCCCGCCTGCTCGAAGCGGCCCGCACCCTGGGGGCCTCGCCGCTGGGAGCCTGGCGCACCGTCACGCTGCCGCTGGTGCGGCCTGCCTTACGCGGCGGTGCGGCGCTGGCGCTGGCGACCGTGCTGGGCGAGTTCGGCGCGACCCTGGTGCTGACCCGTCCCGAGTGGGCCACCCTCAGCACCGGGCTGTACGAGCGCCTGGGCCGTCCCGGTGAGCGCAATCTGGGCGAAGCCTGCGCTCTGGCGACCCTGCTGCTGCTGCTCTCGGTCACGGCCTTCACGGTGCTGGACGGCGGGGAAGGTGAGGTCACGTGACGCCGCATCTGGAGGTGCCCCCCGCCCTACAGACGGAAGCCCTTTCCAAGCAGTTTGGGGCCGTGCAGGCCGCCCGTGAAGTGTCGCTTGAAGTGGCCGCCGGGCAGACCCTGGCGCTGCTGGGGCCGTCGGGCTGCGGCAAAAGCACCGTGCTGCGCTGCATCGCGGGCCTGGAAAGGCCGGATGCCGGGCGCATCGAAATCGGCGGGCGGGACGTGACGCGCCTGCTCCCCGAGGCAAGGAACGTGGGGCTGGTCTTTCAGGACTACGCCCTGTTTCCTCACCTGACCGTGCTGGAGAACGTGGCTTACGGCCCCAGCAGGCGCGGCCAATCCCGGTTGCGGGCCGGGGCTACTGCGCTGGAAACGTTGCGGCTGGTGGGCCTGGAGGAACTGGCCAGCCGCAAACCGGCCCAGCTCTCGGGCGGGCAACAGCAGCGGGTCGCGCTGGCCCGCGCCCTGGCGACGCGCTCGCCGCTGCTGCTGCTTGACGAACCCCTCAGTCATCTGGACGAAAAACTGCGGGGCGAGCTGCGTGCCGACCTGCGGGCGCTGTTTACCCAGGTCGCCGCAGGGGTTCTGATCGTCACCCACGACCAGCGGGAAGCCCTGGCGCTGGCAGACCGTGTGGCGGTCATGCGCTCGGGGGAACTGGTGCAGCAGGGAGCCGCGCGGGAAGTCTTTACCCGGCCCGCCACGGCGTGGGTCGCGGCGTTTCTGGGCTGGCTAAACGTGTTGCCCCAGCCCGGCGGCAGGGCGCTGCTGGTACCCGAGCAGGCCGCCGAACTCGGCGTGGGCGAGGCTTACCCGGTTCTGGCCCGCCAGCCCACCGAAACAGGGGAGAGCGTGACTGTGGCGCACCTGCTCGGGCCGCTGACCCTGAACCTGAGTGCGCGGGAAGCGGGCGTGGTCGGCGCAACGCTACGCTTACAGATCGATCTGGCGCGGGTGCAGACGGTGCCGGATGACCGCGCTGGGCACTACTGACTGAGGAGCGTCAGCAGCTTTGAAACGGCTTTACAGAGTCGGCTGCTGAGAACGTATATATGCCATAGCTAAGTCATCTGAATCGGGTTTACACATGGGGGGGGGTTGATTCTGGAGAGCAAGGCTTTATTTAATGAGAGGCGTAAAAGTTCCTCATTATTTTTTAGGAGACTACTCATGACTCGTCGAATCTTACTGGCCCTCTCACTGGCTCTGCTGGCCTTACCCGCTCAGGCTCAGCCGCTAGTGTCCACCTCTATACAAACGGCCCTCGCTCCTCAGGTGGCGCAGGCCCGTTTTACCGTTCTGATTCCTGAAGCCATTCTTCGCCGTCCTGTGCCAGATCCCGCTGCCGAAACCGAGGTCATGCGCTCACTTATTCAGGCAGGCTACAGGGTGGTCGATCCGGGAACGCAGCAGCGTAACGCCGAGCGCAACCTGCTGCGTGGTGAAGACCTCAGTGCAATTCCTGATCTCAAAAGCCGTCTGGGCGCTGATTATCTGGTGACTGGCGAAGCTTTTGCCGAGGAGTATGGCACGGTGGCAGGCAGTATGCGTGGCTATACCGCCCGTCTGGAAGTCAAAGTTATTGATTTGGCCAGCGCACAGACGGTCTTTAGCGAAGCCTTTCAGGGAAGCGGTGTGGGCCTGACCGATGCTATTGCGGGCAAGACAGCTCTCATGAATGTAGGTCGTCAGGCGGGGCAAAAGTTACCCGGCCTGCTGAACCAGGTGCTGCAAGGACACACCGCTGTGGCTCAGCGGGCCTTTGTCGTGCGGATTTTGACGCCGACTGATTTTGCCAAGGTCAATCTGATCGCCAAGCAGCTTAAGGCTAAGGGCGCAAGCAGTGCCGTGATCCGGGCGGTGGATTCTGGTGGTGCCCTGCTAGAAGTCAGCATTGAAGGTTCGACTGCCGATCTTGCCTCCCTGCTCGAAACGCTCGGTCTGTCGGTAAGCGGTATGACTGGCAATGAAATCTCAGTTCGTTAACCCGGTTCAGGAGAAAAACTTATGAAAAAACTACTTTTTATTCCCGTAGCGCTGCTCCTCAGTACCGCTTATGCCCAAGGCACTGCGACTGCTCAAACTGCTGCTCCAGTACAGGCGCAATCTGCCCCAGCTCCTTTTACGCCGCCGCCCGTAGTTCCTCAGGTTCATATTGTTGTAGGCGGCTTTAAATGTGCTTCTTACAGTTGCAATGGCGATCAGCTTGCCGACGCTCTGACAAACGCCTTGATGCAGACAGGCCGCTTCGCTATCTATGAACGGGCCCAACTCGCCGCAGGGATGCAAGAAGGGATGCTACAGGGGGCCGACGCCGGAAGCCAGGTTGTGGGGGCAGATGTCATGGTTTCGGGACTGGTGACGTCCTTTGGTGAAGACGCTTCAAGCGGCAGCGCTTGCCTGTTTGGGATCTGTATGGGAAGTAAAGAACAGCGGGTAACGGCTACCCTGCGTATCTTCGATATCAAGAGTAGCCGCATCATTGGCACGACCCAGGTCGAGGGAAAAAGCAGTGGCACTTCAGGTAGCCTGAATTTCGCCGGTCTGAGTCTCGGAGGCAGTAAGAATTCGGGAATGGACAAGGCTGTCGCCGCGATGCTTAACGACGCCGTGCAGAAACTTAGTGCGACTATTCCGGCCAATTATTATCACTAAGGAACTGGCGGTAGAAGTACACCGAGACTTAGAGCATTTTGCAAAAAGATGATGCTGTTTTTACCCTCTTTTTGCCGAGTGGAGCGAGTGAAAAAAGAGCAGGACGTAGAATGAAGGGGGCGGTGTTTTTCCGACGTGCCCATCATTCGGAGAACTGCTCTAAGTACCTGCCGGGTGACTGGAGCCAAGAGCCACTGAGCATAATGTTTTTCGGATGCACGCTATACGGATTCCGCTAAATTCCGCCACAGTCGGGAAGACACCGCCTGCGGCTCCATACCGCGAAACCCGTATGTTGTTCCTACTCGCATCCGCTCGGATTGATTCGGAACTGCACCAAATCAATCGGAATCCGTATTACATGGTTTTCTCCCTGAGCCGTTTCCGTTTTAAACTGTTCCAGTGACCGCCTGGATTCTGGTGGGTGGGCGTCTGAGCATGACGCCTGCCCTTTCGCTTTTGCCGCAGCCCCGGCTGGTCGTGGCTGCCGACGGCGGAGCGCGGCACGCCGAGGCCCTGAAAGTAAAGGTTGATGTCTGGGTCGGTGACTTCGATTCGTCGGCTGGAGTGCATCTGGACGCGCCGCGTGAGGTGCACCCCACTGCCAAGAATGAAACTGACGCCGAGCTGGCAGTGCGAATTGCCCGTGGGCGCGGCTGCACCGAACTGGTCTTTATTGGGGCTTTTGGTGGACGCTTCGACCATACGGCGGCGCTGCTGCTCGGCGGCCTGCGGCTGGCTCGGGAAGGCCTGGGGGTCATGCTGACCAGCGGCGACGAGTGGGCCTGGCCGCTGCTACCCGGAACGGCGGTTCAGGCGAATTTTGCGCCGGGGCTAACCCTGAGTGTGGTGGCCTGCTCGGACCTGACGGGCCTGAGCCTCAGCGGGGTGCGCTGGCCGCTGGAAAACGCCGACATTCCACTGGGCAGTGGCTGGACCGTCAGCAATGAGACGGCAGGCGGCCCGGTACAGGTGCAGGTGCGGGCAGGGTACGCCCTGGTCACGGCGCTGACTGAACTAATTCCTGAAGTACATGGCTCAATGGTTCAGACAGTTTCATAACCCAAAGTAGAAGAAATCCAGAGAAATCCGTCTGAAACGGGTTCCAGGCGTGGAGTTGGCCACCCCGCGTGGTTGCGAGTTGGTAACAAAACAGATGGCAGTTCGTATTAGAGGCTGTCTGAGGCCCATATCGTCGGAGTATCCATGCTGCCCTCTTCATCAGGCGCACAATCGCTGGAGCA
>NZ_JAGLBG010000107.1 GCF_018260405.1 Deinococcus sp.
CGCCTGTATCCGCACAGTAGCCTCAACGATCAGCTGGAAGCGTTCATGCCTCAGCCACAGCTTGGCCTCAAGGAGCACGTCGATGCCCTGGTGTATGCGGACATGCATGAGGCCCTGCTGCTGGATGTCGAGGGCCGCCCGCTGATCAACTGTGGCAGCGTGGGCAATCCGCTCGACAGCACCCTGCCGTCGTACCTCATTCTGGAATTCGACGAGCATAGCCCCGCCCACAGCGCCAGTTTCGTGCGCCTGACGTATAACCGCGACGAGGAAATCAGAACCGCCGAGGCAAGCGACATGCCGTTTATCAGGGAGTACGTGGCGGAATTGCTGACCGGGGCTTACCAGAAACGCCGGGCGCACAGTGCAGAGCTCCACAGTGGCATCTGACACTGGGACGTCTAACACTGAGCGTGCGCTGAGGCGGCCCGGGTCTCTATTCAGGGCTGGTGCCGGACAGTACCCGCAGAACTTCAACTGGTCAGTTCGCCCCGCTCGCGCATAGCTGCTGCCAGTTTGGACGGTTCGAGCAGGCTGGCCTCGGCCCCGTAACGCTGCTTCACCGCCCGCTGCACGAACCAGATGGCGGCGGCGACTCCGGCCAGGCTAATCAGCAGGCCCGGCACGCGCATGACAGCGTTCACCTCGGCAATCTGCTGGTTGAAGGCGTCCGAGCCGAACTTGGCTGTGACTCGCCCGTAATTCACCGCGCTGTTGACCAGCCCCCCGATCAGATCGATCAGGGCAAAGGCCACGGTTCCGAGTACCAGCCCCCGGTGGATGCCAGGGTCGCGCATGGCCTGCTGGGTGGCGGCGCGGTCGGTGTCGTTTTCACCGATGCTGGCGGCGTCCAGAAAAATGCGGAACAGCGGCACACGGGTGCCCGCGCTGATGAGGAACAGAACTGCCGTCAGATAGGAACGGGCGCTGTCCTTGACGGCGTACCAGAAGCCGTCCACGTACCAGAAGGCCAGTGCGCCGCTCATGAGTGCCCCGGCCCCGCCGATCAGGGCCACCGGGCTGACATTGCGGTTGACCAGGATGTCCCACATGACGTAGGCCACCGGAATGAGGGCCGCCACCAGATAAGCACGGATATTTCCAGCTTCACCGCTGCCCAGCAGACTGGAAATGCCGATGCCTTCGCCCAGCAGATTGGGATTCAGGATCAGAATTGGGATGAGCAGGGTGAAAATCAGGTCCCAGATCGTTCGGGGAATGCGGCGTTTGGGTCTGGCCGGACTGGGAACAGGGGTCGGGGCGGGGGCAGTCATCCAGTTTATTGTCTCACTCGGGCGTGAAAGCGTGATGGAACGGGCGTGAATGCAGGAGTTTAGAGCAGCTTGCATAATTACGCCATTTGTGGGAACCCATCCCAAACGGCCTCTTGACCAGAACAGCTTCTTGGTCAGAAAGGCACTCGTATGGGGCCTGCCCGCCCGCTCGGCATAAAAGACCACGTTGTTTGTGGCCTTTCATGCCAACTGCTCTAAGTGCCTGCCTCCTGCTTACGCTGCTTTTGCCAGTCGCGCACGGCGGCGACCAGATAGGTGCAGGCCTCGGCACAGGGCAGGCCCCCCGGCACCCCTTCCAGAAAGGTGCGGGTCAGGGGTTCAGCGGCCCACAGGCGGCTGCGCAGGCACTGGCTACAGACGGTTGCAGCCACCTGTTCGACCTGGGCGCTGCTGACCTTCTGCACCCTGGCATACAGCCCGGTCTGACGGCGGGCAGTGGTCGGCCAGGGCGTGAAGTGCAGCGTGCGGCAGGTGTAGGCGTGGGTTTCTTCCACGGCGGCGGGGTACACGTACTGAAGAACCCGGCGCAGGTCGTGTGCGCCCACCACAGCCCGCCAGTGCCTCGGCATGTTCCGGAAAGTCCTAACAGGCCGGTATGTGCCGCTGTCATCAAAACGGATGCGGTCACGCAGCCCCTCGGGGGTCACGTAGGTGGTCAGTTCGTTGGCGGCGCGGCCTTCGTCGAGCACGTGGCGCAGTTCGTACAGGTTGCCGTGGGGCACGATCAGCACCTCGCCCACGCGCAGGCCCTGGCTGGCCCGTTCACCCAAGGTATTCCACGCCTCGACCAGCGTGTGGTCAAGGTCGCCGCCACTGCTTTGCTGGCTGGCTTCCTCAGCGATCTGGAAGATAACCTGGGCCACTGCTGGGTGCGTTCCGACCGGCCCGGCGTAGTAGATCGTCTGGGGGGCGTGGGGCGTGGCGGTGAAGGTGGTCTGTTGACCCGAAAGGTTCAGATCCTCGGGAATGGTTTCCTGGGTATGCCAGCCTTCGGAGGCAAAAAAGGGCACCACGATGATACGCGGGGCCTGAATCCGGCTGGCCCAGTCGGTCACCTTCGGTTCCTCGTCTAGAAAAAGGGCGTGTACCTCGGCAAACAGTCCCAGTTCACGGAGCGCCGCCGCGTTCTGATGGATGACGCGGTTGCTGTTCTCGTTGCGGGTGGTGCCGTGGCCCAGCACGATCAGGGCCGTATCCTGGGCGCTGAACTCCGGGAGGGCCTCGCGTGCCCGTTCCAGAATGACCTGCTGCATGGCCGGATGCACGCCGTAGGGCAGGGTATAGCGCACCGTGTGTCCGCCAATGACCCGCGCGATCCCGCCGGGCGGCACTGGCCCCTGGTGGCCCAGACCCAGTTCGCGTGGAATGACGGTTTCGGTGAAATAGCCCTCCGAAATAAACATGGGAATCACCGTGACATCGGTGCTACTGGTCGTGCGGAGCACCTGGCGCAGCGAGGGTTCTTCTTTCCAGTAACTTTCGATGACCTCACCGAAAAGCCCGCGCTGCCGCAGCAGTTCCGCGTACCGGTAGACCGCAGAGGCCGAATCCCCATTGAGGTGAGAGCCGTGACCGACCAGCACGAGCGAGCGCATAACGGCCACTGTAGAGCATGCCGCAGAGGATGTGGGCCGGGTACGGATAAGACCGTATAAAGCGTGCCCTCACCCGCCTTAAGCCGCACCTCTTTAGGGTTAAAGGCGCATAAAAGTACAAACGCACTTTAAGCCTCAGGAGGTAAGACATGTTCTTCGATCAGACTGACCGCCACCAGCAAATGGCCAACGCCGCCGACCCCCGCGACACCAACGGTGATGGGGTCGTCAGCCCCCAGGAAGCCGCCGCTTATATTCAGGATTACATGCGCAGCGCCTCGCCCGAGGAGCGCAACCAGATTCTGAAGGACTACGTCAGCGGTCTGTCGCCCGAGCAGCGCCAGCAGGTGGGCAGCGCCATTGTCCAGAGTCCGGCGAACCCCGTGCAGGCTGTCAACCACCAGGACGACACCGACCTCGTAAACGCCTACACCCAGGTGGCTCAGGCCCAGCCGCAGCCCCAGGGGCCCAGTCCGCTCGAAGCCGCCTTTGCGCCCGGCGGCGCCCTGGGCAATCCGCTGATTAAAGCTGGCCTGGTGGGCCTCGCCGCCGCGATCGGCAGCCGGATGCTCCGCTCGTAATTTCCGCCCTCTGAATGTAAAGGCCGCCCCCTATGGGCGGTTTTTTACGGCTGGCCGGGTCAGTCGCCTTCCGTTGGCGGTGTCCTGGCAGTTACAATCGCACGCGATGCCCATTTCTTATCTGTCGCGTATCGCTCAGACTTCTGCGCCAACGTTTGATGAAACGCGCCGGGCAGCCCTGATTACGGAACTTTGGGAAGAGCTGGGGTACAGCTGCGAGAGAGACGAGGTCGGCAACGTGGTGACCCGGATCGTTCCGCCGGGTACCGAGGGCCGCCCGGCCCTGCTGATTCTGGCGCACCTGGACACGGTTTTTCCGCTCGAAACCGATGTGACGGTGCGCGAGGACAATGGTCGGCTGATCGGCCCCGGTGTCGGGGACAACAGCGCCAGTCTGGCGGTCGTTACGGCCTTTTTGCGTGAGCTGCGCGGGTGCACCGACTTGCTGACCCGGCCCCTGTGGGTAGCTGCCAACGTGTGTGAAGAAGGTCTGGGCGATTTGCGCGGCGCAAAATATCTGCTGGCCCAGCACCGCCAATCGCTCGGGGCGCTGCTGGCAATCGACGGGTATTTGGGGGTAGCGGTGACGCAGGGCGTGGGCGTGCGGCGTTACCGCGCCGTGTTTGCTGGGCCGGGGGGACATTCCTGGGGCGACCAGGGGCCGAGTGCGCTGCACGCGCTGGGGCGGGCCATCAGTGGCCTGTACGACTTGCGCCTGCCGCCTACGCCGCGCACCACCCTGAACGTCGGGCTGGCCTCGGGGGGCAACAGCATCAACTCTATCGCTGCCGGGGCCGAGCTGCTGCTCGATCTGCGTTCGCTGGATGCCAAACTTCTGGAAGACCTTGCCGCCCGCGCCCAGGACGTGATTTTCAAGGCGGCCCAGAAAGCGGATGTCAGTGTTACGCTCGAACAGGTCGGAGACCGCCCCGGCGGGGACCTCAATTCGGGCCGTCTGCTGGAAATGGCGCAGCTGGCGACCCGTGAGGCGCGGCTGGGCGACCAGAGACCAGGCGACCTGAGACTGGCCGCCAGCAGCACCGACGCCAACGCCGCCGTGCCGCATGGCCTTCCGGCGCTAACGCTCGGGGTCTACCGGGGCGGCAACGCCCACCGCCTGGAAGAGTGGGTGCAGCTGAGCAGCCTGCCGACAGGGTTGCAACTGCTCCGCCGGGTCGTGGACTTGTACCAGCAGCGTCCACTGGCCTGAATCCGCCGACGCTTACGGCTTCAGGTCCTCCGGCTCAATCAGAAAGTCCACCGCGCCCGAGCCGATCTCATAGAAGCCCCCGATCACCCGAATCTGGCCGCTGGCCTCGGCTTCCATAATCACTTTCTGTTCGCGCAGGATGTTGACCTGACGGCGCACGTTGTTGATGACCGCCTCGCGCATCCGGGCCTTCTTGTCGCGGATTGGTGGCAGACGCTCGACACTGGGACGAATGCGGGCGATGATCTTTTGCAGGTTTTCCGGTTCCAGAGCGATCTGTTCGGGGGACAGCAGCGCCGAAGCCACCGCGCCGCAGCCCTCGTGCCCCATGACCACGATCAGATGCACGTCGAGGTGGCGGATGGCGTATTCCAGCGTGCCCAGCCCCGATTCCCCAACCACGTTACCTGCTACGCGCACCACGAACAGCTGCCCGAAGCCCTGGTCGAACACCAGTTCCACCGGCACGCGACTGTCTGAGCAGGCCAGAATGGCGGCAAAAGGCGTCTGCCCCATGATCTGGGCGCGGCGTTCGTTGGCTCCCAGTTCGGGACGCCCCGCCTCCCCGCTGAAAAAGCGGGCGTTGCCGTCTTGTAGGGCGCGGATGGCGTCTTCGGGGGTACTGACATCGGCGTTTTTCAGGTCGGCGATGTCTTGCATGCTGGCCCCGCGCCGAATGGCGTCCAGCACGCGCCGCTTCAGTTCTCCGGGCAGCAGTTCCGGGATAGGGTCGTGGTTCATGGCCGTATGTTAGCGGCCTGCCTTAAGCTAGGGGAGTGACCAACCCGGAAACGCCCCCCACCCTGTCGGAACTGCTGGAACGCTACGCCCTTTTGCGCGATACCCTGCTGGGCCTAGAGGCCGAAAAAGAGGAACTGGGCAAGCAGGTTAAGGCCGCCCTGGAAGCGGGCGAAGAGGCCGAAACCGACCTGTACCGCGCCGTGCTGAAGGTCACGCGCCGGGTCGAGTATCCGCTGGAGCGCTTCCGGGAAGTCTTTGGCGACGCGGCCACCCTGGAAGTCGCCACCATAGACAAGAAAAAAGCCGAGGCGTTGGCCCAGGCGGGCGACCTCGACGGCGAGCGGCTGCGCGACCTGGCCAAGGTGCGGGAAGTGCAGGCGCTGGTGCTGCTGCCCAAAACCCGCTAAAGCGCTGCCAGGCACGGCATAAAAAAAGCATTGCCGGGGAGCAACGGCACCCGCGAATCATCTCTTATGGCTGCTACCTTCCGGTCCTGACCAGGTTCAAGCGTTCACGCTGCGCTGCACCAGCAATGCGCCGATGAAGATAGCACGTCTGGCGTAGAGTGCCAAATCACCCGCCTAAATGTGCAGGGGCAACTCACGTCGCCCAAAACGAACTGCCGTATATCTCCTGCCCGCTCCAAATTAACCCCTGCAACTAAAGAGGGACGCCCCCTTTGCTCTGTGTGAGTAAGTTACACATCACGCTTCAACTGTCGCTGCGGCCCCGGTCGCGGGAGGGTTTTTATGGTGCAGACGTTCACAGACATGCTCTTTTCGTTGCTGGCTTCCTGGCACACGCTCTGGCGCTGGCTGCTGTGGCTGGGCCTTTTGAGCGGGGGTTGGCTGGTGTACCTGCGGGTGTTCCGGCGGGCCAGCTATGACCGCCTGCTGCCCCGGTTGCGCGAAACCTTTTTGCCGCTGGGCAGCTGGGGCGGGGCGCTGCTGCTGTTTGCGCTCAGTTACAGTCTGCTGGGCGTGGTCGGGCAGGTTGTGCTGCACCGGGTCAGCGCGGGCGACAGCACCAGCACCAGCCGCAATGCCGACCCCGACGCCGCGCCGACTGTTCAGGAAGCGCCGCGTGTGACGTACCTCAGCGAGAAAAAATATGTGCGCTCGCTGAGCCTGCCGCCCGAACTGCTGCGGCGCGTGAAGGCAGAAGGCGT
>NZ_JAGLBG010000108.1 GCF_018260405.1 Deinococcus sp.
CAGAGGCGCCCGGAGAAATGCAAAAACCGCCTCCATCTTGGAAGCGGCCCTGTTCTGGAGAAAGCTGTAGAAGCGGATTACATGAACTTGGTAATGCGCTCGACGCTGTGACGGTGGTGGGGGAAGCCTTCTTCAGCGCGGTGGCCGATGGGCAAGATGCCAGCGAACTGCACGTGTTCAGGCAGACCAAGCAGTTCACGGACCTTTTCCGGCTGGAACCCAAGCATGGGGTTGGTATCGTAGCCGAGGCCACGGGCAGCGAGCATCAGGAACCCGAACGTGATGTTGGCCTGGGCCAGTCCCCACTGCCCGCGCTGGGCCACGTCCTGGTTCATGAAGTTCTGGCGTAGACCCTCGGCACGGGCCTTGATCTGGTCGGCTCCCATGCCAGGATGCACGGTTTCTTCGACATTGCCCAGGAAGTCTTCCATGTCGCTGTAGACCACGATCACGGCGGGCGCGTTGCTCACCTGCTGCTGGTTGTAGGACGCTTCCATCAGTTTGTCTTTCAGCGCCTTGTCCTGCACCACCACAAAGCGGGTCGGTTGCACATTGTTGGCAGTCGGCGCGAGGCTCGCCAGACGCAGGATTTCGTGCAGGTCGCCCTGATTCATGGGTTCCTGAACATACTTGCGAATGCTCCGGCGGGTTTCGATGGCTTCGGTAACGCTGGCGGGTCTGTTGATGGTCGTAGTCATGCCCATAACACTAGGCAATCTAGTTTAAAAAGTCAAGTGATGTAATCCATGTCCTGATTTAATTGTGTTGGGGGGTGTAGAGTGCCGGGTATGACAACTGATCAGCCCAGCTTTTGCCCGGTTTACCAGGCCATTGGGGTGTTGCAAGAAAAGTGGGTTTTGCATATTGTGCGCTCTCTGCTAGACGGCGAAAAAGGCTTTAACGAACTGGCCCGTGCCGTAGGCGGCTGCAATAGTGCCACGTTGACCCAGCGCCTAGAACACCTTGAAACGCTCGACATCATTCACAAGCGCACTGAAGATACTCACGGCAAACTGGCCCGCAGCATCTACAGTCTTAGTCCTGCGGGACTTGAACTTCAGACTGTTATTGACGCCATTGACACCTGGGGACGCGCTCACCTGAAATTCGCAGTGCAGAAGACCGCCTGACCGTACTGTTCAGCCAGAGCGAGTGCGAGCAAGCCGGATTTCGGTCGTGAAGTTGGCGACTCGGTGTATTGGCGAGCTGTTAACGAATCCATTGCGCCACAGTCTGGAAGGCCGCCGCCTGCGGGGTCTAGAAGCGCAGAGCCGGAACCCTCTAGTCCAAGTTCTTAACTTCCTGCTGCAACTCTTCCAGGCGACCCCGCAACTCAGCAGCGCGGACAGCGGCGTCGTTCAAGCGGGCCTGTTCTTGCTGGGTAAACCGGGTATACGGGCTGATCGCGTCGTTCAGACGGCTGTCGGCCCGCTGCTGCTCGCGTTCGTATTCGCGGCGCACGATCTGTTCTAGGGCCGCTCGCAGGTCGCCGATCTTCTGGCGCAGCTGCCGGTGCGCCTGCAAGCGCTTGTTGGGCAGTACGAATAGCCCCAGGCTGCCCAGCGCTAGCCCGATCACGACGCCGCCCGTGAAGTCAAGCACCGTGGCCCCAATCACCGCGCCGATGCTCAGGCCGCCCAGCAGCCCGCCCGCCAGCCCGCCGATGGCCCCCAGCATGGCGCTCTCGGCGTCTTTGGAGAGCTGGCGCCCCAGTTCCTGCTCGGTGGTCGCCGCCAGGTGGTCGCGGGCGCTGCCGCCGATGCCCTCGAGCAGCGCGGCGCGGTCATACGAAAAGCGGGTGCGGGCCACCTGCGCGTCGCCGCTGGGCTGACGGCGGATCAAGAACGCCTGGACGTCCTCCCAGAAGTGCAGATTAGACTCGACGAAGCGGTCGATCATGCTGCCGAACTGCCGGTCGAGGGCTTCGGGCAGGTCACCCACCGCCTCACGCCGGAACGTTTCTTCCAGTTCCCGGCTGTTCATCAGGCTGCGTAGGTTGCGAAACTGTAATTTTTCGTCAATGAACTTGTCGGCCCGCACTTCAAATTCCGACAGCAGACGCCCCACGCGGTTAAGCTGCCCGTCGAGTTCGCCCAGCATGGTTGCGCGGTGGTGTTCGCTCTGGGCTTCGAGGTCTTGTAGCACCCGCAAATCCTCGGTCAGGGTGGTGCGTGCCGCGCTGGCCCGCGCTTCCTCACCGCCCAGCAACTCTGCCGCCGTATTCAGCGGCGAACTGAGTTTGAGGCGGGTGCGCTCGGTCTCGGAAAGCCGCGCCGAGAGCAGCAGCCGCAGCGCCCCAAAGCCCGGATCGCCGCCCTGCTGGGCCTTACGCTGTTCGGCCCGCGCACTGACCAGTGCCACGGGCGGCGTCAAGCCCAGCACGCCCCGCGCCCCGGCCTGCACGAACTCTTTGACCTGCTCGCGCTGTTCGGGCGTTTCGAGCAGGTCGGCCTTGTTGACCACCATGATCACGCTGCGGCCCCAGCGGGCGGCCAGGCTCAGGAACTGCCGCTCGGACTCGGTGAAGGGACGGTCGGCACTGGTCAGAAACAGCACCAGGTCGGCACGCGGCAAAAAGCCCTCGGTCAGCGCCTGATGCTGGCGGATAATGGCGTTGGTGCCGGGCGTATCGACCAGTGCCACCCCCTCCAGACTGGGCAGCGGGTAGGTCAGGCGGCTCACGAAAGGGTCACGGGTCGGCTCCATCTGGCCGGGCGTGTCGCCATGCACCAGCACGTAAATCCGGTCGGTGGTCGGCGTAACACCCTCGGGCAGCACCTTTGCGCCTAGCAGCGCGTTCACGAAACTGCTCTTACCCGCGTTGAATTCGCCCACCACCACCAGCAGAAAAGTCTCGTCGAGGGTCGCCATGGCGGTACGGGCGTGCTCGACCACCTCGGGCGGCGCCCCCTGAAGCTCCAGAAAAGCCTGAAGGTCGGAGAGCAGCGACCGCTCACGCGAAAGCAGATCCTGGGTGCGGGAGGAAACGAGCATGGCCTCAGACTAGCGCCCGCGTCTAAACTGCCGTATGACTCTCAGTCTTCACACTCCCGACCTGATCCAGAAAAAACGCGACGGGGGCACCCACACCCGCGCCGAGCTGGAAGCTCTTGTGCTGGGCTTTACCAACGGTCACGTGCCCGACTATCAGGTCAGCGCGTGGCTCATGGCGGTGTTTCTAAAAGGTATGACCCTCCAGGAAACCGCCGACCTAACCCTGGTTATGGCCGGAAGCGGCGAGCAGATGAACCTGGGCAACCTGCCGCGCACCGTAGACAAGCACAGCACCGGCGGCGTGGGCGACAAGACCAGCCTGATCCTGACGCCAATGCTGGCGGCGCTGGGCCTGACGGTCGCCAAGATGAGCGGGCGTGGGCTGG
Source organism: Deinococcus sp. (assembly GCF_018260405.1). Taxonomy (GTDB): domain Bacteria; phylum Deinococcota; class Deinococci; order Deinococcales; family Deinococcaceae; genus Deinococcus. The sequence goes on from NZ_JAGLBG010000108.1 coordinate 3,381, forward strand.
CGCACACTGGGGGCACCATTGACAAGCTCGAAAGCATTCCAGGCTGGACGGCGGAGCTTTCCGAGGCACAGTTTCTGAAACAGGCCCGTGAAGTGGGCCTCGCCCTGGTCGGACAAAGCAAGAATCTCGCGCCCGCCGACGGCAAACTGTATGCCCTGCGTGACGTGACCGCCACCGTTAACAGCCTGCCGCTAATCGCCAGCAGCATCATGAGTAAGAAACTGGCTTCCGGGGCGCATACCATCGTGCTCGACGTGAAAGTCGGGGCGGGGGCCTTCATGGGTACGCTGGGCGCCGGGCGCGAACTGGCCCGCGCAATGGTAGATATCGGCACGCACGCCGGGCGGCAGATCCGCGCCGTGCTGACCGACATGGACACCCCGCTGGGCCGCATGGCGGGCAACAGTCTGGAAGTGCTGGAGGCGCTGGACACCCTGCGCGGTCACGGCCCCGCCGACCTGACCGAACTGTGCGTGGCGCTGGCCGCCGAGGCCCTGAGCGCCTACGGTGAAGACCCCGCCCAGGCCGAAGCCCGCGCCCGGCAGACCCTGGCAGACGGCCACGCCCTGCACAAGTTCCGCGAATTCGTGGCTGCCCAGGGCGGCGACGCGGGCTACGTGGACGACCCGGCCAGATTCGATGTGGCCCCTGACCGCGCCGAGATCACCGCGCCCGAAGCGGGCTACCTTCAGCGCATCGACGCCCTGAGCGTGGGCCGCGCCGTGCTGGTGTTAGGCGGCGGGCGCGAACGCAAGGGCGAGGCCATAGATCACGGCGTTGGGGTCGAACTGCTTAAAAAGCCGGGCGACGCCGTGCAGTCTGGGGAAGCGGTCATGCGCCTCTATCACCGTGGCGGGCGCGGCCTGGAGCGGGCGCTAGAGCTTTTGCGCGGTGGCCTGGGGTTTGGCCCGGCGCAGCCCGCCGCCCAGCCACTGATTCTGGACCGGGTGAACTGAGCGGCCCAGCCGCCTGCGCCTCCGAACGCCTGCGCCGAAATGCCAGGGCAACCGCAAAGTCCCTCAAATGTAAAGTGAAACTTTTCGTTTGAAAATCACGCTTCGCCATGCCGAGAGTATTTGGCCGATGGATACAGTAAAAATAGCCAGCCTGCTTACTGGCTACTTATCAAATGTTATGCAGTCTCCGACTTTGCGGTTGCCCTGGCCGAAATGCTTGACAGAAAGCTGGCGCCCTGTTAATCTGGCTAAGCCTTGAAAAGAGGCGCAAGCGAAGAAGTGGGGCCATGGCGCAGCTGGGAGCGCGTCTGAATGGCATTCAGAAGGTCAGCGGTTCGATCCCGCTTGGCTCCACCAACAAGGACACTGTCGAGCACAGTGTCCTTCTTTCATTTGTAGCTTAGGTACGCGCATTGGACGCCTTTCTGGTTTGTGAGTAGGAGTACGTCCTTGCCCGTTTCGGTGTAGGGGCTGCTCATACGTCCGTCGCCTTCAGCCCTATAGCCTCGCCCCAGCAGGTATTGGTCGGTGTGATGCCGATTGTTGTACCAGTCAATCAGCCCTCGCTCCTGCTGAGTTGGATGCTTCGAGGACTGTTCTGGCGCGGCTTCTTCAACGGCTGGCGCTTTGATGCTCTGGCCTTCGTTGATAAGTTCCGCCACCAGTTCTTCAACAAGGCAGTCGTCCGATTCATGCCAGAGTTCAGTCTTGAGAGGACGCTCCGGATTCTTGACGTTGTAGGTGTTCTGTACTCGCAGGACGCGCCCAGAGTTGTAGACCTTCGGGTCAGCACCGAACTCAGTGAAACGCCCTACCAATGCACGGTTAGCGGCTTCGGTTTCCTCCTTTGTCAGGAAACGAGGAGCGCGGAAGTATGCCTGCAAACCATGACCGGAGTACAGCACTGCCACCGGAATCAGGCTCTGGGCGCGGCTTTTCGTCATGAAGGCGTGGTACTGCGAGGCCACCAGCGTCTTGACTTCATCGGCGGGGATATGCTTGAGGTCTTCGCCGTCTGGTGCCTCGTGGCGCTCCTTGGCGTCCATGTCCAGCCACAGCAGGTCGGTGGGTTTAGTAGGCGGGTCAGTGTTAGCTGTATTGACCTTCTCCTCCCGCAGGGCCACGCCACAGAAGGCGTTGGTGTCTGGGCTGGATAAGAAGGAGTCGCCGTCTTTCTCGTCCGTGTTGAGTGGGTGAGGCAGACTGGTTAGCTTTGTGCCTTTACCAAGTGTGAGAATGTACACCCAGCCTTCTTGTTGACCGAAAAGGAGCTTGAACCAGTTCCACTGACTGATTTCGATGGAGGCAGGAATGTTGCTCTTGGTGGACGGGGTATGTACGGGCTGCGCGAGGACGAGTACGCTCTGGTCGTGACCCTGTTCCCCGATACTGCTAGTGTCGGGGGCTTTCATTGGTCACCGCCTCGCAGATGCTCAGCGAGTGCAGAAGCAGGAATACGAACGGCTCCATCTATCTTCAGGTAGCGCAGTTTTCCCAGACTCATCCAGCGCCGTACTGTCGAGTGAGCGACTCTCAGTTGCTGGCGGACTTCTTCGGTGGTGTAGTAGGTGTCTTGCATCAGGGTAGAGGCATGGACACCACTGGTCTCAGTGGTCATAACGGTTTTCTCCTGTATTGGACGAAGGTTTCAGCTGCGCCTATCGCTGCCGACCTGTGCCTACTCTATCCGCACCGGGAGAGATTGACAAGGTCAGTTTTGTCGTGCCAGACGAAGTTTTCCCACGATCAGCTACTCTCGGGCTATGACCTAGCCCTCTCTACCTATGCCAGAACCTATGTAGAACCCCCTTATAGCCACTTTGTTCGGGATGGTTGGACAGAATGGCGAAACGCCCGCTCCTTATTATTCGGAGGCAGGCGTTTCTGTTGTCTGGGCACGGCTTTCTCAGTAGAGGTCTTTCTTGATGCGATCATCCATCAGGATTGCCCAGATGTAACCTCCTGGGTGCAACTCCTTGAGTGCGGTCACCGTCTCTTGAGGCATTAATTCAATGCCCCTAGCAAGGTCAGTAGGCCCGACTTCCATCGTTGTAGTGGATAGTACAAGCGATTTGCCGTTAGGACGTTGAGTGTAAGTGAACTCTCTTCGTAACTGCTCAGCACGAGAAGTCGAGTTTGGGTAAGACGCCACGAAAAACGTCAACTAAGCCAGTCCAAATGGA
>NZ_JAGLBG010000109.1 GCF_018260405.1 Deinococcus sp.
TCTGCTCCAGCGATTGTGCGCCTGATGAAGAGGGCAGCATGGATACTCCGACGATATGGGCCTCAGACAGCCTCTAACATGCGCCCTACATGCGCTCTTGGCTTCCGGCACTCGGCCACGGTGCCCCGCGCCTGGGCGTGTACCCTAATGGATATGACTGCTCCGAACCTTGACCCGGCCCCTATCCTGAGTTCAGCACAACTGCGAACGCGCCAGCTCGCAACCATCGGCCTGATTCTGGGGGTTTTTCTCAATGCTATGGAGGCCAGCGTGGTTTCTACGGCCATGCCCAGCGTCATCAAAGACCTACACGGTTCGGCGTACTACGCGCTGCCTTTTGCAATCTATATGCTGTTTAGCACGATCAGCAGCCCATTGTGGGGGCGCGGCTCGGACATCGTGGGGCGCAAGCGGCTGTACCTGACGGGCCTGGTGCTGTTCCTGGTGGGGTCGGCGCTGTGCGGAGCGGCGCAGTCCATGGGTTGGCTAATCGGGGCGCGGGCCTTGCAAGGTCTGGGCGCAGGGGCGCTGCTGACCATCAGCCTGACCATCGTGGGCGAGCTGTTCTCCTTGCAAGAGCGCGGGCGGGTGCAGTCGTTTATCAGTGGGGTGTGGGGCATCTCGGGTCTGGTCGGCCCGCTGCTGGGCGGCTTTCTGACCGATCAGTGGTCGTGGCGCTGGACCTTTTACGTGTCGCTGCCGTTCGGAGTGGCGGCCTTTTTCATGGTATCGCGTTTTCTGCGCGAAACGGGCGAACGCCGCGCCGCGCAACTCGACTGGCTGGGCACCGCGCTGTTCACGGTGGGCAGCGGCATGACCATCTGGGGCCTGGAACTGAAGCTGTGGGCACTGGTGGGCCTCGGCCTGGCCGTGCTGACCGGAGCGATGGTCGTCGAAAGCCGCCACCCCAACCCGCTGCTGCCCATGCAGGCACTGAAGCAACGCCTTCCAGCGGTGGCCTTCGGGGCCAACTTTCTGGGGGGCGGGGCCTACTTCGGCGTCATCGCCTACCTGCCGCTGTACGCCCAGGGCGTGACCCACGGAGACGCCACGGCGGCGGGCGCGATCCTGACCCCTATGCTGGTCGGCTGGACGCTGGCCAGCATCGCAGCGGCGCAGCTGATGAAAAAAATTCCGCTGGCCCGGCTCTCGCAACTCGGTTTCGCGGTGCTGGTGGTCATGTTCATCGCGCTGATCTTCACGGTGCATTCGCCGCTGTGGGTCACCAGCGTCATCGGGTTTTTCGTCGGCACCGGCATGGGCTTTTCGATGCTCACCCTGCTGCTGGCCGCCCAGCAGAGCGCGGCGCGGGGCGAACTGGGGGCCGTCACCAGCGGCGTCATGTTCGCCCGGCAGATGGGCGGGGCGCTGGGCGTGGCGGTCATGGCGCTACTGATCGGGCAGGCCGCCATCCACGGCGGGGGCCTTGAACTGGCCGAGGGCCTGCGCCGCGCCTGCTTCCTGGCGCTGGCCCTGGTCGCCGGGGCACTGGTTCTCAGCCTGATGCTGCGAGTCCCACAGGCCCCGGAAACGGCGCACTGAACACCCGCCCCCCGCAACGACCACCCGCTCTATTCAGACTCTCCCCTCACCAGTCAGGCGAGGGGTTTTGAATGCCACTCGGCGACGTCGTAGGGCAATCTTGCTCACCACGCGGAGGCAACGGCACCGGGCAACATACAGATTCCCCGTACAAGGCCGCACGAAAGCCATTCTACGCGCTTGCCCCCGCCTGCACGTCAGCTTGTCTGTGCGCTTTTTTACGGGTGGTGCCGCATTCGTTATGCTGAAGGCCAATCATCGTAGGGATGCGAAGAAAGGAAGGTCGCCATGAAGTATGAACCGGGCAGTCAGTTTTACGACGAGATGTTCACGCAGGGCGCGGAGGTCAGACCGCACTATCAGGGGGTCGCCGAGTACGTTCAGCGCCTAGGCACGGCGGAATTCAGCCGCAGGCACGCGCTGCTGGACATGGCGTTCCGTAACCAGGGCATCACCTTTACAGTCTACGGCGACTCGCAGGGCACCGAGCGCACCTTTCCCTTCGATCCGGTGCCGCGTATCATCGCCGCGTCCGAGTGGGCCATCGTCGAGCAGGGTCTCAAGCAGCGCGTGTCTGCGCTCAACGCTTTTTTGCGCGACATCTACAGCGAGGCGCAGATTCTGTCCGACGGCGTCATCCCGGCGGAACTGGTCTACACCTCGGCGCACTTTCGGCGCGAGGTTCACGGCGTCAAGGTGCAGCAGGGTATCTATACCCACATCGTCGGCACCGACCTGATCCGCGACGAGAAGGGGCAGTACCTAGTGCTGGAAGACAACCTGCGCTCACCCAGCGGCGTGTCTTACCTGCTGGCCAACCGCCAGGCCATGACCCGTATCTACCCCGGAATGTTCGAGGGCCAGGGCGTGCGGCCCGTGCAGCACTACACCAATGCCCTGCTGGGCGTGCTGCAAAGCATGTCGCCCCGCGAGAACGGCACCGTGGTCGTGCTGACGCCGGGCATGTACAACAGCGCCTACTTCGAGCACGCCTACCTCGCCCAGCAGATGGGCGTCCAACTGGTCGAGGGCCGCGACCTGTTTGTCGACGGGGGCCGCGTCTGGATGCGCAGCACCGGGGGGCGCCAGCAAGTCGACGTGATCTACCGCCGCGTGGACGACGATTTCCTCGACCCGTTGACCTTTAGGCGCAGCAGTACGCTGGGGGTAGCGGGCATCGTCGAGGTCTACCGCCAGGGCCGCGTGGCGATCGCCAACGCCATTGGCACCGGGGTCGCCGACGATAAGGCGGTCTACGCCTATGTGCCCGAGATGATCCGCTATTACCTCAACGAGGAACCGATCTTGAACAACGTGCCCACCTTCCTGGGCTGGGATCCGGATCACCTCGAATACATGCTCGCCAACGCTTCCGAACTGGTTATCAAGGCTGTGGGTGAGGCGGGCGGGTACGGCATGTTGATCGGCCCGGCGGCCACACGCGAGGAGGTCACGGACTTTGTCAAGAAAGTGGCGGCCAATCCGCGCGACTTTATCGGGCAGCCGGTGGTGGGCCTCTCGCGCCACCCGACCTATTACCCCGACAGCAATCAGTTTGAACCGGCGCACATTGACCTGCGGCCTTACATCCTGTGCGGGCCGAAAAACACCACTATCGTGCCCGGCGGCCTGACCCGTGTGGCGCTGCGCCGGGGCAGCCTGGTGGTTAATTCCTCGCAAGGGGGCGGCAGCAAGGACACCTGGGTACTCGACCACGACGGCAACAACGTGCCCATGACCATGAACCAAAACCTTCCAGGCACCCTACTGCAAAGCCAGCACCAGTACCAGGGCGGCTTCGGCGCGGTACCGATCGGCGGGCGTAGGGCGCCCGATACGGCACATGAAACGGCAAAGCCGCCAGGCACCAGCCCCATGCAGCCCCCCCAGCGGCGCACCGACACCGAGAGCGAAGCTTATGAGCGCCAGGCGCGGCTGCACGCCACCGAACAGGCGCAGGTCACCGCCTACTCACAGAGCCAGCCGCCGAGTCAGTCGGGCGCAGAGGACCAGTGCCAGGACGAGTCTCAGGGCCAGAGCCAGAATCAAGGGCAAAGACAAGGACAGGGACAAGGCCAATGGCAGGGCCAGTCGCAGGGACAATCACAAAGCCAATCGCAGGGCCAGCCGCAGAGCGATCCACAGGCCCAGGTGCAGCACTCGTATCAGCAGGAACTGGAAAAAGAAGAACTCGAAGGGGGGGAAGGCTGATGCTGCTGCTTTCACGACTGGCCGAAAACCTGTACTGGACGGGGCGCTACATGGAACGGGCCGAGAACACCGCCCGGCTGCTGAACGTCAACTACTACGCCACGCTGGAAAACGCCGGGCGCGCGCGGGAATACTGGAAGCCGCTGCTGGAACTTATGGGCGGAGACGCCCCGCTGCGGGCCAAATATGGCCGGGTAGACGCCCGCAGCATCAGCCAGTGGATGGCTTTTGACCTCGACAACCCGTCGAGCATTGCCAGCAGTATGCGCTACGCCCGCGAAAATGCCCGTGGCCTGCGCGACCGCATTCCCTCTGAGATGTGGGAGTCGGTTAACCGCAGCTACCTGCAACTGTGTTTTGAAAACGAGTCGGTACTTGACCGCGACGGCCTGTTCGAGTACTGCGCTCATGCCCGCGACTCGGCGCAGTTCTTTTTCGGGATCGCCTTTGCTACGCTGCCGCGTGACGAGGGCTGGTCGTTCATGCGGGCCGGGCAGATGCTGGAGCGCGGCGACAATACCCTGCGGGTGCTGCGGGGCCGGTTCCGGGGCCTCGACGCCGATATCAGCGACCATCCCACCGCCCGCGCCTTGCAGGAACAGCGCTGGGTCAGTGCGCTCAAGGGTCTAAGCGCCTACGAGGCTTACCGCAAGCAGGTGCATAGCGGCATCGACCCTGATCTGATCGGTGATTTCCTGCTGCTCGACGAGTTCTTCCCGCGCAGCGTGCGGTACAGCGCCGTGAACCTTAAGGACGCCCTCAAGCAGATCGAGCAGTGGCACCCCGGCCAGCACCCTGACATCCTGCGACTGGCCCGCTGGCTGGTGGCCCGCTTGCAGTACCTGACGGTCGACGACATCCTGAAAGTCGAGGACCCGTCGCTGGAAGTGCTGATCGGTGACTTCAACCGAATCGGCGCGGCGATTCACAACGCCTACTTCGAGCAGGAATGACGGTGGGCGTACTAAGTGCGTTGAAGCTAACATTGCGGGATTCCGGGAAAGCGCCGGAACCTCTCCATTCCCGCTCCAACGCACTTTCTTCTGCTACGCGCTCCGCGCGGTTTATCTACAAGATAAACGCAGTGTACTTAAGGCCCCGTTTCACAGCCACAAGGGGGGCTTGCCCTGCTGTTGTCTTGACAGTGTGCACATGCTGGAGCAAAAGCGTGACATTCTGCACGCGACGAGGTTGTTTCCATGCGCTGTGAAATCAGGCACACTACCGAATACCACTACCCCAGGCCCGCCTGGGACTCTTTTAATCAGGTACGCCTCAACCCCATTCAGGAAGTGCGCCAAACGGTGCGCCTCTTTCACCTGAACGTGACGCCCGAAGCCGAGATCACTTCTCACAAGGATTATTTCGGGGCCATCGTGCAGCAGGTGCATGTTCACGAGCCGCACACGCACCTGCTGATCGAGGCGCAGGCCATCGTCGATACCCACGCCGTGACCATGCCGCTGCCCGCTCCGTTCAGCGTATTGCGGGAAGCGCGGGCACAGAACACCGAGTTCCTGGTGCCCTGCCCGCGCGTTCCGGCAGGCGACTGGCCCGAGATTTTTGGCGTGACCCGCCCCGGCCCAGACGATGACCTGCCCGCCTTTCTGGAACAGCTAAACACCGACCTGTACCGCCGCTTTACCTACGACTCGAAAGCGACCACGGTACGCACCACTATCGCCGAATTCGCGCGGCTCAACCGGGGGGTCTGTCAGGATTTTACGCATGCCATGCTGGGCATCCTGCGGACGCTGGGCGTTCCGGCCCGCTACGTCAGCGGCTACCTGTACAGCGGCGGCGAGATGGTGGGCGCGGAAGCCACCCACGCCTGGGTCGAGGCCCTGATTCCGGGCTACGGCTGGCTAGGCTACGACCCGACCAACAACTGCCTTGCCAAGGAAAAGCACATCAAGATTGGGCACGGGCGCGAGTATAGCGACGTTTCCCCGGTGCGCGGCACCTACTACGGCGGCGGCGTCAGCAAACTGGACGTGGCCGTTCACGTCTACGGCGAGCGCTGAGGCCAGTCAAGACTGAGACCCGGCCAAAAAGCGAAGGCCCCCGCCAGGTGACCGGCGAGGGGCCTTCGCTTTGGCTCAATGATTCCGCTCATACGAACTGCCGCACCATTGCACAAAGTCAGTCTGTTGTTTCTCCTCGCCTCCGATCGGATTGAATCTGGAACTGCCCGGTTCAATCGGCAGTCCGTCTTAGAGGCTGTCTGAGGCCCATATCGTCGGAGTATCCATGCTGCCCTCTTCATCAGGCGCACAATCGCTGGAGC
>NZ_JAGLBG010000010.1 GCF_018260405.1 Deinococcus sp.
CGTCCCTCAGTGATGGTACGGTGGCCCTCAACGTCAATCTGGCTTCGGAGCGGCTCCAACCCTTCGAGGACCACCTGAAAGCTGGCTTGAGGCAACAAGCCGTACTTCATGCGGACGAGACGGGTACCAAGGTGAATGGGAAACTGAACTGGTTCCATGTGGCCTGTTTTGCCAGGGGAACGCTCTATACCCTGCACGAGAAACGCGGCTACGCAGCTATCGAGGCGGCTGGCGTGTTGACCGACTTTACGGGCGTCGTGGTTCACGACGCCTGGAACACCTATTTCCGTCTGCCTGGAGAACATGCGCTGTGCAATGCTCACCTGCTGCGTGAACTGCGCAAACTGGATGAGCATGACCAGCAACCCTGGGCCGGTGAACTGCGGCGGGCGTTGCAGCAGGTCTACCATGCCCAGAAGACCGCGATCCTGACGGATGAGGAGAGAGCAGCGTTCTACACGCGATTTGATGAACTGGTGGCCGCTGGCCTGGAAGCAAATCCAGTGCAGGAACCTGTTCCAAAGCGACGTGGGAAACCCAAACAACTTCCGGGGCGCAACCTGGCCTTGCGGTGTCAGCAGCACCGCGCAGCGATGCTGCTTTTCCTGGAGCGAGCTGATGTGCCGTTTGACAACAATCAGGCGGAACGGGACATCAGGATGGCCTGTGTGAAACGCAAGGTTTCGGGTGGGTTTCGCTCGGAGTCCGGAGGTCAGGCGTTCTGCCGGATTCGCAGCTTCATCTCTACCCTTCAGAAGCAGGGTCTATCCATTTGGACTGGCTTAGTTGACGTTTTTCGTGGCGTCTTACCCAAACTCGACTTCTCGTGCTGAGCAGTTACAAAATATCTTTAATTCTTCATCTATATCAGATGGGCACGCAAACATTACCCTAATAATCCTTGCAGGAACACCTAAATCAGCCGTCAAGCGTTTATCTCCTGTAAGGACTTTACTGTATCATCTACGCTCTTCTTCAAATCTTCACAGCAGTATGTAAAGCTTAGTTGTACTCCATCTAGATTTCCCAAGTCACCTTCAATACCTTCAAACTCCGCGAACTTACCATGAGTTGGGCAATATTGTTCCTCAATAGCATTTCGGAGATTTGCAAGCAGTTCCTCCTGCTTAGCAGTGACTTGCCGTTGAATCTCACGGATGATTTTATCGGTATCAAACTTAAATCCGGACATTTTTACGCCTCCGACAAAACTATACTATCCAAAATACCCCAGCAAATCAATGAGCATCCGGGCATAGTCGTCTACCTTTATCCCCCGTTTTTCCAGCTTCACACTGGGCGGGAAGGTAACGACTTCGGTCTTGTGCGGGAACTTTTTCAGGCCCGCCGCGTCATAGTCCAGCGACTTGTAGGCAAAGGTAATCTGTAGCTGCGTAATAGTTTCGCCAATGCTTAGCACGCGCTTGGCAGTGGCGACCAGCCTCAGCTTGGCGAGGTCTATAAAGTTTTGCACTTCGGGCGAGGGCGGGCCGTATTTCTTGCGAAGGTCGCGCTCTACCCGGCTAAGGGCCTGCAAGGTACGCGCCTCGGACAGCTTGCCGTAGGTGGCAATGCGGGCTTCCTCGGCTTTCTCGGGGCCGTCACCAGCGCCGAAATACTCCGGTGCTAGGCGGGCATTAATCGGCAGGTCAATGCTCACGTTCACGGGCGCTTCCAGCTTCTCGCCCTTGAGCCTGGCGACCGCTTCGGCTAGCAGTTCGGTGTACACGTCAATGCTCACGGCCTGTACATGCCCGTGCTGCTCCTCGCCCAGAATGTTGCCCACGCCGCGAATTTCCATGTCCTTTTCGGCCAGCAGGTGCCCGCTCCCCAGGTCTTGCAAGTCGGCAATGGCCCACAGTCGCCGCTGCGCGTTTTCGGTCATGCGGGGCGGAAAAAACAGGTAGGCATAAGCGGTTTGCGCCCGCCGCCCCACGCGTCCGCGAAGCTGATAAAGCTGCGCCAGGCCCAGGCGGTCGCTGCGCTCAATCAGAATCGTGTTGGCCTCGGGAATGTCTAGCCCGGTTTCCACAATAGTGGTCGCCAGCAGTACGTCGAATGCGCCCTGCTCAAAGCCCAGCATGATTTCTTCCAGTTCTTCCTCATTCATGCGCCCGTGGGCCACGCCAATGCGGGCCTCTGGCACGAGGTTGCGCAGATACAGGCTGCGCGCGCTGATGCTGGCGACGCGGTCATGGATGTAAAAGACCTTGCCGCCGCGCTCAATTTCGCTCAGTATTGCGTGCCGCACGGTGCTGGGGTCGAACGGGGCCAGGATGGTCTGAATGGGTTTGCGGCCCCTGGGCGGCGTCTGGATGCTGCTCATGTCGCGCAGGCCCACCATGCTCATGTAGAGGGTACGCGGAATGGGCGTGGCCGAGAGCGCCAGCGTGTCCACCGCCTTGACGCCTTCGGGCATTTCCAGTTTGCCGCCTTCCATAGCGGGCAGGCCACGCAGAGCACGCAGTTTTTCCTTCTGGCCCACGCCAAAGCGGTGTTCCTCATCCACGATAATCAGGCCCAGATCCCTGAACTCTATGTCGCCGCTCAGCAGGCGGTGGGTGCCAATCAGGATGTCCACCCGGCCCGCCTTGAGGTCGGCCAGAATCTGCCGCGACTGGCTCGGAGTGGTAAAGCGCGAGAGGCCCTCTACCCGTACAGGCAGCCCCTTAAAGCGCTCCATGAAGGTGGAGGCGTGCTGCTCGGCCAGCAGCGTGGTCGGCACCAGAATCGCCACCTGTTTGCCGTGTCCCACGACGCGGTGGGCGGCCCGCAGCGCCACCTCGGTTTTGCCGAAACCCACGTCGCCGGAAATCAGGCGGTCAGCCGGGTTGGGTTTTTCCAGGTCGCGCATGGTTTCCTTGAGAGCCGTGACCTGGTCTTTGGTCAGCTCAAAGCTGAAATTGGCCTCAATCTGAGTGTCCCATTCGGGCTGCGGTGCAAAGGCGGTGCCCGGCGTGACCTGCCGCGCCGCGTACTGCACCAGCAACTTGGAGGCGACCTCCTCGGCGTTCTTACGGGCTTTTTCCTTCGCCCGCGCCCAGTCTTTCTTGTCAAAGCTGCTTAGTTGCGGCGGGTCGTCGGTGGTGCCGGGGTGACGGCGCAGCACCGGCAGTTGCTCAATCGGCACGCTCAGCAGGCTGCCGCCCCGGTACTCAATGTTGAGGTAATCGCGGGTGACGCCCAGCACCTTGCGCGTCTCCAGGCCCAGAAACTGCCCGATACCGTGTTCCGGGTGAATCATGAAATCGCCCACATGCAGCCCCAGCGCGTCGGTAATGGGCCGCCCCGCCAGCTTCTTGCCCCGCAACGCCGAGCCGCCCTGAAAGCCGTAAATCAGGTCTTCGGTAATAACCACCGTCTTGTGTTCGGGAATGACAAAGCCGCCCTCGCCCGCCGAGCGCAAAAAGCCCAGGCCGCCAGGTTCCAGCCGGGGCAGGGTCAGCCAGGGGATTTCGGGCGAGTTGAGCAACTTATCAGCCAGATACGCCGCCGTGCGGTCATGGCGCACCAGCACAAACACCCGGTAACCCGCGCCGCGCCACTCGGCCACATCGCGTTCCAAGTCGCCGAGGCGGGCGCGGTAGAAGGGTAGCGTTTCCAGCCCGGTGTGCAGGTCGGGCAACTCCAGCGGCGAGCGGCCAAAGCTGGTGACCTCGCGCCCCTCCAGCCGGGGCCACAGCGTATCGGTCAAGATGCCCAGCGACGAGGCATAGAACTCCGGTGAATCCAGAAAAACCCGCCCCGGCAGCAGCTCCAGCCGAGTCGCGTCCCACTTGGTTTCGGTCAGGTAGTCGGCTGTGGGTTCCAGCGTAAAGGCGTCTACCTTTTTGCCGCTCACCTCGCCGGGTTGCAGCAGGCGCAGGGTATCAAGCTCGTCGCCGAAGAACTCGGCCCGCACCCACAGCCCTTCCTCGGCACCTTGCGCCAGTCCCAGGCCAGGGGCCAACCTCAATTCCAGAGTGTCGCCCTTCACTTCAAAGCCGGGTTCCTCGCCGCGCTCGTAGCCAAACTTTTCCAGCTGGGCCAGCAGGCTTTCGCGGGGGTAGCTGCCGCCCACCTTTAGGCTCAGGGCGTGTTCTCCCGGCTGGTGGGGAAACAGATCAAGCGCCGTGTTCACGTCTAGCACGATGTGTTCGGCCCTGCTGTCCCAGTCGTGCAGGCCGGGATTAACGCTGACCGGCACGCCAAACGCGCCCGCAGTGGCGTAACTGGGAAGCCTGTCGGGGATAGTCAGCAGCAGCGCGGGGCCGGGGTAGGCAGCGAACAGGGCGGCGCGGGCGATTTGCGGGAGCAGCAGCAGGTTTCCGGCGGGGGCGGGGTCTAGCAGGCGGGTGAGGTTGGGGGTGGAGACGGTGGGCACCGCAGGATTTTACGCCTATTGAAGCGTTGGTGATATTCCCAACGTAACAGATATTACACTTCGCATTTGTAACTGCTCATACGAATTCCAGTTGGATCGGGCCGTTTTGGATTCAAGGCGAGCGGAGGCGGGTAGGAACCCTAGGGGTTTAGCAAAGTCTGTATGCACGCTAAGTACGTTGAACCTAACATTGCGAGATTCCGGGAAAGCACCGGAACCTCTCCATTCCCGCTCCAACGTACTTTCTTCTGCTACGCGCTCCGCGCGGTTTATCTACAAGATAAACGCAGTGTACTTAACAGGTCACCGCTGTGCGTGTGCAGCAGGGCAACCGCAAAGTCCCTCAAATGTAAAGTGAAACTTTTCGTTTGAAAATCACGCTTCGCCATGCCGAGAGTATTTGGCCGATGGATACAGTAAAAATAGCCAGCCTGCTTACTGGCTACTTATCAAATGTTATGCAGTCTCCGACTTTGCGGTTGCCCTGCGTGTGCAGCCGTTTTGCGTCCGGGTGCAGGCCCCAGCGTTCAAGACCCCAGCGTTTAAAAAGGGGGCCGAACACCCTTGAGGCCGCCATGAGAAAAGTCTATGTGTTCTTGAGCGGCCCGGTCAGGCAAGCGTCAAGACACGCGGGCAAGCTAGACCCATGAAAAAGATACTTTCGCTGACCGTCCCTACTGCCCTGATCGCCAGTGCCCTCATCGGCAGCGCCAGTGCCACGCCCCGCATCACGGCCCAGAGCATCATCGTTAACCCCGTGCAGACCAATGTCGCTGTGCGGGTGTGGGTTGACCGTGACCCCAGCGGCAACGTGGTGCCCAACTACGCTCCTGGCGAACGCATCCACCTGTATACCTCGGTCGATCAGGACGCTTACGTGTACCTGTTCAACGTCGACCCCCAGGGCAAAGTTGATCTGGTGCTGCCCAACCAGCTCTCGGGTGGTCAGAACTTCGTCAAGGCCAACACCACCAAGGTCTTCCCCGATTCACGCGACAACTTCACCTTCGACATCGCCGCGCCCTACGGCCTGAACAAGGTGCTGGCGCTGGCAAGTACCACGCCGCTGAACCTGGATCAGATCGCCTCTTTCCGCAGCCAGCAGGGCGGCTTCGCCACAGTCAACGTGCAGGGTCAGCAGCAGCTCGCCCAGGCGCTTAGCATCGTGGTCACCCCCGTCGCCCAGAACACCTGGACTTCAGACACGGCGTACTACAACGTTGTGCAGGGCCGCCCCGCCCAGCGCCCCAACCCCGTCCAGGGCTACCCCGTTCCAACGTACCCCACGCAGCCAATTCAGGGCACCTACCCCTGGGCTACCCAGGGTCAGTGGAGCGTGTACGTCGATATCAACACCGACTCGCTGGCCCGCACCCATGAGCAGTACGCCAACCAGTTGCGCTCGCAGGGCTACCGCCTCGTGACCATCCGCCAGAACGGTAACCACATCCGCAGCGAGTGGCAGCGCGGCCAGCAAACCGCCCTCCTCGAAGTCAAGCAGCAGGGTGGCCGCTACCGCGTGCAGATCGAGCGCGACAACTAAAGCATTCTGCAAAAAGATGGCGCTCTTTTGACCATCTTTTTGCCGAGTGGAACAAGTGAAGAAAAAGAGCAGGACGTAGACTGAAGGGGGCGGCAGTGTTTTTCCGACGTGCCCATCATTCACAGAACTGCTCTAAAGTTCAGCCCTCCTAAACCGACTTTCCCAGAAAGAACCTGCCCCATTGACCGGAGCAGGTTCTTTCTGTTGGAAGTGGTCAACCAGACCACCCGTAAGGACGCCGGATTGCCAGCTGCACGCCCGGAAACCCGTTTGCCCCCTGCCCTCATCCGCTCCGATTGAATCTAAAGTAGAGAGACACGCTGGTCACGCCGTAGTTGCGGGCACCTTCCGGGCGTCAGGTCACTGGTCGAATCAGTAACCACGGCAAGAGTCATGTGCGTCAGTTCACACACTGGTCAACCAAGAGGGCCAGGGCCGTGTGACGTGCGGCTCACTGCAAACACCTTGAAGCCCAGCTCCCGGCGCAACTCACGCACGGTGCCCAGGGCGCTGAGCGGTTGCTCGTAGGGCAGGGGATCGTTGGCGACCAGATACAGGGTGCCGCCGGGCTTCAGCCGCCGCCCCGCCGCCGCGATAAACTCATTTGCCACGTCCAGCACAACGCCGCGCCCCACATGAAAGGGTGGATTGGTCAGGATGAAGTCGAAGGTGCGCTCGCCCAGCGCCGCATCGACATCCGAATGGAAGCACTCGCCCGCCAGCCCGTTGGCTGCCAGAGTCGCCTCCGCACTTCGCACGCTTTGCAAGTCTCCGTCAACCAGCGTGACCGCCGCGCCGTGCCGGGCCGCCCACGCACCGATCAGCCCGGTGCCGCAGCCCAAATCGAGGGCCGTTTTGCCGTTCCAGTCGGGGTTTCCCAGTACATCCAGCAGCAGAGCAGTCGCCTTGTCAGGGCGGGCGGCGCTGAACACTCCGGGCAGGCCCACGACCTTAACGCCCCATTCCTCGTAGGTTTCGGCTTCGGGCATGGGCGGGGTCGGCCCGGGACGGCGCACCAGCCGCGCCACCCGCATTCCGCCGTCCCGCGCCACTGTTTCGCCAGAGCCGAAGGCCGCGCCCGCCGCCCGCACGTAGCGGTCGAACCCCTTGTCGCGGTCGCCCGCCAGGTAAAGCGTGCCGCCGGGCGGCGTGTTGGCGTGCGCCCAGGCGACCTGACCCTGCGCGTAGGCATTGCCCCGGTCGCCCGCCAGGATCAGCGCCACGGTGGGAGCCCGCGTGGGCCAGCGGCCTAGCACGGTGCCCAGCGCGGCAGCCTCGGCGTCCAGTCCAGCCTGTTGCAAGGCGCGGAGTGCGGCCGCAGAGCCTTCGACCGCACGCAAGGTCACGCCCGGCAGACTGGCGAGCAGACCTCCCGCTGCGCTCAAATCAAGCACGTCGCCCTGCACGCGGTCTTTACGCATCGTGCGGGCCAGCAACTCCTGCGCGTGGTCTACCCCAGGAAAGCCGCGCACGCCGGGTTTAGTCAGGGCGTGCAACCCCGCCAGGGCGGGGGTAAGCAGCGCTGGGCGCACGTCGCCGTAATTCATCCCGGTTCCTGTTCTGCTCTCCCCCGCCCTGCTCTGAGACGGTGCTGAAGGCTGCCTGGGCGGCTGTCCCGAGCGAGATCTGATTTTCCGGCTCATCTTCTGGCCATTTTTCTGGTTGCGGGAACGGGTCACGGTTCTCCGTTTATCACATCGGCTGGCGTTCGCCCACCGCTGCCTGCCGCCTAGCCAGTTCTGCTGCCAGATCGTGGGCCACCCAGAGGCCAAGCGTGTCGGCGGAGGGGCCGCCGAGCAGCAAGAAAGCCTCTGGTGTCAGCTCTTCCCAGAGCGGCCACCCGTTCACCCGGCCACCCGGCAGGCTGACCCAGGCTCCCGGCAGGTCGCTGAGGCTGCGGCCCACCTGTAGGCCCTCGGCGGCCAGGGCGGGCACAGCAGGCATCAGGGCCACCAGATCCTCAAGGAGTTCGCGCCGCAGTCCCGTCTGCACCCCGGTCAGGTGCCCGGCGGTGGGCTGGTAGCCGTGCGGGTCGCGGTGGTGTGGGGCCGGAATCAGCGTGTAGCCGCCATGTTGGGGCCGCAGGGTCAGTGGCCCGGTGCGCAGTATGGGCGCGTCTTCGCGGCTGGGCTGCTCTAGCCGGGGGTACTGCTGGTAAGCCCGGCCATGCGCGGTGTGCACCCCCAGCTGATGCTCGGCCAGCGCTGGCCCGGCAGCGCCCGCCGCGATCACAGTCACTCCGGCCCGCAGATTCAGGGTTTCGTGCGTCACGATCTGGTGGGTGTTGGTCACGGTCAGGCGCTCGAGCTTCAGGCGGGCCAGTCCCGAACCCGTTGACCCTGAATCAGTTTGGGCAGACACCGCAGGCAGAGGCACGGCGCGGGTATTGAGCAGCAGATTGGCCCCCAGTTTTATGGCCTGCTGCGCAGCATTCAGCGCCACATTGCCGGGGCGGTAGGTCGCGGCGTACCCGTCTAGTCGGGCAAAAGGCAGCTGTTCAGGGTTGATCAGGTGCAGGGCTTCCGGGAAGTCGGCCAGGGCTTCACGGGTCGGGCGTGCGCCGGGCGTTTCCTGGGTGTGCAATTCGGCCAGGGCACGGGGCCGCCACTGCACGTCTCCCAGAGCAGTTTCAAGCTGCGTCCTGGTCCAGCGGGCCTGCTCCTGCTGGGCCACGGGCAAATCCAGGGTGCTCCAGATTCCGGGGGCCAGAATAGTCGCGCCCTCCTCGTTGGGCAGCCCGCCTTCCTCGATCAGCAGTACGCTCCGGTGAGGCAATAGCTGGCGCAGGTACAGCGTGAGGGCCGCTCCCATACGCCCCGCACCAACCACCACGAGGTCAAAATACGGCTCGGTAAAAGGCTGGCCGACATGCGCCCAGACACGGCCCGGCGCAGCGGCCCTCAGTGGTGACGTTGAAGGTGACGTGGTCATGTGACCATGATGCCCTACCGCTAAGGAGGCACCACCTGTACCGCCCCGCCACGAAAGCCGTATTTTGCCTTCTCGCATCCGCTTAGAGCAGTTTGCAAAAAGATGGTGCTCTTTTGACCATCCTTTTGCCGAGTGCAACGAGTGAAAAAAAAGAGCAGGACGGAGAATGAAGGGGGCGACGGTGTTGTTCCGACGTGCCCATCCTTCACAGAACTGCTCTAGCTTGAATCTGAAATAACCGGGTTTAGTCGGCAGCGCGTATCCGTGTTGTGACCAGAAAGACACCGGTTCTGCCGTCTGGTGGTCACAGGGCTGCTTTCCAAAACGTGCCGCAACCCCGGCGCAATTCGCAGCCACCTTCCCACCCCGCGTGCCTGGCTCTCACCTACCTGTCAGGACGCGTGCAGAGTCAGTTCGTATACTCGACTAGCTCATGGGTCTTTTGCGTGTCTGTTCCAAGGTGTCTTGCTCTCTTGCTCTGGCGGCGGCGTTTTCGTCGGCAGCGGGGCTGAATGTTCGCGTGCTGCTGGTCTCTGGCCCGCAGGTCACGGTCAAGGTGCCGGTGCCGGTGGCTGCCGTGACAGGCGCGGCGGCCCTGGCCCCCCGGTCGCCGGTCGGGGCCGACGCACCACAGGCGGCGGGGCTGAACACGACCACCTGGCAGGTCGCCTTGGCCAGCAACGGCCACCTGACCCTGAACGGGCTGGACGCGGGCAACAGCACCCTGTACCTCCCCCCGGCACTGGGCAGCACGGTCAAGGTCGCCGGAACCACCTACCGGGGCGGGCTGCTGCTGCGCTCGCAGGGGGGGAGCGTGCAGGCGATCAACGTGGTCGATGTAGATGATTATGTGCGCGGTGTGGTCGCCTCCGAGATGCCCGCGAGCTGGCCCAAGGCCGCGCTCTCGGCGCAGGCGATCATCGCCCGGACCTACGTGGCGGCGCGGATCAATCCGGCGCTCGCCTACGATACCTGCGCCAACGCAAGCTGTCAGGTCTACGGCGGCGTCGAGGCCGAAAAACCCCAGACTGACGCGGCAGTGCGGGCCAGTGCCGGGCAGGTTGTTTCGTTCCGGGGCAAGGTGGCCAGCACTTACTTCAGCAGCGATTCGGGCGGCTACACGGCCTCCGCCACCGAGGTCTGGGGCATGAATAACCTGCCGTATCTGCCCGCGCAGCCCGACCCCTTTTCGCTAGAGGGACCGCGTTCCATGTGGAAGCTCGAGATTCCCCAGGGACAGGTGCAGAGCGTTGCCGAGCGTTACGGGGCGCGGGTCGGGGCGCTGCAAAGTGTGGGCATTACCAGGGTCTCTTCTTCGGGCAGGCCACAGGAAATCACCCTTGTGGGCACGTCGGGCACCTTCAAACTGGGCGGGGCTGAGGCGGGCGGTTTCGTGCGTTCGCTGGGCGCTGGCAGCAGCCGGGTGGTTATCAGCGGCCTGAATCCACTGGTGATGCAGGGTAACGGCCAGGGGCACGGCGTGGGCCTCTCGCAGTACGGGGCACTGGGACTGGCCCGCAAGGGCTACGATCACCTGCATATCCTGGGCTTCTATTACCCTGGTACGGTGCTCAGCGTGCTGGCAGGCGTCCGGCCTACTGGTGCGGTGCTGGCCGATGTGGGGCCGCTCAGCAGCCCTGAAACCGCCCAGCTCATGGTGTCCGCGTCCAGTGCAACCACCCTTCTTACCACCAGGAAACCCGTGGCCCAGACCTTGCTAACCCAGACCTTGCTAACCCAGACCTTGCCAACCCAGACCCTGCTAGCCCAGACCCTGCTGAACTGGATCAACGGGTGAAACATCAACGGGTAAAACGGCGGCCCGGAACGCTGCGCCTGCTGGCCGTAGCCGTGGGCGGCCTGCTGCTTTCAGGGGGCTGGGCGCAGGCCCGAACCGTTAAGATCATCACGGCGGATACCCTGGAAATGCGGAGCGTCGACGACCAGGAAATCGTGATTATCACGGGGCGCAATGTCGAGCTGCACGTCGACGACGATGTGGTCAAGGCGCAGCGTGTGGAATTTAACCGCACCCGGCGCACGCTGACTCTGGTCGGGCACGCCACCTACCACATGGCGAAAGACAACCAGAACCTGACCGGCGACGATCTGGTCGTGGATGTCGGGAGCGAGGCCCTGACCGGTCAGGACGTGCTGATCAGCGACAGCAGCCTGGAAATTATCGGGTCGGAAATCGAGCGTGTGCCGGGGCAACTGCGGGCTACCCACAGCTATTTCACGCCGTGTGCCCGTTGTGGCCGCACCCCCAACGACTACGCCTTCCGCGCCGAGCGGGTCATGCTGTATCCCGGCGACCGGCTGGTGGCCTACCGCGCTCAGCTGCTGCTGGCCGACCACCCGGTGCTGTACCTGCCGGTGGTGGTGTTGCCGCTGAATCCCAAGGCTCGCCAGCCCCGCCTGAGCCTGGGCAAGGACAACATAGACGGCTATGTGGCCGGGGCTGACCTGCCCTTTGCCATCGGCAGCAGCGTGCTGGGCACCACCATGCTGCGCTACTACCAGAACCGCAGCCCGCGCCTGGGCGGCGGCGTCGAGCTGCACGATTACGCCCCGAACAACTGGATCGACCGCCTTGACCTGTACGCGCTGATGCTGCCCAGGCCGCTGCCGTTGACCACAGGCTTTGGAGCTACAGGCTCTGGCAATCCCGTAACGCCGGAATACGGCAAGGACCTGAGCTTCAGCGTCAGGGGCCGCGTTCCGGTCGAACTGGCCGTGACCGACCTGACCTACTCGCTGCGGGTCAACCGCAAGGACACCGGGCGGTCGCCCCGCGACCCGGAATACGGCCTGACCAACGCCGACTTCACGGCCAAAGTCGAGTACCCCCGGTTCTCGGCGGCGCTGTTCTACCTCAACCGCTTTGGCCCCGAACCCACCACGGCGCTGTATTACCCGCTCAAGAAACCGGAATTCGGTCTGGACCCCAAGCCGTTTTCGGTAGGCCCGGTCAGCCTGGATTTCGACTTCAAGGTGGGAGCGTACACTGCGGGCAGCAACCCCAACTCGCGCCAGGCCCGCGCCGCCGGACTCAATTTCACGACCTCGCGCCTGGAAGAAATTCACAAGATCGGCTATACCCGCCAGCTCTGGAAACAGGCCGAGTTGCAGGTGACCAACGACTTTACTGGTCACTATTACGGCACCGGGGCCAGAACTGTGCAGCTCAGCGCCGCCGCGCAGCTTAGCCAGTCGTGGGCGACCACCAACAGCTTCACGGTGCGCCAGGACTACATTCGCAACGAGGGCACCAGCCCGTTCGCCTTCGACGTGGTGTCGTATACCCTCAGTGCGCCCCTTTCGCTGAACCTCTCCGCCAGACCGCTGCCCGGCGCGACCTTCAACGTCAAGTATCTGCGCGACGGCTTTATTCCGCCCGGCGCGGGTTACCGCAACGAGCACCTGACCGTCGGCAGCTCGGTTAACCGCGCTCCGGTGAACATGAGCTATGCCCTCGACTACAACTGGGCCACCGGCAACGTGGAGACTTCTTCAGTCAGTTTTACGGCGGGCGATCCCGATTCCGGCAAACTGACCTATGTGTCCCCGACCCCGGCGGTTCCGGCAACGCCCTACTCTGCGGCCAAGCCTGAACGGGCGGCCTACTACCGGCGCACCAGCGCGTGGCCCTATCCGAACCTGACCCTCACGACCACCAGCGCCTATACCCGCACCAGCGGGGGCCTGCAACCGATTACTGTCAAGGCCACGGTGACCGACGACATCCGGACCAACTCTTTCAGCGTGTCGGGCACGTATGACCCTCAGCCCGCCACCAGTGTGTATTCTTCAAGCTCCACCGCCGTTGCCACAACCTACAGCGCCGTCTCGTCGCGCGATTCGGTTCTAAATCCGGTCACCATTGCAGGCAATGAGACGCTTTACCTCAAGTCGCCGCGCGTGACCGGCAACCACTCGGTGACTTGGCGCGGCTACACGCTGGGTATGGCCCACGACCTGCTGCTCAATCAGGCTCCGGGAAACAAAAACAGCGGCAGCGTGACCTTTAACCTGGGAACGGAAGCGGGCAAGGCGACCAACTGGCAGCTGGTGTACGGAGGCTACTACGATATGCGCCGCCAGGGATTTACCCAGCCCTACCTGAAAGGGGCACTGACCACAACAAGGCCCGGCCAGAAGCTGAGCACCACCGCGACTTACAACCTTGTGGGCCTAGACCAGCCCCGCGCCGAACTGTCGGCGGCCACCATAGACGCGGCGTGGCAGCAGGGACGCTTCTCACTTTCGGGCCACGCGAGTTACCAGCGCATCCGCTACGGCACCTACCCGAAAGACATTGCCAACGACACCCTGACGCTCGACCCGCTCCGGGTGGGGGTGGCGCTGGGCAACGGCCCCAAACCGGGCGCGTACCTGACCGCCAGCCTGAGCCAGACATTTACCTACGTCAACGGGCAGCGCCAAAACCGCCAGCCCCTCGGCCCCGTGATCGGGCTGACCATTGACCGCTGCTGCTGGATCATGCAGGCCGAAATAGACCTGACCCGCAAAAGATACCGCCTGGCGGTGGGGCTGCCGGGCCAGATGTATCCCCTGTTCCAGCTTAATCAGGACGGCCCCAGCGTGCCGCTACTTCCCCTCAACAGCCCAGCCACTTCGCCGTGAAGCCCCGTGGCCCGGCCCCGTGGCCCAACCCCGTGGCCCAGCCCCCCGATTCAGAAGTCCTCCGCCAATTCAAGAATTCCGAGGTGCCGACCATGACTGTTTCACCGCTTTTCCGCTTTTCCCGCCGCGTTTTGGGAGCGGCGCTGCTGAGCACGCTGCTGGTCGGCTGTACCGGCACCCAGGAACCGGCGCTGGACGTGCGCCTGGGCCTGATTACCGACGGCGGACAGACCCTGGGCTACGCCGACCAACTGGCGACGCCCGACGGGGCCGTGACAGCCCGTTTTACCAGGGCCACTCCCCTGGCGACCGACCCTAACGGCGCAGGCAAGGGCGTGGGCCTGCTGAACCTTAACAGCGGCAGCAACGCCATTTTGACCACCACCAACGCCGCGCAGCTGCTAGACGCCAACCTGAGCAACCCGCAGCCGTTTAACAGTCTCAACGTGGCCTATACGCCCTCGCCCTGCCTGATCAAATCGGTTCTCAGCCCCACCGGGGACCGCCTGCTGACCCTGAGCGACTGCCAGGGCAACCAGAAGGTGGCGCTGTTCAACGTCAACCGCACCCTAATCTGGTATGCCAACTTGAGTGCCAGAACGGCCAGCCCCACCGGCAACGACACGCCGCCGACCCGCATCGCGGTTCTCGGAGACGTGGGCATCGTGGCGCGTCCGGCGCTGGGCGGAGGCAGCGAGGTTATCCGGGTCGCGCCGCGTACCCCCACTGGCGACCCGGCCCAGGACCTGATCGCGGTGGTCGGCGATCCCCTGCCCAGCATGAGCATCCGCGATCTGGCCGCCGTAGCCGGATCGCCGTCGGTGATCTACGCCGCCACCGACAGCGGAGTGCGCCCGCTTCAGGCCACCGGAGTGCCGGACGCCAGTTCAGGCACCAACAGCCAGGTGGCCTTTGGCAGCGCCCGCGTCGACCGCCTCTGGAGCGGGCTGGGCGGGTCCAGAAGGGTGCTGGCGGCCTGGCGCGACAACGAGGCGAGCGGCAACGGCAGCGAGCCTCTGCGGCTGTGGGACGTGGCCCGCACGACCGCCGTCACCGTTGCCAACTTCAGCAGTGTCCGGGACCTGACCTTCGATCTGAACGGTCAGCTGTACGTACTGACCCGCAAGGTGCTTTCGCGCTACGACACCTCGCTGGGATTTCAGCAGGGCAGCTGGAACGGCAAAACCCTGCTAACGACCCTCAACGACCCCCAGGCCATCACCTGGCTGATTGCTCCGGTAACGGACAAATGAGAATCTGCCGGGTTCAGTGATCCAGAGAGCGCCGCCCGCCAAACTATTCCCGCGACCACATCCCACCGGACTTTGTCCTGTTATGCTGCACGCGTAATGGCGACGGTTCAGGAATTACAAGAAAGGTTGCGGCGGCCCCTCGCCGCTGAACTGGCGGGCGGCTGCCAGAACCGCGTGGTGGCGGGGGGCGTAGACAGGTTGCTGGCCGGGCCGTTAGCCAACCCCTTTCCGAAGGTGCGTGAGGCCTTGCAAGGCTACGGCGAGATGGACACCGAAGCCCGCGCCGAAGCTTTACGCGGCGCCTTAAAGCTGCTGGGTGACGACCAGAAACCCGCGCAGCGCCCACCGCCCACCGCCCACTGGGTCGCCCCCCTTACCCCCGCCCCCGGCGAACGCCTGGCACTAGACGCCCCTCTGGAGCGGCTGGACACCGGCCCCGGCGGCGCCCGCAAACTGTCTACGCTGGGCCTGCACACCCTGCGCGACGTGCTGCACGCCTACCCGCACCGCCATGAGGATCGCCGCGCTCAGCCCGACCTCTCGGAAGTGGAAGAAGGCCAGAAAGTCACGGTGCAGGGCACGGTGGTCAGTAAGCACCGCCGCAGCCCCAAGCCGGGGATGCTGATTATCGAAATCGTGCTGGAAACACCCAGTGGTGGGCGCGTCAAGGCCACCTGGTTCAACCAGCCCTGGGTGGAAAAACAGCTGCGCGAGGGCGCGAGGCTGGTTCTGACGGGCCGCGTCAAGAAGTTCGGGCGCAGTGTGCAGCTGGGCGTAGAGCACCTGGAAACGGTGGACAAGGCCAGCGAAAGCCTGAGCACAGGCCGAATTGTAGGCGTGTACGACAGCAAGGAAGGGATTTCGCAGGAGTTTTTACGCAGGGTCGCGTACGCCGCTTTGCGCTCGGCCCCGCTGGACGATTATCTGCCGGTGCACTGGCGCAAAAAATACAGCGTGACCGACCTGGGCGACGCGTTGTGGGGCATCCATTTTCCGTCCGACGAGGCGCAGTTGGCCCGCGCCAATCACCGCCTGCGCTTCGACGAATACCTGTTTTTAGAACTGCGGATGCTGCTGCAAGGTGAAGACGCTGTGCTGCAAGGCAAACGCTTTGAGGCGCGTGGCGACGACATCAACACCTTTGAGGCCGCGCTGCCTTTCCGCTTCACGAACGCCCAGCGCCGCGTCCTGCTGGAAATCACCGACGACATGCGTAGCGACCAGCAAATGGCCCGGCTGGTGCAGGGCGACGTGGGGAGCGGCAAAACCGCCGTAGCTGCCTGTGCGCTGTATCTGGCCGTGCGCGACGGCTACCAGGGGGCGCTGATGGCCCCCACCGAGATTCTGGCGCGGCAGCACTACGCCAGCCTCAGCGGGTATCTGAGCGGGCTGGACGTGCGGGTGGGCCTGCTGATTGGGGCCATGACCCCGAAAACCAAGCTGGAAATGCAAACCCGGATTGCCGAGGGCGACGTAGACATCGTGGTGGGCACCCAGGCGCTTATTCAGGAAAATGTGCAGTGGGACAACCTGGGGCTGGCAGTGGTTGACGAGGAACACCGCTTCGGCGTGCAGCAGCGGCGCAGGCTGCTGGCGAGTCGCCCCGACGTGCTGGTGATGTCGGCCACGCCTATTCCGCGTTCGCTGGCACTGACAGCTTACGGCGACCTGGAACTCAGTGTTATCGACGAGTTGCCGCCGGGGCGCACGCCTATCGAGACCAAGCTGATTCAGGACAACTTCCGGCAGCAGGCTTACGGCTTCGTGATGGGCCAGATTCGCCAGGGGCGCCAGGCGTATGCGGTTACCGCGCTCATCGAGGAAAACGAGAACCTGGAACTGCTGGCCGCCACCCAGTTGGCCGAGGATTTGAAGACGATTTTGCCCGAGGCCCGCATAGACCTGCTGCACGGCAAGATGGCGGCTGCCGAGAAGGATGACGTGATGGAGCGGTTCCGGACGCGGGAATTCGACATTCTGGTGAGCACCACCGTTATCGAGGTCGGCGTGGACGTACCGAACGCTACCGTGATGGTGATCGAGAACGCCGAACGCTTTGGCCTGGCGCAGTTACACCAGTTGCGCGGGCGGGTCGGGCGCGGGGCGCACCAGAGTTACTGTCTGTTGATTGCGGGCGAACACAGCCAGAAAACCCGCAAGAGATTAAAAATCATCGAGGGCAGCACCGACGGCTTTGTGATTGCCGAGGCCGACCTCAAGCTGCGCGGCCCCGGCGAGATTCGCGGCACCCGCCAGAGCGGCATTCCCGACTTGCGGCTGGCCGACCTTGCCAACGACGAAGAAATTATTGTGCAGGCGCGGGAACTGGCCAAGCACATTCTGGCTAACGACCCCCGGCTGGAGCACCCGCGTTTGCAGTATTTAAGGTCGGAACTGCAAAACCGGAGTTCGAGTGTGGCGTATAGAGAGGTGATTTAAAGCATTTTGCAAAAAGACGGTGCTCTTTTGACCCTCTTTTGGCCGAGTGGAACGAGTGAAAAAAAGAGCAGGACGGAGAATAATACGGATTCCGATTGATTCGGTGCAGTTCTGAATCAATCCGAGCGGATGTGAGTAGGAACAGCATACGGGTTTCGCGGTATAGAGCCACAGACGGCGATTTTCCGACTGTGGCGGAATTTAGCGGAATCCGTATAAAGGGGTCGGCGGTGTTGTTCCGACGTGCCCATCATTCGGAACACTGCTCTAAAGACAACCCAGGAACGCGCCCCGTTCAGGGGGCCGTGCAATTTCGGCAACAAGGCCCAGAGTAGACCAGACACCCTACCCCTGCGGCAATTCCCGCACATGGTCTTCAATCAGGCCGCCGCCCAGCAGCTTTGGCCCGGCGTACAGCACCGCGCTCTGGCCCGGAGCTATGGCAAACTGCGGCTCGGCAAACTCAAGCTCAAAGCCGCGCTCGTCAACGTGAATCACGCGGGCCTTGACGGGCGTAGTGCGGTAGCGCACCTGAACATCCAGTTCACGCGGCAACTCGGCTAGGTCAATCAGGTAATTGGCAGCTGCGGCCTTTAGCCCAGGCCACAGGCAGTCTTCGTAATCGCCCACCCAGACGGTGTTGCTGGCGGGGTCGAGGTGAACCACATGCCGCACCTTATGCGTCTGGAACAGGCCCAGACCCTTTTTCTGACCCAGCGTGTAAAACTGCGTACCCAGATGCTCCCCCACCACTTCCCCGGTTTTGATCTCGCGGATTTTTCCGGTGGCCTGGGGCAAATGCGTCGCCACGAAATCAGAGAGTTTACCCGGTACAAAGCAGATGTTCTGGCTCTCGGCCTTCTGCGCTGTCAGCAGGCCACGCTCGGCGGCGATTTCGCGCACACGTGGCTTTTCCAGTTCGCCTACCGGAAACAGGATGTAAGGCAGCGCGTCGCGGGGGGTGCCCCACAGAAAGTAGGTCTGGTCTTTGCGCGGGTCATCGCCCCGGTGAAACTCTACCTCGCCGCGCTCATTTTCCACCCGCTTGACGTAATGCCCGGTGGCGACATATTTGCAGCCCAGCATCCTGGCCTTTTTCACCAGTTCGTCAAACTTGACTTTGGTGTTGCAATTCACGCAGGGATTGGGCGTGCGCCCATGCGCGTACTCCTCAATAAATGGCCCCACG
Organism: Deinococcus sp.; assembly: GCF_018260405.1. Classification (GTDB taxonomy): domain Bacteria; phylum Deinococcota; class Deinococci; order Deinococcales; family Deinococcaceae; genus Deinococcus. The sequence continues at coordinate 18,366 of NZ_JAGLBG010000010.1, forward strand.
ATGTGCCGCTGAAACTGCTCACGGTAGTCCAGCAGGTAAAACGGCACGCCCACCTGCTCGGCCACGCGGCGGGCCTCGTAGGCAGCGTCGGGCGAGCAGCAGCTTTCAAAGGTGTCTTGCTTCTTGTCGTCGGGCCAGAACCGCATCATCGCGCCAATCACCTGATAGCCCTGTTCCTTGAGCAGCGAGGCGGTCACGCTGCTGTCCACGCCACCCGACATGGCGCACAGCACCCGCTCACCCTGGGGCGGGGTCACGGCTGAGGTAGAGATCGTGGCAGGCGCAGTCATAGCGCCCAAGCATAACAGGTATGATGTCGGGCCAAACGTGAGATATGTCCGCAGATGTGTCCGCCTAGTGCTCTTACAAACTACGGAATAACCCAGGCGCCCTTGTTTGCCCCACGCTCTTCCCCGCAACAGCCGCCAGCCTCTAGAGTGCGTAGCGATGCTCTCCGCCGACTTGCTCCAGACCGCTGCCAAACGCTTCGGCACGCCGCTCTACGTTTATGACGCTGCCGAACTGGACGCCGCCCTGGGGCGGGTGCAAAGCGCTTTTGCCCAGGCCAGGATCTTCTACGCCATGAAGGCCAACCCCAACATGCACCTGCTGACGCGCCTGGCGGCGGCGGGCGTGGGCTTCGAGTGCGTCAGCCCCGGCGAACTGGCGCGGGCCGAACATTTGGGCGTGCCGGGCGAGCGCCTGCTGGTCAACGGCCCCGCCAAGTCGGACAGCGAGTACGCAACGGGCGCACGGCTGGGCGCGACCTTTATCGTTGACCGCGCTGAGGAAGTCGGGCTGCTGCCTCCCGGCTCACGGGCGCTAGTAAGGGTCAATCCGGCGCTGAGCATCAGCACGCATGACCACTTGGCCACCGGGTCAAAGGCCAGCAAATTCGGCGTGACACTGGAACAGGCCCCGGCGGTGCTGGCGGCCTTGCAAAGTGCCGGGCACGCTGCTCTGGGGCTACATGTTCATATCGGCAGCGCGATTAGAGACGCCAACGACTTCACGGCGGCGTTTGAAAGGCTGGCCGAACTGCGGGCGACAACCGGAAGCGTGCAGGTGCTTGACGTGGGCGGCGGCTGGGGCCTGGACGCCGACCTGCACGGTATCGCGCATGAGGCCAGGGCCGCTGCCGAACACTTTGGCGCAGAGTTGTGGGTAGAGCCGGGCCGCTATCTGGTCGCCACTGCGGGAACACTGCTGACCCAGGTGGTGGGCACCAAACGCACCGGGCGCAACTTTTGCCTGGTAGACGCCGGAATGACCGAACTGATTCGCCCGATGATGTACGGCGCGGAGCATCCGGTTAGGCCTCTCTGGGAAGGCAAACAGACAGACGTGTGGGACATCGCTGGCCCCGCCTGCGAAAGTGGCGACCTGTTGGCCCGTGACGTGACCCTGTCTACGCCGGAACGCGGCGACCTGCTGGCCATTGCCGAGGCCGGAGCTTACGGCGCAGCTATGAGTAGCACCTACCTGACCCGTCCCCGCCCCGCCGAGGTGCTGTGGGACAACCAGGACTGGCAGTTGATCCGCAGGCGGGAGACTGTGCAAGATATCTGGCAGACGGAACTGTAACGGGCTAGAGCTTGCTGAGCTTCGGATACTTCTGAATCGCCTCATCTTCCGAGAGGAATTCACCCTCGGCATCGGGACTCCAGATCACCTCGGCGCGGATCAGGTCGTCGGGGTTGACGCTGCTGATGGCGCTCAGGGCGGCGCGGGCCTCGGCAGCGGTAGTCGCTCCGGCGGGGGGCAGATTGTTCAGCGAGTGCGCGGCCACCGCAATGGTCACGGCCAGATACAGGTCGCCGATGTCTTTCTTATAGGTGTAATCATGGTGGGCATACCCGCTGTTGGGGTCGTTGTCCTGATAGTTGCTGGTGGTCTGCTCGGTAAAGGCGGCCCGCGCCTCGGTGGCCCAGCTGCCCACCTGAGTGTCGGTAGCACTCGCCGCGCCCTGCGCCCGCTCGACGTTGCCGTATACCCAGCGTTCAGGGTGGCGCAGGGCCACCAGCGCGGCTTCCTGAAGCATGCGTGCCAGGCCCGCGTTGGTGTCGGGGTCGCCAGCCTGGGCCACCCGTTGCAGCGCCGCCTTGACCTCGTCGCCCTGCGCCATAAGAATCTGCACGCTGACTGCCTGGGCGGTGCCGCTGAGATCGCTGTTGGGCAGGTTGCCAATGCCGCGGCCACCACCGCCCCCGCTCATGCTGCGGCGCAGGCCGCCGACCACCATAAAAATCACCACACCGAAAATAAGGAGTGGCACGATGCCCAGGCCGCCCCCGCCGCCGTAATACCCGCCCCCATAGCCGCCGCTGTTAATGATAATCGGGCCGCTGCTGTAGCCGCCGCCGTAGCCCCCACCATAACTGCCGCCACCGCGACTGCTGCCGCCCGAATACCCACCCCCGGAACTGCCGCTGCTGTGGCTGCTGCCGCCAAAGCCGCCGCCCGACTGCGCCGAGGCGCTGCTGCCGACCAACGTGGGGTACCCGGACAGTTCGGCGCTGAAGCCTGTCATCAGCAGGCCCGCCAGGCCCAGGGTCAGCAGGCCGCGCAGACCACGGCGCCGGGAGAAAGGAGCGGGACGCTGTCGGGGTTGAGTAAGACGCTGCATATTCACCCCAGTCTACGGGCCGAGTCCTGGCAAGGTTCCCAGATGAAACCAGCCTCTTGGTTGCATAAGGGCTGCTCTAGACTGCCCGTATGACCGAACCGACTATTCAGATAACAGCCGCGCAGTGGCAGGCCCTTCAGGAGCAGCTGTACGAGCGCGACCACCGGCTCGCTTTCCGCGTGGAAGGCCAGCACTACAGGCGAGACGAAACAGTCGACGCCTACACCCTCAGCGCCCACGCCGAAGCCCTGCAAAGCGGCGAGGTCGACGGCGACCTGTGGGGCACCCTGGAAGACATCGACGAAACCGCCGACAGCGAAGAAGACGCCTGGAACAAGATCAAGGCGTTCTACTTCAGCCGGGGCTGTGTGCTGCTCCGGGTCACCGGAACGGACGAGCCGGAAGAATGGATTTTGACCAGCGAACTGGCCCGGCACCTCAAGTTACTTGCCTAGGCTGCCTGGCTGAACGCTGCTGCCCTGACGCCCGCCCAAACTCAGCCGACTTTTTCACCCGGAAAGCGCCCATGCTTTTTGAAGAAAGCCAGGATGCTGCCTTCCGCCAGGGCCTCGCGCAGAAATTCAGGGGGCGGCGGCAATTGCACGGTTCGGGCTTGCCCGGTCTGAGCGGTATAGTTGAGCACGCCCGAATTGATGTCGAGCTGCACCTCGTCGCCGTCTTCCAGCAGCCCAGTGAGATCATAGGTAAAGGCCGGAATCCCTAGATTAAGCAGGTTGCGGTAATGAATCCGGGCAAAGCTCGGGGCGATGATCGCGCCGATCTGAAGCTTTTTAAGGGCCTGCGGCGCGTACTCGCGGCTGCTGCCTAGGCCCCAGTTCTTGCCGCCGATCAGCACGTCGCCGGGCCTGACTTCGCCCGCGAATTCGGGGCGGATGTAATGGAAGGCAAAGGTCTGAAACACGTCCTCCCCCGCCATGAAGGGGGCAAACTTGCCCGGCAGGATGTCGTCGGTGTTCACGCTGTCGCCAAATTTCCAGACTCTGGACATGCCTCTATTGTGCCACCCTTCCCGCGTAGCGTGTGGCCCGCTAGTCCGGCTGCGGTTTGCTCTGCCAGGCCAGATAAGCCCCGAACAGGTTGATCAGCGCGGCCAGCGCGTGCCAGGGCAGGAGTTCGCCGCGCAGCCCCCAGAACAGACTGACCAGCGCTAGGCTGACGTTGAACCCCAGACCCACATAAAACGTGAGCCATTCGTGCGGCGTCGCGTACATGGGCGTGCGCGGTCGCGGATCGCTCAGCGCGTCCTGAGCTTCAAAAAACCGGATAATAGTCAGCACACCGTACACCAGCAGCAGCCCGGCCAGAATCATCTCGAACAGACCCTCGTAGCGCCCGATGCGCGTGTATTCGGCGGCTCCCAGTGCAAAGTGGGCCAGTGCGCCCAACATACTGACCAGCGCCAGCCCGAGCGTGCGCGGCGTGCTGTAGTTGGGCGGGTCACCAAGAGGCATAGCGAGATGGATGATAGATGATAGGCGACAGACAGACCCGCGCACCCGCTTACCATACGAACCAGACGACCAGCCTGGAGCGCCGCCCCGAGTGCTCTAGACCACGCATAAAGCCGTCCCAGGCGGCCAGACGCGGGTAATCGCCCAGCGCGGCGTGAACGGTCAGAAGCGGCAATTCGCTGAAGGTCACGAAAGTCGCGTCACTAACCGCGCCTTCCTCGAATAGCAAATCCGTTTGAACGGTGGCACTGGCGTCCGGCGGCAGCCCGCGCCCATCTAGTCCCGCCTGCTGTAACAGTCCCTGCAAGCCCCGGCCACTACGCACCAGAAACCGCGCCTCGGCCTGCCACTCGCCCGCTTCCAGCGCCTCACAGACGATGAAGGCCAGTCCAGCCATTAGCCCGGCCCCCACATTAAACCAGCCTCGCCATCAGCCGAACAGCGCCAGCACCGTGCCGTCGCGTGTGGCTAGGGCGTCCCACTGCGTCACCAGCAAAAAGCCCTCGCCCACGCGCAGACGCACGAAATCGCCGCCGGGCAGGTCGATCACCGCTTCACCTTTTAGGCACAGCAGCCAGCCGTGAGCGCTCTGGCGCTGAAGTTTGGCCGCCAGCCCAATGACCCGCCCCGCCGCGCCCGGCAGCGTGACCCACTCGCCGGGCGAACCCTGGGCCAGGCGAATAAGATGCAGAGGTGGGGGCGCAGGAGGGCGGGGTTGGCGGGGCTGGGGTTGGCGGGACTGGGGCTGGCGGGGTGGGGGTTGGTGGGCCATCCGTTAATTATCATCCGCCAGCCAGGGAAAGCCCCAGGGGTCGGCGGCGCAGCGGGCATCCACAGTGTCAGCATCATGCAGGCGCACCGGCAAGGGGAAATCGTTGGACGTGACTGGAACGGCGAAAAGTGGCTTAACCGCGTGGGGACAAATCCACTGCGGCTCCAGCACCTGCCCCAGTCCCGGCCAGTCGTATTCGGGCATCGGCTCAAAGCCCGCGCTGGGCAAGACATAAACGACACCAGGGGCCATCAGGTCGCGCCCACTCTCCGGGGATGTTTCACGCGGGGCCAGCGAGAGAAAGTAATAGGGGTCGCTCAGGCCCGAAGCCTGCCGAAGCTGTAACGCTGCGTTGACCATGCGTTTGACTTGTGGCCCACGCAGAGCGTACATCATCGCCCACAGGCCCTCTGAGGCGGCAAAAACGCCCGTGCAGCTGCTGAATTCGTCGCCGCTGAGGTCGTGAGGCGTGCGCGGCTCAAACTCGCTGATACTTGGCTGCTGGGAACCGTGCAGCAAATACCCTTTCTCACTCAGCCAGCGCAGAAAGACCCATTTCGGCGTCTGCGGGGGCAAAAGCGCGGGGTTAAGTCCGGCTAAAGCCTCTGCAAATCGTTTAATTTCTTCGTCCGAAGGCCGGTACTCGGGAGCCGTCAGCATCCAGGGGCGCATGCTCAGCCCCGCGCCGCCTGATTCAGCTTTTTACTCGCCTGCAGGGCCATACCCTTCGCCTTTTTCACGTCCAGCCCCAGCTCGGGCGCGACTTCTTCTACCTTGCGGCCCTGTTCGCGGGTGGCGGTCACCAGGGCGCGTTCCTGTTCGCTCAGCACGCCGACGTACGGCTTCAACTCGGCCCAGGTGAGGGCGGCTTTGGCGGGCGCTTTGGCTGCGGCTTTCTGAGTCGGTGTTTTCTGGGCCGGAGCCTTTTTAGTCGCCGCCTTCTTGGTCGCCGTTTTCGCGCCCGCTTTGCCCGCAGTTTTGGCCGGGGCTTTGGCTGCCGCCTTGCGCGGGCTAGCCTTGCCCGGCTTCTTCTGCGGCTCTTTGCCGCGCTCCTCCAGAATTTCCAGGGCGCGGTCGGCGTTCAGGTTGTCCTCGGATTCGCCTTTGCGGAGGGTGGCGTTTTTCTCGCCGTCGGTCAGGTAAGGCCCGAAGCGACCCGACTTGAGCAAAATGGCAGCGCGGCCCTCGTACTCGAAGGTTTTCAGGGGCGGGGCGGGCGTGCGGCCCCGGCCAAAGCGCGGTTGCATGAACAGCGCCTGGGCCTCGTTGATACCGATATTAAACAGGTCCTCGTGGCTGGTCAGGCTGCGGCTGTCATTGGCACGCTTGATGTACGGGCCGTACTTGCCGTTGTAAGCCCAGACTTCCTCGCCCTCGCTGGTGCCCACCAGACGCGGCAGCGAGAGCAATTGCAGGGCACGTTCCAGCGTCAACGTGTTCAGGTCGTCGGTGGGAAACAGGCTCGCCGTGCGAATCGGCGGGTTCTCCGCGCCCAGCGTCACGTAAGGGCCGTAGCGCCCGGCGCGGGCGACCACCGGCTGCCCGGTCGCTTCATCGGTGCCCAGCTCACGGTCACCACTGGGGCGGCTCATGATCTCCTCGGCTTTTTCGGCAGTCAGTTCGTCGGGGGCCAGGTCCTCGGGAAGGTTGGCCTTGCTCTCGCCGCGTTCCATGTACGGGCCGTAGCGCCCCACCCGCACCTCTATGCCGCTGCCCTCCAGCCGGGGCACCTTGATGGTGGCAATTCCGCGTGCGTCGATCTCGCCCATCTGGCGGTCGATGGTGGGTTTAAGGGCCATCCCCTGTCCGGCGTCGCCCAGATAAAAGCGTTTGAGATACGGCACCCGGTGCTCGCGCCCGCCCGCGATCTCGTCGAGGTCTTCTTCCATCTTGGCCGTAAAGTCGTAGTCCACCAGCTGCCCGAAGTGATGCTCCAGCAGCGCAGAGGTAGCAAACGCCGTCCACGAAGGCACCAGCGCCTGCCCCTTTTTGGTCGCGTAGCCCCGGGCCTGAATGGTGCCCAGAATACTGGCATACGTGCTGGGGCGACCAATCCCCGCGCCTTCAAGCGCCTGCACCAGACTGGCTTCGGTGTAGCGGGCGGGCGGCTGGGTTTCATGGCCCTCGGGCTTGACCGAATCGGCGGTCACGCGCTCGCCTTGCTTCAGCGGGGGCAGCGGCGTTTCGCGGTCTTCCAGCGCGGCGGCGGGGTCGTCGCTGCCCTCTACGTAGGCCCGCAGGAAGCCGGGGAAATCAATGGTGCGGCCCGAGGCGCTGAGCTGCACTTCCTCGCCAGAGGTGGCTTTTGCGCCCAGGCGCACACGCAGGCTACGGCCCCGTGCATCGGCCATCTGGCAGGCAACTGTACGCTTCCAGATCAGGTCGTACAGGCGCCACTCATCGCCGCTCAGTTCGCCGCGCAACTGGTCGGGCGTGCGAAAGGTACTGCCCGCCGGACGAATCGCCTCGTGCGCCTCCTGGGCATTTTTAGCCTTCTTGGAGTACACGCGCGGCTGCGGCGACAAGAAAGGCTTGCCGTACATCTGCTCGACCTGCTGGCGCGAAGCCGTGACCGCCTCGGTGCTGAGGTTGGTGCTGTCGGTGCGCATATAGGTGATGTACCCGCCCTCGTAGAGCCGCTGGGCCGCCCGCATGGTGCGCGTGGCCGCGAAGCCCAGTTTGCGGCTGCCTTCTTGCTGCAACGTAGACGTGATGAACGGCGGGTACGGACGCTGCGTAAACGGCTTTTCCTCGGCGGAGGTCACGGTGAGTGGTTGCCCAGTCAGCCCCCCGGCCAAGGCTCTGGCCTCGGCCTCGGCCAACAGGCGCACGTTCGCGCCGCCTTTAAGCTTGCCGGTCAGCGAATCGAAGTCCTTGCCCACCGCCAGCTTTTGCAACTGGCCGTCGGGGCCACTAACGTCGGTCAGGCGAGCCGGAAAAAAGTGGCCGTCTGCGGTCATAGCCTGCACCAGCAGGTCCCACCAGTCGGCACTGACAAAGCGCATCCGCTCGCGCTCGCGCTCGACCAGCATCCGGGTTGCCACCGATTGTACGCGGCCCGCCGACAACTTGGGGGCCACTTTTTTCCAGAGAACCGGACTGACCTCGTAGCCGTACAGACGGTCTAGGGCACGGCGCGTTTCCTGCGCCTCGACCAGATTGGTGTCAATCTGGCGCGGCGCAGCAATCGCGGCCTGAATGGCTTCCTTGGTGATCTCGTGAAAGACCATGCGTTTGACCGGCACCTTGGGCTTCAGCTCCTGATACAGGTGCCAGGCGATGCTCTCACCCTCACGGTCATCGTCGGTCGCCAGAATAATTTCGTCGGCGTCCTGGGCCATCTTTTTGAGCTTGGCGACGTGCGCCTTCTTTTCGGGCGACACCACATACAGCGGCTGAAAATCATGTTCAACGTCCAGGCCAAGCCGCGCCCAGGCCTGTCCCTTGTACTTTTCGGGGATGTCGGCGGCACTTTTAGGCAGGTCCCGGATATGCCCGATAGACGACTCGACGGTATAGCCCTTGCCGAGATATTTCTCGATGGTACGGGCTTTGGCGGGAGATTCTACAATGACGAGGGTCTTGGGCATAGGGGCAACTCCTGAAACGTTAAGTCAAGGTGGAGCGTAGCACGGCCCCTGATCCGTTCATGGAACCATAGCTTCCAGTCCGGGCAAGGGCAACTTTAAAGACAAGTGACCCCGTCCTTCGTGACGGGTCAGGGGCGGTCGTCGAGCACCTCGTCCGGCACGCCCGCCAGCGCTGCCCTGACCACTTCCAGCCCGGCCCCCGGCTGATGTCCCTGCTCGGAAACCGTGCGCTTCCAGTGACGTGCGCCCGGCTGACCGGCAAACAGGCCCAGCGTGTGCCTGAGCATGCGGTTAAGCGGCTGACCACGCTCCAGTTGCGCAGCGACGTAGGGCAAGAAGGCTTCGATGGCCTCCCGGCGCGTGACCGGCGACGTGTCCTGACCGAAAATGTCGCGGTCGGCGGCGGCCAGGATGTAAGGCTCCTGGTAGGCGGCCCGACCGATCATGGCGCCGTCGGCCCAGGCCAGAGCACCAGCAGCAGTCTCGAGGTTCAGGAGGCCCCCATTAAGCACGGTGGTCAGGTGAGGAAAATCGGCCTTGAGCTGCCTCACCACGTCATGGCGCAGCGGCGGAACCTCGCGGTTCTCTCTGGGTGAGAGGCCGCTGAGCCACGCTTTGCGGGCGTGCACGATGAAAGTGTCGCAGCCTGCCGCTTCCACCGTTTTGACAAAGTGCGTGAGGTGCTCGTAACTGTCCAGGTCGTCTATGCCGATGCGGTGCTTTACAGTCACGGGCAGGTGGGTCGCCCCCCGCATAGCCTCGACAGCGCGGGCCACGGTGTCTGGCGTTCCCATCAGGCAGGCCCCGAACTGGCCGCTGCTCACGCGGTCGCTGGGGCAGCCGCAATTCAGATTCACTTCGTCGTAGCCGTACTGTGTGGCGATTCGGGTGCATTCGGCCAGCGCCGCCGCGTCACTGCCGCCAAGTTGCAGGGCCACAGGGTGCTCGGCGGGGTCATAGCCCAGGTGCCGTTCCTGATCGCCGCGCAAAATGGCCCCGGTGGTCACCATTTCGGTGTACAGCAGCGTGCGTTTTGTCAGGGTGCGGTGAAACACGCGGCAGTGCCTGTCCGTCCAGTCCATCATGGGCGCGACCGAAAGGGTGTGGGGCGGGGGCAGGGCGGTCATAACGGGTCAGTCTAGCGCAGGCGCACCGCCTGGCAAAACGGAATGGCGGCGCGCGACGCGGGGTGCAGCGACACCGCGACACAGGGATATGCCCCACCAAAATGGGATGGCAAGGAGAGTCGTTTTTACCGTGCCGCTCATGCCCCCTTTTCTGCGAGCTACACCCACACCCGAAGCCGTATAACTAGCCCCATGACCACTGCCGACCTCGCGCTGCTGCACGCGCCCAACCTGACCCTGCCCCACGCCTTTTCGACCCGCGCAGGTGGCTTTTCGGCGGGGGCCTACGCGGGCCTGAATCTGGACGACCGCGAGGACGACCCGGCTGTGGTGGCCCGTAACCGCGAGCAACTGGCCGGGGCGCTGGGCTTCCGCGCCGGGCAGGTGGCCCGCCTGACCCAGGTACACGGCACCGACGTCACCCTGGCCGAACACCCCGGCCACTGGACCGGCGACGCCCTGGTGACGGCCACGCCAGGCGTACTGCTCGCCATCGGTACCGCCGACTGCTACCCGCTGCTGCTGGCCGAGCCGCAAGCAGGCGTGATTGGCGCGGCGCACGCGGGCTGGAAGGGCACGCTGGGCCGCATCACCGAAAAAACGGTGCGGGCGATGACCCGGCTAGGAGCAAGCCCCGAACGGATTCACGCCGCTGTCGGCCCCGGCATCTGCGCCGAGCGTTACGAGGTCGGCCCCGATGTGGCGGCGCAGTTCACGCAGGCGGGGCTGGGCGAGTTCGTGCTCAACGTCAGTGGCCGCGTTCACCTTGATCTGGCCGGGGCCAACCGCGCCGTGCTGCGGGAAGCGGGCGTACAAGACATCTGGGTCAGCGGGCGGTGCAGCACCGAGGCCGACTTCTACTCGTTTCGGCGCGACCGTGGCACAACGGGGCGGATGTGGGCGGTGATCGGCCTGCCGGAAGCGCCAACCGCAGGAGGGGCGGCGTGAGCGTGCTGCGCCCTGACGACGTCATCACGCACCTCTCACAGATTACCCCCGAATTCCTGGCGGCGCGGGGCCTGCGCGGGCTGCTGCTTGACCTCGACAATACGCTGGTGCCCTACGGCAGCTACGAGGAAGCCCAGGACATGCTTGCCTGGGCCGCCGAGCTGCGCGGCGCGGGGATCGGGCTGTACCTGCTCAGCAACGCTACCGGCAAACGCGCCGCCTTCTGGCTGGAGCGGCTGGGCTTCAGCGGCGTGGGCATGGCCGGAAAACCCAATCCACGCGTCTACCTACGCGCAGTGAAGAAACTGAAGCTGGAGACGCCGCAAGTCGGCATGGTCGGCGATCAGGTGTTTACCGACGTGCTGGGCGGCAATCTGGCCGGGCTGCACACCATTCTGGTGCATCCGCTAGTGGTCAATGCGCTGCCGCACACCCGCGTGGCCCGCAAGCTGGAAAAGCTGGTGCTGCGGCGTTACGGGCACGAGTGGGAGTATTAGAGCCGTTCTCCGAGTGATGGGCACGTCGGAAAAACACCGCCGCCCCCTTCATTCTACGTCCTGCTCTTTCTTGTTTACTCGTTCTACTCGGCAAAAAGATGGTCAAAAGAGCACCGTCTTTTTGCAAACTGCTCTAAGTAGCCCTCAGTCCGTACAGCCTTCAGTCGGAGGCGACCAGCACCACAGCCCAGCGCCCCGGCACGGGCAGCGTGGTGTTCTCCCCTACCTCGACCGTTTGCCCACTGAGCACGTCGCGGTAGCGCCCCGGCTGCACACCCCTAGACGGAAGCTCACGCGGCTCGGGGGCGGTGTTCATGGCGACGTAAGCCGCACCCGAATTATGTTTGCGGGCATACACCAGCTCCTCAGCCTGGGCGTGCAATACCTCGAAACTGCCCCGTTGCAGGGCGCGGCTGGCGTGTCGAGCCGCCGTCAGGGTACGAATGAGGTTCAGGGTGTCGTGATCCCACTGCGCTTCGTCCCAGGGAAAGGCGCGGCGGCAATCGGGGTCGGGGCCGCCGGGCAGACCGATCTCGTCGCCGTAATAGATACAGGGCGTTCCCAGGTAGGTGAACTGAAAGATGGTCGCCAGCCGGAAGGCGCTGCGGTCGCCGCCCACCGCGCTAAGGTAGCGGGCGGTGTCGTGTGAATCAAGCAGATTAAGCTGGACGCTGACCACTTCGGGATGGTACATCTGCGTTACCTCGACCATGCGGGCAGCAAAAGTCTCGGCGTTCATCGACTCGACGCGGCCCACGCCGCTGCGCTCGTTCATGGGATGATCCAGCATGTTCGCCCCGAAAAACGCCAGACAGGAACGCGCGAAGTGGTAGTTCATCACGGCGTCGAACTGATCACCCTGCAACCAGCGCCCGGCGTCGCCCCAGATTTCGCCCACGATGTAGGCGTCGGGGTTCAGGCCCTTGACCCGGCGGCGAAATTCCTGCCAGAAGCTGTCGTCGTCGATCTCGTTAGGCACGTCCAGCCGCCAGCCGTCGATGCCGAACCTAATCCAGTGTTCGGCCACGTCCCACAGAAAATCGCGCACGCCGGGATGCCCCGTGTTGAACTTGGGCAGTGCCCGGTTGCCCCACCACGACACGTAATTGGCAGGCCGGGTGTCGTCGTAGGGTTGCAGCGGCCAGGCCTCGACATGAAACCAGTCGCGGTAGGCACTGTCCGGCCCCTGCTCCAACAGGTCATTGAACTGAAAAAACCCCCGACTGGCATGGTTGAACACGCCGTCAAGCACCACTTTCAGGCCGCGAACGTGGCAGGCATCGACCAGTGCCCGCAGCGCCTCGTTGCCGCCCAGCATGGGATCGACCTCATAGTAGTTGTGGGTGTGGTAGCGGTGGTTGCTGGCCGACTGAAACACCGGGCAAAAATAGATGGCCGTCACGCCCAGACTCTGGATATGGTCGAGTTTGTCCAGCACGCCCCACAGGTCGCCGCCCATGTACTTGTGAAAGGTGGGGGCCTCGCCCCAGGGTTGCAAGTTCATGCCGCCGACGCGCCCTGAGCGGGCAAAGCGGTCGGGGAAAATCTGGTAGAACACGGCGTCCTTGACCCAGTCGGGGGTCTGCGGGGAAAGGGAGGCGTCCGGCGTCATCGCGGGGCAGCATACCCCATACGACTTCCGGGTGACTTCGGCACTTTTAGACTCGGTGCGACTTGCAAAGCTGGGCCGCAGAGCGGATTCGGGGGGCTCTTCTTCGGATACGCGCAGCTGTAACTTTCCTGCATGTGGCGGAATTAAGCGAAAGTCCGTAACACCCACAAAGACCCCGCCACAGGCCGTCCGCTTAGCCCCGCGCCCACGCCTTCAAAAAGGCCCGCGCCCCCTGCGCGTCACTGACTTCGTGGGTCGCCGCCGCTTCTGCCAGGGCGCGAACGGCCTGCCCGACCCCCGGCCCCGGTTCCAGCCCCAGCAGTTCCATGATTTCCTGCCCGGTCAGCAGCGGCGCGGGCGCGGAGGGCTGCTCCTCCAACGCGGCCAGCACGCGCTCCATGCCCAGGGCGTAGGCGTAGCGGCTGGCGGGCGTACTGGCGGGGCCACGGGCGGCTTCGCGGTCAGCGAGCATTACGCTTAGCAGATCGGGCAACAGCTCACGGCGGCGGTGAACAAAGCGCCGGGCCTCCTTTGCATTGGCAGGGAGCGGCAGCATGTGCGCCCCGACCAGTCTGGAAGCGTGGGCAATCTCGCCCGCTGGCAGCTTGAGGCGGGTCAGAATCCGGTACGTCAGCTTGGCCCCCACCTTGTCGTGACCGTAAAATGTGCGGCGTCCCGTATCCGGGTCGGTGGCGGCAGTCGGCGGCTTGCCGATGTCGTGCAGCAGCGCCGCCCAGCGCAGCGGTAGGCTGGCGTGCGGCTGCCGGGCAATCAGCTGGTGCAGCGCCTCCAGGCTGTGCCCGTACACGTCCAGATGGTGAAACCCGCCCTGCGTAAGGCTCCGGCCCGCGCGGAGTTCGGGAACCGTGAGCGCCAGCAGGCCCAAGTCTTCAAGTTGCTGAATGCCGTGAGCGGCTAAAGGATGCGCCAGTAACGTCTGCACCTCATCACGAACGCGCTCGGCAGCAGGGACAGCCAGCGTTCCGGCAGCCAGCGCGGCGGCGACCTGCTGGACCTCGTGCGCGGTAGCCGGGGCCAGTGAAAAGCCCAGCGTCACGCTAAGCCGCGCCGCACGCCACGCCCGCAACGGGTCGGCCCGGAGGTTTTCAGGGCGCACCATCCGCAGCCGCTTCGCCCTTAGGTCGGCCCCTCCTCCCGCCGGGTCGATGACCTCTCGCCCGGCAGTGAGCGCCAGGGCATTCACGGTGAAATCGCGCCGCAGCAGGTCGTCAGCGATATCCGGGGGCAACGGCACAAAATCGTGCTGCACGCCACCCGGCGCACTGACCCGCCAGTAGCCGCGCTCGGCGTCCAGGGGAAACACTGCGCCGCCGGTGCCCTCTGCCCGTTGCCGGGCTGCCGCCGCCGGGTCGGGAACGGCCCAGTCAAAATCCCTGGGGGTCACGCCGCGCAGCCAGTCGCGGGCCGCGCCGCCTACCAGCAGGCCACCCGGCGGGAAATCTGGCAGGGGCGGGCGGCGGAACATGCGGGAATGTTATAAGAACTTAGAGCAGTTTTCCGAACGATGGGCACGCCTGAACAACACCGCCGCCCCCTTCATTCTACGTCCTACTCTTTCTTACTCGTTCCACTCGGCAAAAAGATGGTCAAAAGAGCACCCTCTTTTTGCAAAATGCTCTAAGGTGAGTCGGAGACCAACCCGAGCCACGCGGTCAAGCTGCCGCTCGCACTCCCGTATAAGCGCAAGCACTAGCGTGGGGCGTAAGCTTTCTGGCGTAGTTTTGGCTGGGGGCAGCCCGTGCTCAATGCGCCTGCATAGCCGCCGGACAAGACCAGCCGCTGACAGGCTATACACTGTTCAGGCGTTATAAACCGGACGTACTTTTGGCACCCACCCCAGCAAGTCCTTTTGAGTCTCACCACAACAGGAGAAAGTCAATGCAATACGTTGTTCACCGACCCCGTGTGGGCGTTTTTATCGATACCCAGAACCTGTATCACAGCGCCCGCGACCTGCTGGAGCGCACCGTCAACTTCGAGACCATTTTAAATTACGCCACCGCCCAGCGCGAACTGGTTCACGCCATCAGCTACACCGTCGAGCGCGAGGGCGAGGGCACAGCGCGGCCCTTCATCTACAAACTGTCCACGCTGGGCTTCAAGGTGCGGCGCATGAACCTGACGGTGCATCACGTCACCGACGGCGGAAAACCGATCTACAGCGGCAACTGGGATATGGGCATGGTGGCCGACATGTTCCGGATGCTAGACCACATGGACGTGATCGTGCTGGGCAGCGGCGACGGCGACTTTACCGACATCGTGGAAGTCTTGCAGGAGCGCGGCAAACGGGTCGAGGTCATCGCGTTTCGTGAGCACACCAGCCAGGATCTGATCGACGCCTGCGACCGGTTCACTCACCTGCCTGACATCGAAGAAGGGCTGATGCCCGCCCGCGTCTCGAAAAACGGAAAGACGCCCGCTGATGAAGAGCAGCCCTGAGCCTCTGACGGGTGCCGACGACGTTCTGACGCGGCTGAACTTTGAATTGCCACCTGGGCGCATCGCCCAGACCGGGGCCGAGCCACGCGACCACTCGCGGCTGATGGTGGTCGGCAAACACAACTGGCACGGCCCTGTCCAGCACCACCACTTCTACGACTTGCCGTCGCTGCTGCGCCCCGGCGACCTGCTGGTGTTCAACGAGTCGCGCGTGATTCCAGCCCGCGTGCTGGCCCGCAAACCAGTTATTGCCGGGCAGGGCGGCGGCCAGATCGAGGTGCTGCTGCTGCGCGAGGAAGAAGCGAACGTCTGGAGCGCCTACCTGAAACCGGCGAAGCGTGCGGGCCACGAGCTTTATCTAGCCGAACACCGCGCCGAAATCGTCGGAGTTCTGGACGACGGGGCGCGGCTGCTTCGCTTCGAGCACGACATCAAGCCTCACCTGGGCGACATCGGGCGCCTGCCACTGCCACCCTACATCGAGGCCGGTGACTCGGATGAGGTGTGGCGCGAACGCTACCAGACGGTGTATGCCCGCACCCCCGGCAGCGTGGCCGCGCCGACTGCCGGGCTACACTTTACGCCTGAGCTGCTGCACAAGCTGGGCGGCATGGGCGTGGAGCAGGCCAGCGTAACCCTACATGTGGGAGCCGGAACCTTCAAACCCATTACCGGGCCAGTCTCCGAACACGTTATGCACGCTGAGCGCTACTCGGTCAGCCCGCAGACGGCTGAAGCGATCAACCGTGCCCGCCGCGAGGGCCGCCGCGTCGTGGCCGTGGGCACCACCACCATCCGCACGCTGGAAAGCGCCTGGGACGGCCAGCAGGTCGGGGCGGGCGAGGGCGACACCCGCATTTTCATCACACCGGGCACGCCCGTTAACGTGCCCGACCTGCTGATTACCAACTTGCACCTGCCGGGGAGCACCCTGCTTTTGCTGGTGGCGGCCTTCGCGGGCGAGCACACGGTCAGGTCAGCGTATGCAGCGGCCCTGGCGCAGAACTACCGTTTTTATTCGCTGGGCGACGCGATGCTGCTGGAAAATCAACGGGCTGGGGGTCAGGGTTGAGGTGAGTGCTGGGTGACCACTGATCCGGACTGCGCTCAATTCTGCCCGCAATCGGGAGCGGTCAGGCCCCTTCACGGGTGCCGCTTTGACCAAGACAGCGGTCAGGCCCCTTCCTGGGTGCCGCTCTGACCAAGAATGTAGTTGCCCGCTGGTGTCTCAGATCTCCTTACGCCCAGAGTGGAATTGAGTATCAGGGTCGGCTGGGTAACGTAAATTTCTGCTCGGCAGCGGAGTAAGGAGTTCCTGGCTCCAGTGACATGGCTCTGGGAAAAGCGCCCAAACCCACTCCACTTGCGCCCAGAGCTATTTTTGGCTACTCGCTCTGCTTCGCCGCTTTGCAAGTCCGCTCGGGGCGATGAGGCCATCATTACGCGCCAGCTCCTTAGTCCCCGGAAGCGTTCTCCCACCCTTGAAGACCAAAATGAAAGGGTCAGTGCCGATACCAAGATTAATTTTACATTAAACCTTCAGGAATAGGCAGCAAAACCGCTCGTATCGCCCGTATACTGCCCGGCGATGAGTCAATCTGTTCCCGAAAGCAAAAACCCTCTGCTGAATGTCGGTTTCAAGATTCCATTCGATCAGATCAGGCCCGAACACGCCGAGCCTGCCATTACTGCCCTGCTGAGTGTGGCCTGTGAACGCGTGGAGGCGCTGGCACGGTCGGGTGAGCGCGATTTCAAGAACTTCATGCAGGATCTCGATCTGCTGACCGAGCAACTCGGCACCGTCAGCACCATCATTCATCACCTTGACAGCGTGGTGAGCAGCGACGAATGGAAGGCGGCAGTCGAGGCGATCATTCCGCTGACCACCGAGTTCTACACCGAACTGAGCCTGCACCCGGAGCTGTGGCAGGCGCTGAAATCCTTTGCCGAAACGGACGCGGCCAGAGGGCTTGACCCGGTACGCGCCCGGCACCTGAAGCTGACCATCGACGAGTTTCGCCGGGGCGGGGCCGACCTGCCAGACGATAAAAAAGCCCGCTTGACGGAAGTCAATACCCAGCTGGCTCAGGCCACCAACCAGTTCAGCAAGAACGTGCTGGATGCTGTGGCCGCCTACGAACTGTATGTGTCTGCCGAGCGCCTGCAAGGGGTGCCGCAGCGCGTGCAGGACGCGACTCGCCAGCTGGCCCAGGATAGGGGCCAGGAAGGCCACCGCCTGACGCTGCAACAGCCGGTGCTGACGCCGCTGCTGACCTATGCCGACGACCGCGAACTGCGCCGCGAACTGTGGGAAGCCAGCGGCCAGCTGGGGCAGCAAGAAGGGCGCGACAACCGCCCGCTGATACGGGAAATTCTGCAACTACGCCGCGAGCAGGCCACGCTGCTGGGCTTCAGGAATTTTGCCGACTACGTGCTGGAAGACCGCATGGCAAAAACGGGTGAGGGTGCCCTAAAATTCGAGCGCGACCTCGAAGCCAGAACCCGCCCCGCCTTCGAGCGCGAAAATGCCGATCTGGAGGCCTACTACCGCAGCAAAGCCGGAGCCGAGGCCCCCGCACTACAGCCGTGGGACGTGGCCTACTGGGCCGAGAAGCAGCGCCAGGAAAAGTACGATTTCGACGAGGAAGCGCTGCGGCCTTATTTCTCGATGAACAATGTGCTGGAGGGCCTGTTCGAGATTTGCAGGCGCGTGTTCGGCATCACGGTGCGGGAAGCGCAGGCCCCCGGCTGGCACCCGGAAGTCAGGTATTACGAGATTCACGACGAACAGGGCCAGCACATCGCCAGCTTTTACACCGACTGGTTTCCACGCGACACCAAGCGCGGCGGCGCGTGGATGAACGCCTTTATCACGGGCGGCCCGAAGGAAAATGATGTAGACCCGCACCTGGGCCTGATGTGCGGCAATATGACGCCCCCCATATCAGAAGGGACCAGCGCACAGACCCCCAGCCTGCTCAGTGTGCGCGAGGTTGAAACGGTGTTTCACGAGTTCGGCCACCTGCTGCACCACGCCATGAGCCGCGTGGCGGTCAAGTCGCTCAGCGGCACCAGCGTGCCCTGGGACTTTGTGGAACTGCCCAGCCAGATCATGGAAAACTGGGGGATGGAGCGCGAAGCCCTCGACCTGTTCGCGCGCCACTACCAGACCGGCGAAAAGCTGCCGCAGGAGCTGTTTAGCAAGATGGTCGCCGCCCGCAACTACCGCGCCGCGAACACCGCCATGCGCCAGTACAGCTTTGGCCTGACCGACCTGACCCTGCATGTAGAGTTCGATCCGAACGGCGCAGCCGACCCGGTAGACGTGGCCCGCCAGACCATGCAGCAGTTCTACCCGGTGGCGCTGCCTGCCAACTACGCGCAGATCGCCAGTTTCAGCCACCTGTTCAGCAGTCCAGTGGGCTACGGCGCGGGCTATTACAGCTACAAGTGGGCCGAAGTGCTCGACGCCGACGCCTTTTCCCGCTTTGCCACGGAGGGAATTTTCAACCGCGAAACGGGCCGCGACTACGTCGACAAAATCCTGAGCCGGGGTAACAGTGACGACCCCGCGCAGCTTTACCGCGACTTCATGGGGCGTGACCCGGATGCGGATGCGCTTTTGCGGCGGAGTGGGCTGCTTTAAGGGCTTGTGGCCTGTGGCGTGTAGCTTGTAGAAAAGGCGAAAAAGAGGGGCTGCGGCGGGGGCTACGGCGTCTCTGCTTTTTAGGGCTTCACTGAAAAGCTGCCGAGCAGTTTGCCGTCGCTGAGGCGGTAAATGTACGCTGTGAGCTTGCTCAGGTCAGGGTCGCGTTTGGGGTTGTAGTGGTAGGTGAGCAGGGCAGCCCGCGTGTTGTCGGGTGTCAGATGGGCGCGGAAGGTGTACTCGCCGCGCTTTTCCCACTGCGGGTCGTGGATGCTGGCGAGGCGCTTGCCCGTCTGCGTGTCCCAGACTTGCAGCGTGTTGCCCAGGATGTAAAGCCTGCTCCCGTCCTGGCTGACGTGCTGGACAGTACTAAAAGATTTTCCTTCCAGCGTAAGCAGCCGCTGACCGTCCCGGCTCATGATGTCGCCCAGGCAATTCCACTTCAGGCCGACCATTGCTGGGCAGACGGCAAAGCGTTCGCTGGGCAGTTCCTCACCCAGATAAATCGTGTCCTGGGCGGCGTAGGTATCAAACATGCTGCGGTGTCCCTCGGCTTCCTGGGCGCTGTGCGGGACGTGATAACTCAGGGGCGTCTGCTGCCCGGTGTTCAGGTCATAGCGGATAAACGGAAAGTCAGGCCTGTAGCTTTTGCTCGGTTTGTCCCAGTCGGCGGCCTGAAGATAGGCAAATTGCCCGCTGCGGGCGACGGTCATCACGGACCGATCCGGCAATCTGGCCCACTCGCTTTTCAGATCAGGCGCAAAGCAGCGCAGCAGATGATTTTGCCCCTGGTTGTCGGTGTCAGCCACACAGGGGCCGCGCAGAGTTCCCCAGAGAGTGTAGGGTGCTTTACGCGAAAACTCTGGAAATTCATCTAAAAATAATAAGCCCCGGTGTGATAAAGAAACCTCGCCGGGCTTAGGAATACTGCCGCCACCAATTAAACCCGCGTCCGAAACTGTGTGGTGAGGCGCACGAAACGGCGCATGACGGCTGAAGCTGCCGCGACTGGTCAGCAATCCCGCCGCCGAATGAATCCGGGTGACTTCGAGCGCCTCCGTGCGGGTCAGCGGCGGTAACAGCCCCGGCGCTCGCCGCGCCAGCATAGTCTTGCCACTGCCCGGAGAACCTACCATAAGCAGGTTGTGCCCGCCCGCCAGGGCCACTTCCAGCGCCCGCCGCGCCGCCGCTTGCCCTTTCAGGTCGCTCAGGTCAGGAAAAAAGGCGGAATCGTCCGCAGGCGCCTCGGGCCGGGTAACAGGCAAACGCGCCGCGCCGCTCAGGTGGGCCACCGCCCCGCGCAGGTTCGCCGCGCCGTAGACGCTTACGCCCTCGATCAGTGCCGCCTCCTGCGCGTTGCCCTCGGGAAGCAGGGCCTCGAAGTCATGGGCCGCCGCCAGCAAAGACAGGTTAATGGCCCCGGCAATAGGCCGCAAACTGCCGTCCAGCGCCAGTTCCCCCGCCATGATGGTTTCCTCGAGCGCCTCACGCGGCAGCACCTCCTGCGCGGCCAACACGCCCAGCGCAATCGGCAGGTCGTACAGTGGGCCTTCCTTGCGCAGGTCGGCAGGCGCTAGGTTGACCGTGATCCGCGCCGCCGGAAAGGGCAGCCCCGCGTTGCGAATGGCCGCCCGCACCCGTTCCCGCGCCTCGCTGACCGCCTGATCGGGCAAGCCGACTACCGTAAATGCGGGCAAACCGGGACTCACGTCCACCTCGACCTCGACCAGCACGGCGTCCACGCCGATCAGGGCCACGCTGCGGGCGCGGGCCAGCATCAGCAGGGCCTCATGAAGAAAAGAAAACTCACGCCCTACACTGTAAACGGGCGTGATGCACAGCGGTCTTACGGCCTATTTCGCCAGCGACTTGACGATGCTCAGATCCACGAATTTGTTCAGGTCAGGCACGTCGCGGGCAAATCCGGCTTCCTTGTTGAGCTGGGCGTACTCCGCCAGGGTGTTGAGGTTGATGTTCCAGGTCACGCGGGTGCGGGCCAGCGACTTAAACAGCTCGCCGCTGTTGGGGCGCTTGCCGGTATAGGTGTAAATCTGGTCGGCAATGGCTTTTTGCGCTCCGGCATTGCTCTTTTTAATAGAGTCGATGGCCGCCAGATGCCCACGCAGCAACCCCCGCAGGGCCTCAGGATTGGCGGCGGCGTACTTGCTGTTGAGAGCCAGTACAGCAGTCGTGTAGTCGCCGTTATTCCAGATGGCCTTTTCGTTGGCGATCATTCTGGCTCCCTGGGTTTCCAGAATCGCTCCCCAGGGTTCAGGCACCAGGGCGGCGTCCAGCTGACCGGCGACAAAGCCCGCTGATACATTCGCCGGGTCGGTGGGCACGATGGTCACGTTGCCGCCCTCGTCAGTCGCTTTCAGGCCGTTTTCGCGCAGCAGGTGGCGCAGACTGATGTCCTGCACACTTCCCCGTGTGGGCACCGCCACCTTTTTGCCCGCCAGCCCCTTGACGCTGCGAATTCCGCTGTCTTTGCGGGCCTCCAGCACGGCCCCGGCGTTGGCCGCCCCCGAGTAGACCTGTAGGGGAACGCCGCGCAGATAGGCGTTCATCACCGGGCCGATGCCAACATAGGAAGCGTCAATGGCCCCCGCCGCGAACGCCTCGTTGACCTGAGAACCGTTGGTGAATTCCTTGACCACCAGTTTGACGTTCGGCCCCAGTTCCTTCTGAATCAGGCCCCGGTTGATCCCGACCAGCCCAGCCGCATGGGTCACGTTGGGAAATACGCCCAGACGAAGTTCTTTGGCCTGCTGCGCCGAAGCAGTGCCGAGCAAAAGCAAGGAAAGCACAGAAATGACTCGAAGTGACATGCCCTCCAGCATAGCAAAGAAGATGACCAATTTGGTCAACTATTATCTGGCGTTCTTCAACCTGTTCTCCCTAAATCTGCTCCCGCTACCCCGGCACAGACAGCGCCCCGGCGCACGCGGCCCGGCTTCCTATACTGGCAGGCATGGAACTTGCCATTGTCGGCGTCGGAAAACTGGGCCTTGCTCTGCTGGAGGGCGTGACCTCAAAGGGGATGCTGCCCGCCTCCGAAATCGGTCTGATCGACGCGCATACCGAGCGGGTCAACGGCATCGCTGAGCGACTGGGCGCAAGGGTCATCCGTGAAAGCGACCTGCCGCACGCCCGGCGCGTGCTGGTCAGCCTGCAACCGCGTGTGTTTCCCGAGGTCACGCACTGGCTGGCGCAGGAGAACACCGGATACATCAGCACCATGGCTGGAGTCAGCGTTAGTACCCTGGTGCGGCGGCTGGGCACGCAGCGAGTCGTGCGGGTCATGCCCAATCTGGCCGCCACCATCGGCCACTCGCAGACCGCCATCGCCGGGCCGAAGGAGGCGCAGGACGCAGGCGACCTTGACTTTGCCCACCAGTTGTTCGGGGCTGTCGGGGACGTATACGACCTGCCCGAGCACCTGTTCAACGCCTTTACGGGCATGAGTGCTTCCGGCCCCGGCTACCTGGCGCTGGTAGCCGAGGCCCTCTCCGACGGGGCGGTGCGAATGGGCATTCCCCGCCCGCTGGCTCACGAACTGGCGGCCAAACTGCTGGTCGCCAGCGGGGAACTGCTTCAGCGCCGCGCTCACCCCGCTATGCTCAAGGATGAGGTGGCGAGCGCAGGCGGCACGACTATTTCCGGCTTGCAGGCCCTGGAAGAAGGGGGGGTGCGCGGGGCCATCATTCAGGCAGTGGTAGCGGCGACCCGGCGCGGCAACGAACTGGGCAAGGATCAGGAAGAATAGAGATCGCTGCAAAAGCCGGGGCGGGTCTAAAGGCAAAAACCGCCTGGGCGTAGAGCCTATCCAGAAAGTTATGACGAAGAAAAAGCCGTGCTCGACGTTACCCTGACCAAACCAGAAGCGGCGGCACTCAGCACCGGCTCAATTCGTTGCGGTAAGCCAGAAAGCCGCCCCAGACATGCAGGCGGCTCTTTTTATTCGTCCCGGCTTGAGGCTTACGCCCGCGTATCCCGCCGCTTGATCAGCTCGGCTTTCAGCTCGTCGAACTTCACGCCCTTGCGCTCCTGGGTGCCTTCGGGCGTGCGTTCGCGCAGGCTGACTTCGCGGGCTTCTTGTTCCTTGTCGCCCACGATCAGCATGAAGGGAATGCGGCTCAGTTCGGCCTCGCGCACCTTGGCCTGCATCCGGTTGCTGGAATCGTCCACTTCTACGCGCAGGCCCGCCGCGTGCAGCTCGTTTCGCAGTTCCCAGGCGTAGTCGTTGTGGCGGTCGGCAATCGGAATAATGGCGACCTGGCGCGGGGCCAGCCACAGCGGGAAGTTCCCGGCAGTCTGTTCGATCAAGAAGGCGGTCATGCGCTCCATCGTCGAGAGCAGGCCACGGTGAATCATTACGGGACGCTGGCGGCTGCCGTCCTCGGCCACATATTCCAGCTCAAACTTCTGGGGCAGCAGAAAGTCCAGCTGCACGGTGCTCAGGGTTTCATCCTTGCCCAGCGCCGAGCGCACCTGAATGTCTACTTTGGGGCCGTAGAACGCCGCGTCACCGGGCGACTCATAGAATTCCAGGCCCATCTTACCCAGGCCCTCGCGCAGTTGAGCCTCGGCGCTATTCCACATTTCGTCGTCCTGAAAGTATTTTTCGGTGTCATTAGGGTCACGCAGCGACAGGCGGTAGCTGAAGCCCGTGAAGCCCAGCACGTTGTAGCAGTCCTGAATCAGTTCAATGGCGGCCCTCAGTTCA
>NZ_JAGLBG010000110.1 GCF_018260405.1 Deinococcus sp.
CGGCTGCGGGCAATACCAGCGCCGACCAGCATCGCCGTGATGACCTCCTGGCGCTCCTCGGCGGTAAAGGGATTTTTGGTGTTCCGCGCCGCATGAGCCGACCCGATAACCACGATCAGCTTCTGCACGCTCTGAAGCGCTTCGAGCATGACCAGCAGGTGCGCCTGATGCGGCGGCTCGAAGCGGCCAATATACACACCGAAAGTGCGTTTGCGCCGCTGGCTACCGGGGACAGGCGCAGAGGACTGAAGAACCGGGTCAGGCAAGGTCATTTCTCATCATAGGTGGTTCTGAAAGTGTGAATGATGTGGGACGGAAGGAAGCTTGTCTGGACTTTAGAGACCTGGCCCTGCCCGCGCCGCAAAGCGAGCAGGAGAGAACACGGGTTCCCGGCCTGGAGTGGGCCACCCGGCGTCCTTGGCGGTTAGTCAACGAAACATGCGGCAGTCCGTATAGCTGACCGCGTGCCCTATAGTAAGGTTCATGCAGTCTGCTGCCCCAGCTCTAATAGCGTCAGGAATCCTAACGGCTGTGGGG
Organism: Deinococcus sp.; assembly: GCF_018260405.1. Taxonomy (GTDB): domain Bacteria; phylum Deinococcota; class Deinococci; order Deinococcales; family Deinococcaceae; genus Deinococcus. The sequence goes on from NZ_JAGLBG010000110.1 coordinate 538, forward strand.
CGGCAAAGGATGGGAGGGGTCAATCAGGACGCGGCCATCGCCCTGGAATTGCCTAATGGGGGGCTGTATGGGGTGGCCGATGGCATGGGCGGGCACGCCGCCGGGGAACTGGCGGCCAATCTAGCGCTGACTACGCTGACGCAGGCTTACCTCGAAGGGCGTGGCACCCCGCCCAAACGGCTGACCGAGGCGGTGCAGGCCGCGAATCTGGCAGTTCTCAAGCACGCTGTGGGCGAGTCGGTGGGCATGGGCACCACGCTGGTGGCGGCCCTGATAGACCGGGGCGCTCTGATTCTAGCCCACGTGGGTGATTCGCGGGCCTACCTGCTGCGCGACGGGCAGCTTCAGCGTCTGACCAACGACCATTCCTGGGTAGCCGAACAGGTGCGGCTGGGCCTGCTGACCGAGGCCGAGGCCCAGAACCACCAGTGGAAAAGTGTGGTGAACAATGCCCTGGGCGGCGAGGAGCGGGTACGCCTGGAGCTTTTTGGGATGCCTATTCGCGCGGGCGACCGACTGCTGCTGTGTAGCGACGGCCTGAGCGGCCCGGTGCCTGACGCCCAGCTTCAGGAACTGCTGTCGCGCCAGCAGTCTCCCGAGCAATTGACCCGGCTGCTGATCGACGCCGCCAACGACGCAGGTGGGCCGGATAACATCACCGCCGTGATCGTGGATATCAAGCGCAATCAGGCCCCGCCGCGCTATCCGCTGCCGCGGCGTTCCACCGATGGCCCGGAATATGCCGACCTGCTGCTGAGTAACCAGCGGGGCAGCAGCGTGATGTCGTACATGATGCTGACCGCCGTCTACTTTATTCTGCTCAGCATTATCCTGGCGCCCGATCACCGGACTCTGCTGGGCATTGTGGGCCTGCTGGTTCTGATGGGGCTGTTGCTGGGGCAACGCTACTTGCAAACCCGGCATGTCGAGCGCCGCAGCCGCCTCTCGCTGACGGCTGTGCGGAGGGCGGGGGCTTACGAGGACGGCCAGTCTGGGGCCGACTCGCGCCGCTGATACTGGCCGCGCTCAGTTCAGCAATTTGCCTGGCGTAAAGGGCAGGTCGCGCAGCCGCTTGCCGGTCGCGTTGTAAATGGCGTTGCCAATTGCGGCAGGCACACTCACGATGCCCACCTCGCCGATGCCTTTAGCGCCGGTGGGGCCGAAATAAGGGTCGAATTCCTCGATCCAGCGGGCCTGAATGTCGGGAATGTCGGCGTGCGCGGCGATGTGATAGCCAGCAAAGTCCTGATTGACGACGTGGCCGAAGCGCGAATCCAGATAGCTTTCTTCGTGCAGCGCCGCACTGATCCCCATGGTCATGCCGCCGATGAGTTGGCTGTTGGCCGTGCGCGGGTTGATGATCTTTCCGGCGGCGTAGATGCCCAGCATGCGCGTCACGCGCACCTCGCCAGTCACGCGGCTGGCTTTTACCTCGGCAAAGTGCGCCCCGAAGCTGTGGCGGCTGTAGTTTTTGAAGTCCTTGGGCCGCTGCCCGGCTGCCCGCACCGCTGCGCCTTCGGGCGGATTGAGGCCGTACTTTTCGCGGAATTTGATGGCCGCCACCATGATGCTGCTGCCCCAGGTATAGGTTCCCATGCTGCCGCCCGCCACCATGGCAAAGGGCAGGTCGCTGCGGCCAATTTCCACGTCGATCAGGTTCACGTCCACGCTCAGCGCGTCGGCGGCGATCTGGCCCAGAATAGTCCAGGCACCCGTGCCGATGTCGGCGGCCTGTAACTCGACCTTGTAGCGCCCGCCCTCAAAGCGGACGCGGGCAAAGGTGTTCAAAAGGTGCTGATCGGGGTAGGTCGTGCTGGCGACGCCCAGCCCGTATTGCCACTCGCCCTCGCTGCGTTGACCGGGGGCTTGCCGTTGTTTCCAGCCGAACAGTTTAGCTCCTTCGCGCAGGCAGACCACCAGATTGCGCGTGCTCCAGGCCTTGCCGTTTTCGGGGTCTACCGACGGCTCATTGATGATCCGGAACTCGATAGGGTCGAGGCCGCACGTCTCTGCGAGTTCGTCCATTGCGGTTTCGAGGGCGAACATTCCGGTAAATTCGCCCGGCGCACGCATAAAGGTCGCGGGCGCGATGTCCAGCGGCACGACGAAATGCGCCGTCTTGCGGTTGGGCGCGGCGTACAACATGCGGGCGGGCGTGGCCGTCTGCTCCACGAATTGCTTGAGGCGGGCGGTGGGCGCAGTTGCTTCATGAACAATCGCGCTCAGGTGGCCCTGGGCGTCGGCGGCCAGCCTGACCCGCTGGTGACTTTCGGGCCGAAAACCGGTGGTTCTGAACATCTGCTGCCGGGTCATGTTGTACTTCACGGGCCGTCCGGGCAGCATTCTGGCCGCCAGCGCCGCCAGCACAATGTGGCTGTGCGGCGAACCCTTGGTGCCGAAAGACCCGCCCACATACGGTGAGAACACTTCCAACTGTGTGGGCAAAATCCCCAGTAGCGGCGGCAGCAGCAGCATGGTAAACGCTGGCCCCTGGTTCGAGTCGTGCAGTGTCAGGCGCTTAGCGTTGGGACTTAGGCCCGCGTCGCCGTGCCAAATGGCAATAATCGGGTGCGGCTCCAGAGGGTTGTGGTGCTCGTTGGGGGTGGTGTATACCGCGTCCAGGGTGTGTGGGGCCGCCGCTATGGCCGCGTCCACATCGCCCTCCTGCGTCGCGCTGGGTTTGGACCCGTTGATCCGTTTGGGGGCAACTTTTTGCGGGTGTTCGGGCGTAAAGTGCGCGTCGTGGGCCTTCTGTTCGTAATCGACCCGCACCAGACTGGCGGCGTGGCGGGCCACTTCGGGCGATTCGGCCAGGACTGCGCCGATGTACTGTCCCTTGTACTGCACCTCGGCACTTTGCAAGATATACAGTTCCGGGTCGGTCTTGATCCTCAGCCGGGGCGCATTTTCGTGCGTCATGACTTTCAGCACCCCGGGCAGGGCTTCGGCGGCGCGCACGTCCATCCGGAGAACTTTGCCCAGGGCAATCGCCGATACCAGCGGAAAAAGGTAAGCCGGGTTCTCGACCTTCTGTTCGTAGGCGTAGGGCGCGGTGCCAGTCACTTTGAGGGGGCCGTCGACCCGTACACGGTCCTGGCCAATCTGGGGGGTTCTGGTTGGGATGGTCATTGGGTTCTCCGGCGGCTTCCCTGTGGGGGACGCGTTAGTGCTCCAGCAGTTTGGCAGGCGTAAAGGGCAGGTCGCGCAGCCGCTTGCCGGTCGCGTTGTAAATGGCGTTGCTGATGGCGGCAGGCACGCCCACGATGCCGACCTCGCCGATGCCCTTGGCCCCCAGCGGGCCGAACTGCGGGTCGGGCACGTCCAGCCACTCAACGCTCAGTTCGGGAACGTCGGCGTGGGCGGCGATGTGATAACCCGCGAAGTCGTGGTTGACCACATGCCCGAAGCGCGTGTCCAGATAGGCTTCCTCATGCAGCGCCGCCGAAATGCCCATGGTCATGCCGCCCAGAAACTGGCTGCGGGCGGTGCGCGGATTGATGATGCGCCCGGCGTCGTAGATGCCCAGCATCCGCGTGGCCCGCACTTCCCCGGTGACGCTGCTGACCTTCACTTCGGCAAAATGTGCCCCGAAGGTGTGCTTGCTGTGCGCCTCGGCTTCCTCGGTGTTGATGGCCTTGCCCTCGGCCTGCGCCCCCGCTTTGGGGTGCTCGCCGTGCTCCTTGCGAAAGGCGCGGGCGGCGTGATAGATCGCGTTCGACCAGCTGTAGGTGCCCATGCTGCCCCCGGCCAGCCCCGCAGCGGGCAGGTCGCTGTCACCGATTTGCAGGTCTATCTGTTCCAGCGGCACTTCCAGCGCGTCGGCGGCGATCTGGCCCAGGATCGTCCAGGCCCCGGTGCCCAAGTCGGCGGCGGCCAGTTGCACCTGGTACTGGCCCTTCCCGTACACGACCCCACAGGTGGCCTGCGGCTTGTGGTGCGGGTAGGTGGCACTGGCGACGCCCATGCCGTACAGCCACTCGCCTTCCTGATGCTGACCGGGGGCCTTGCGCCCATTCCAGCCGAACTGTTTTGCGCCCTGTTCCAGACATTCCCGGAGCAGGCGGACGCTGAACGGCTTGCCGTTCTCGGGGTCGCGCTCGGGTTCGTTGAGCAGGCGAAACTCGATGGGGTCAAGGCCGCACGCTTCCGCCATCTCGTCCATGGCGATTTCGAGGGCAAACATCCCCGGAAACTCGCCCGGCGCACGCATGAAAGTCGCGGGCGGCAGGTCCAGCGGCACCAGCCGGGTGGTCGTTTCGCGCCCCGGCGCGGCGTACATCATGCGGGTCGGGCTGACCGTCTGCTCGGCAAATTCCAGTAGTTTGGAAGTCGTCTCGGTCACGTTCTGGACTATGGCCGTCAGCTTGCCCTGTGCGTCGGCCCCCAGCTGGAAGTGCTGGTGAATCTCGGGACGGTAGCCCACATTGGCAAAGTGCTGTTGGCGCGTAAGCATCAGCTTGACCGGGCGCGGCGCCACCAGTTGCGCGGCCAGCAGTGCCAAGACGGTGGGCGCGTGCGGCACGCCTTTGCTGCCAAAGCCCCCGCCCACGAACGGCGAAACGATGTGCAGCTGCTCCGGCTCCAGGCCCAGCAGCGGCGCCAGCATGGCCTTCCAGGTGCCCGCTCCCTGCGAGGCGTCGTACAGCGTCACGCCTTTCTCCGGGTGCCACTCGGCCATGGCGCTGTGCGGCTCCATCGCGCTATGAAACTGCATGGTGTGCGAGAATTTGGCGTCGGTGACGTGGGCCGCCGTTTTCAGGGCCGCTTTGCTGTCGCCCATATGACGGTCAGCCGGGCCGCCCGCGTTGATTTTTTTGGGCGTGTACAGTTCCGGGTGAGTAAACACAAAGCGGGTGTCTTGCTCGGCCTCGTTGTACAAGATGTTGACCAGACTGGCCGCGTAACGGGCCGCATACGGCGTTTCGGCAATTACCGCGCCGATGATTTCACCCTTGTAATGCACCTCGGGCGATTGCAGCAGTTGCAACTCGGCGCTGCGGCTGGGCTGCAACTTGTAGGCGTTGCGGTGGGTCAGAATCTCCAGCACGCCTTCCACCTCACGGGCCGCCTTGTCCTCAATCCGTTTGATGTGGCCCAGGCCGATGCCCGACACCAGCGGAAAAAGGTAGGCCGGGTTCTTGACCGGCTGCTCGTAGGCGTAAGGGGCCGTTCCGGTGACCTTCTGCGGGCCGTCTACGCGCATGATGCCTTGCCCGACGCTCTTGATCTGTAGGGCGCTCAGTGCGGGCTGCGCTGTTTGTTGTTTGGCAGTGTGCTTGTCGGGTGTGTGTTTCTCGGCAGTGTGCTTCTCGGCAGTGTGTTTGTCGGCTGTGGCGGTCATGCGCGGCTCAACTTCTCCAGCACCGCCACAACCGTATTGCGCAGCATTGGCACCTTGAACGCGTTTTCCTTGCCCGGTTTCGCGGCGGCCAGTTCGGCCTC
>NZ_JAGLBG010000111.1 GCF_018260405.1 Deinococcus sp.
GAGGAACTGGTCGCCCGTGTCAAGGTGCAGTTGCGCCACCAGCAGCACGGCGAGGTCATCGTGATCGGCGGACTCGAAATTCACCCGCAAAAGCGCCTATCCAGCTTCAACGGGCAGGAAGTGCGCCTCAGTCCCAAGGAATTTGACCTGCTGACCTTTTTGGCCCGCCAGCCGGGGCGCGTGTATAGCCGCCAGGAAATTGAGCGTGAGGTCTGGAACGGCGAATTGCCCAGCAACAGCAACGTCGTGGATGTGCATATGGCGAACATGCGGGCCAAGCTGCGCGACCTCGACGGGTACGGCATTATCCGAACCGTGCGCGGCATCGGGTACGCCCTCAAGACGGCCTGAACAGCCCCATCAGCGGGCCGGATACTCAAGGCTGACTGTTTGCCTCTGCCATTAGAGCCGTTCTCCGAAATGATGGGCACGTCGGATAGCTCCGTTCTGGGGTGAACTACTCGAAAATCTTGCCGGGGTTCAGCAGATGTTCCGGGTCAAACAGCGCCTTGATCTCGCGCATTAGCCCCAGCGTGTCGGCCCGCTCCTGGGCCAGATACTTCTGCTTGTGCAGGCCGATGCCGTGTTCGCCCGAGCAGGTGCCGCCCACCGACAGCGTAAGGGCCATCATCTCGTCGTAGGTGGCGTGAATGGCGTCCCAGGTTGGCTTATCGCCGGGTGCCGCATGAAACAGTACGTGAAAATTGCCGTCGCCGACGTGTCCCACAAAGCTGGCGTCCAGTTCGCGTTCGTCGCAGCGCTGGCGGGTCGCGTCCAGCACTTCGGGCAGGCGGTGCAGCGGCACGCAGACATCGGTGCTGAGGTTCACGTGCCCCGGATGCAGCGCCACCATCGAGCTGTACGCCTTGTGGCGGGCCTCCCAGACGGCCTCGCGCTCCTGGGGGCTGTAGGCGGCTTGCAGGTTCTGGCCCCCAGCGTCGCGGCACAGCTCATGGCACAGCGCCAGCGACTCTTCCAGCGCGGCGCGGCTGGGTGACCCCAGTTCGATCCAGAGGGTCGGAAATTCCGGGTAAGCGCGGCCTAGGTGCACGTTGACCGCGTGAATCTCGCGCTCGTCAATCAGTTCCAGGCGCTCGGGTTGCAGCGCGGCCCCCATGATCCCCACGGCGCAGGCGGCGGCCTCCTGCACAGTCTGGAAGTTGCAGCGCAACACGACCAGTTCGGAGGGCAACGGCCAGAGCCTGACGGTCAGTTCGGTAATCACGCCCAGCGTGCCTTCCGCGCCGATAAAGAGGTTTTTGAGGTCGTACCCGGCACTGGTCTTGCGGGCCTTGCTGCCGACCCGAATGACGCGCCCGTCGATCAGCGCCACCCGCATTTCGAGCACGTTGTCGCGGGTGGTGCCGTACTTCACGGCCCCCGTCCCACTGGCATTGGTCGAGGCCATGCCGCCCAGACTGGCCTCTGCGCCGGGATCCACGGCCCAGAACAGCCCATGCCGACGCGCCTGCCGGTTCAGCTCGGGATAGGTCACGCCCGGCTGCACAGTGGCCTGAAACCCGCCCGGCTCGATGCCCAGTACCCGGTTCAGGCCGCTTAGGTTCAGCGACAAGCCGCCCCGCACCGGAATAACCTGTCCTTCCAGACTGCTGCCCACCGCGAACGGCACCAGTGGAACTTTATGCGTGCGGGCCAGCTCCAGCGCGTCTACGACGTCCTGCTCGGAACTCGCAAACAGCACTGCGTCGGGCAGCTGAAAATCGATGCGGCTTTCGTCGCGTCCGTGGGCCTCACGCACCGCCTCGGCAGTCGACAGGCGGTCTCCGAAATGGTTATGCAGGGCACTCAGGGCAGCTGAATTCATAACCTCATTGTCCACGTTGTGCGGCATACAACCTTGTTGATTTTTATGCAACTTAGTCTTAAGCTGCCCATTAACATCCTGACAGCTGGACCCCAGGTATACCGGAGGACTTATGAACAAGATTGCCCTGCTTATCAGTGCTAGCCTATTCGCCGTTTCCGCTTCCGCTCAGACCCAGGGCTGCGTAGCCAACGTGCAGAAAAACGGCCTGACGGTCGGCACCAGCCCCGACTACCCACCCTTCGAGTCGTTGGACAATAACAATCAAATCGTGGGCCTTGACGTGGACATGGTCAACGCTATCGGCAAGAAGATGGGCGTCAAGGTCAACATCGTGGGTCAGAGCTTTGACGGCCTGATTCCCGCACTGATCTCCAAAAAGATAGACCTGATTGCCGCCGGAATGACCGTGACCCCCGAGCGCAAGAAGGCCGTGAACTTCACGCTGCCCTACGACAACTCGGAAAACGTCATCATGGCCCGCAAGGAAAACCTGAGCTACGCCACGGCAGCCAAACTGAGCGGCAAGAGCGTGGGGGCACAGATCGGCTCAACCCAAGAAGAGCTGGCCCGGGGCATCAAGGGCGCGAGCGTCAAGTCTTTTAACCTTTACACCGACGCCGCCGTGGCCCTCCAGACCCGCCAGATCGACAGCCTCGTTATCGACCGCGTGGTAGGCGAGCAGTTTGCCAAGACCTACCCCGACCTGCGCATTACCGGCATGCTCAGCAAAAACGAAAAGGCCCTGGCTGTGCGTAAAGACTGCGGCGATCTCGTCAACCGCATCAATGCGGCGGTCATTCAGCTGCGCAAGAGCGGCGAACTCCAGGCCATCAGCAAAAAGTGGCTCAGTAAGTAAACCGGGCCGGGTACCGGGGCCGTAGCGTGGGCCTCGGTGCCGCTTACCCATCCGAAGCTGGGACCTGTTCACCTCGGAGGAGTTATGCACAAAGCTGCCCTGATAACCGCCTGCCTGTTCGCCGTTTCCGCCTCTGCCCAGGCGCAGGGCTGTATGGCCGACATCAAGAAAAACGGGCTGACGGTCGGCACCAACCCCGGTTACCCGCCTTTTGAATCGCTGGACAGCAACAACCAGATCATCGGTCTTGACCCTGACCTCGTGAACGCCATTGCCGGGAAACTGGGCGTGCAAGTCAACTGGGTCAACCAGCCTTTCGACGGTCTGATCGCGGCGCTGATCTCCAAAAAGATAGACCTGATCGCTGCCGGAATGACCGTGACCCCCGAGCGCAAGAAGGCCGTGAACTTCACGCTGCCCTACGACAACTCGGAAAACGTCATTTTGGCGCGTAAGGAACACCCGGAATACAACAGCGCGGCGGCCCTGAACGGCAAAAGCATTGGCGTAGAGCTGGGCACCATCCAGGAAAAGGTGGCGCAGGGCATCAAGGGGGCGAACGTCAAGACGCTTAATCAGTTCACCGACGCGGCGATCGCCGTGCAGACCCAGCAGATCGATAGCATGTTGATCGACCGGGTCGTGGCCGAACGCTTTACCAAAACCTACCCCGACCTGCGGATTACCGGCGTGCTGAACAAAAATTCCAAGGCGATGGCCGTGCGTAGGGACTGCGGCGACCTGCTAAGCCGCATAGACGCCGCCATTATCCAGTTGCGTAAAAGCGGCGAACTCGGGGCTCTGCGCAAAAAGTGGCTCAACAAGTAAGTATGGCGGCTCTCTGATATGGATTTCGCACTGATCTGGTCGAGTATGCCGCTGCTCCTTAAGGGAGCGGGGCTAACCATCGCTATTTCGGCCATCGCGCTGATCTTCGGCATCGTGTTCGGCACGGTTTTTGCGCTGATCCGCATGTCGCCCATTAAACCGCTGGCCGCCTTCGGGGTCGCGTATATCGAGATCATTCGGGGCACTCCGTTGCTGGCGCAGATTTTCCTGTTCTTCTATGGCCTGCCCTACGTGTTCCAGCAGGCTTTCGATCTCCCGCTCAACTTCAACCCGGTGGTGGCGGGTACGGCCATTCTGGCGATCAATTCCAGCGCTTACGTCGCTGAGATTATCCGCAGCGGCATCCAGAGCATTGCGCGGGGCCAAACCGAGGCCAGCCTCTCGCTGGGCTTCACGCCAACCGACACCCTGCGCTACATCGTCTTGCCGCAGGCGTTCCGGCGTGTGATTCCCCCGCTGCTGAACGAGGCGACCACCCTGCTCAAGAACAGTTCGCTGCTCTCGACCATCATGATCGTGGAGCTGGTGCGTGTAGGCCAGATGATCACCTCGCGTACCTATAAGCCCTTCGAGATGTACCTGGCGGTCGGCTTTTTGTACCTGTGCATGACCATTCCGATGAGCATTATGGCCGCCCGCATCGAGAAACGCTGGAAGGTCGGCTAAGATGAGCCTGAATTTTCCTGTCCAGCGGCTAGGGCCTGGGCTGGGGGAACTGGCCGGGGACGCGCCGCGCATCGGGCCACGCCTGCGGGCCGCTCGCAAGGCCAAGGGCCTGACGCTGGACGGGCTGGTCAAGCTCACGGGGCTGGACAAATCGTTTTTAAGCCGCATGGAACGCGACCTGACCAGTGCCAGCGTCGCCAATCTGCTCAAGGTGTGTGAGGCGCTGGGCATTCGCCCCGGCGCACTGTTTGACCCGCCCAATGCCAACCTGGTGCGCGGGCACGAGGCCGAGCGGGTCAATTTCGGCGGCGTGGGGGTCGAGGAGCGGCTGCTTTCGCAGGGTCTGGGCGGCGAGGTGATGGTGCTGCATTCGACCATCCACCCTGGTGGGCACGGCGGTGAGGAGCTGTATACCCTCGACGCCGACCTGACCTTCGTGACCGTGCTGGAAGGCGAACTGGAATTCATCATCGAGGACGCGCACTATTTTCTACACGAGGGCGACAGCATGACCATGTCCAGCCGCATTCCGCACAACTGGCGCAATCCCGGCAGCGGCACCGTCCGCGTGATCTGGGTCACCAGCCCGCATCCGTGAGCGCCAGGGCACAGAAAGAGCAGTTCTCCGAAAGTATGGGCACGTCAGAAAAACACCGCCGCCCCCTTCAGTCCACGTCCTGCTCTTTCTTGTTCACTAGAGCATTCAACCTGGGCCGAGCGAGCAACAGGGAAACGCGTTCCGGGCGTGCAGTGAGTGTCTTTTCCAAGTTCTAAAACTGTGCGAATCGTTTCTAAGGGCCAAAACAAGCGGAATTTATTTTCCCGGGGGCAAACATGACCCAAGTAAGCAACAACCCGATCATCCAGATGCAGCAGGTCGGCAAGTGGTTTGGCACGCATCAGGTGCTGACCGACGTGACTCTGAATATCGAAGCCGGACAGAAGGTGGTCGTCCTGGGGCCTTCGGGCAGCGGCAAAAGCACCCTGATCCGCACGATCAACCGCCTGGAGGAGTTCCAGAAGGGCGAGATCATCGTAGACGGCCACCACCTGAGCACCCTGAAGAAACTGGAACCCGTGCGGCGCGAGGTCGGCATGGTGTTTCAGCAGTTCAACCTGTTTCCGCACATGTCGGTGCTGCGGAACGTGATGCTGGCACCCATCAAGCTGCGCGGCCTGAGCGAGAGCGCCGCCGAGGAACGCGCCATGACCCTGCTGCGGCGCGTGGGCATCGAGGAACAGGCCCACAAGCAGGCGTCGCAGTTATCGGGCGGGCAACAGCAGCGGGTGGCGATTGCGCGCGCCCTGGCGATGGAACCCAAAATTATGCTGTTCGACGAACCGACCAGTGCCCTTGACCCCGAAATGGTCGGTGAGGTGCTCGACGTGATGCGCGACCTCGCCGGGGGCGGCATGACCATGATCGTGGTCACGCACGAGATGGGTTTTGCCCGCGACGTGGCCGACCGCGTGATCTTCATGGACAAGGGCCAGCTGCTCGAAGACGCCCCACCCGCCGAGTTTTTCGGCAACCCGCGCCTGGAGCGGCTCAAATCGTTCCTGCAACGGGTTTCGCAGCACTGATACGTTTTCCCGACTCTGTCTGCACGCCACTCCTAAGCGGGTCGGCCTGCTCCACTTCCACCAGCAGCTACTTAAGTACACTGCGTTTATCTTGTAGATAAACCGCGCGGAGCGCGTAGCAGAAGAAAGTACGTTGGAGCGGGAATGG
>NZ_JAGLBG010000112.1:0-1360 GCF_018260405.1 Deinococcus sp.
ACTCTACCCCTTTCCGCTTCGCAAGTCCCCCTGCTGAGCAGTTACCATCAAAGAAGAACTGCTGGTCGTGCTCGGCACCAGCTCCAGCGAGTCCGGGCTGCCGCGCCTGATTATGAAACTGGAGCACGCCGGGGCCGACAAAAGCGTGGTGGGGCTGGTCGTGCCTACCGGCTACTCGTTTAACCTGGACGGCACCAGCATTTACCTGACGATGGCGGCGCTGTTTATTGCCCAGGCCACCAACACCCACCTGAGCCTGAGCCAGCAACTGAGCCTGCTAGCGGTGCTGCTGCTGACCAGCAAGGGCGCGGCGGGCGTTACCGGCAGCGGCTTTATCACCTTGGCCGCTTTATCACCTTGGCCGCCACCCTGAGCGCCGTGGGGCATGTGCCGGTGGCGGGGCTGGCGCTGATTCTGGGTATCGACCGCTTCATGAGCGAGGCCCGCGCCCTGACCAACTTTATCGGCAACGCTGTAGCCACCCTGGTCGTCGCCAAAAGCGAGAACGCGCTGGACATGGATCGCCTGACCCGCGCCCTCAACGGCGAAGACCTACCCACCACCTTGCCCGAAGTGGCCAGCGAGGAACGTGGCGAGGGCCGCCCGCTAGAAGGTGGCTATCACTGAACCAGACTCTTAAAACCCCCCCCGCCTGCGCTTAGACTGTTCGGCCTCACCTGGCCCTCACCAGACAGGCTTTAGCCGTCCATCAGTTTTGGCAGCATCCTGACCCAGTTGGTGTCGTTCCACGCCCCGAAAAAAGCCAGGGCTTCGGCACTCAGCGGCTGGTCGAGTTCGATCGCCAGCAGCGCCTGCCCGCCACGTTTTTCACGGGTACAGGTCAGTGCAGCAATGTTCACGCCGTCGGCGGCGATCACCGAGGTCACGCGGGCGATCATGCCTACCGCGTCGGCGTAACGCAGCAGCACGGTGGGGTTGGCGGCGCTGAAATTGACCCCCAGTTCCTGCACCTGCGTGACCAGAATGACCCCTCCGCCCGTGCTGCTGCCCTGCATTTCCAGTTGCGCCGTGTCGCCCCACAGTTCGATGCGTGCGGTGTTGGGGTGAACGTCGCCCAGGTCCACGTCCGCGAACTCGAAGGCCAGGCCCGCCGCCTGCGCTTCCTCGAAGGCGCGGGGCAAACGGGGATCGTCGGGGGCAAAACCCAGAATTCCGGCGATCAGCGCGAGGTGGGTGCCGTGCCCGCGCCCGGTCTTGGCAAAGCTGGCGTGCAGGCCGATGCTCGCCTGCCTGGGCGCTTCACCGAGCAGATGGTGCGCCACCAGGCCCAGGCGGCACGCGCCCGCCGTGTGGCTGCTACTGGGGCCGATCATGACAGGCCCGATCATGTCGAGGAGGG
>NZ_JAGLBG010000112.1:1370-5903 GCF_018260405.1 Deinococcus sp.
GACATACGCCGAGTATAGGCGGCCTGGGCGCGGGCAGTCGCCCCCACCGCAAAGGTGCCGCCATACTTTTCGGCCCGGTTCACTTTCGTTAAGCTGGCCTCTATGACACGCTTTCGACGTTGGGTCTTGCCGGGAATCGTGGCGACCGGGGTGCTGCTCGCCCTGACCGGCTGCTCGGCCCAGACCGCCCAGGATCTGGTCAATTCCAGCAACAACCCGCGCGGCCTGAAAGTGGTGCGCGACCAGCACTACGGCCCCGACGTGCGTAACGTGCTGGACGTGTACGCGCCCCCCGGCGCGCACAACGCCCCCGTGGTGCTGTTCATTCACGGCGGCTCGTGGGAGGGCGGCGACAAGAACGCCTACGCCTTCGCCGGGGATTCGCTGGCCCGCGCCGGATACGTGACTGGCGTGATGAGTTACCGTCTGGCCCCCAAAAACCGCTACCCCGACTACATTCAAGACGCGGCGGCGGCGCTCAGGTGGCTGCGCGACCACGCCAGTTCGTTTGGCGGCGGCCCCGACAACCTGTTTGTGGTGGGCCACTCGGCGGGGGGCTTCAACGCCGTGGAACTGGTGGACAATGCCCGCTGGCTGAGTGAAGTGAACGTGCCGGTCAGCGCGGTGCGCGGCGTGGTGGGCATCGCCGGGCCATACAGCTACGACTACCGTAAGCTGCCTAGCCAGAACGCCTTTCCGCTGGGCAGTTCGCCCGATGACGTGATGCCCGACCGCCACGTGCGCCCCGACGCCCCGCCCCACCTGCTGCTGGTGGCGGCCAACGACACCACCGTGTACCCACAAAACGCCCTGAATATGGAAGCCGCGCTGAAAAAGGCCCACATTTCCGTCGAGCGCAAGGTGCTGCCGCGCCTCGACCACATCACGATCATGGGGGCGCTGGCCCGCAACCTGACCTTTCTGGGCAGCACGCGCCAGGACGTGATCCGGTTTATTGACGCCCAGAAACTGAAGTAGCCCTCCGACGAAAGTCGCTACCCGAGCGGACTTATAAAGCTGGGCCGCAGAGCGAGCAAGAGAGAACCGGTTTCCGGGCGTGGAGTTGGCAACCCGGCGCATTGGCGGGTGGTCAAAGCGCCAGACGCCAGTCTGGTTCAGGGCAAGAACCGCCCAGGCTTAAAGCATTTTGCAAAAAGATGGTGCTCTTTTGACCATCTTTTTGCCGAGTGGAACGAGTGAAAAAAAGAGAGCAGAACGTAGAATGAAGGGGCCAGCGGTGTTTTTCCGGCGTGCCCATCATTCGGAGAACTGCCCTAATCCGGGCGGAGGCGAGAAGGAAAATACGGTAGCCGCCGCTGGCTCCTCATCCCCAGGCGTTAAACTCCGGCATGTCGAGAAAGCCTGTGTTGTGCCGACCAGGGGCCGCGCTGTCTCTTAGTTTCGCCCTGCTGTCGTCGTCCGTACTCGCGGGCGGCAGTGGTGGGCCGGGTGGAGTCACGGGGGTGTCTAAGCCCGTACAGTTGCCCGGGCACCTCCTGAGTCAGCCCAGCCTCAGCTTGACGCGGGATGTCCGGCGCACCGTGCTGAGCAACGGGCTGACCGTGCTGACCAAGGAAGTCCACGGTGCGCCGGTGGTCAGCGTGCAGGTGTTCTACAAGATCGGCTCGCGCAACGAGGCGGCGGGTGTCAACGGTATTGCTCACCAGCTTGAACACATGATGTTCAAGGGCACGAAGGACCGCCCGGTGCAGTTCGGGCGGCTGCTGGGCGCCCTGGGGGCCGATTTCAACGCCTTTACCTACTACGACCAGACCGCCTACCACGAAACTGTCGAGCGCAGTAAGGCGGGCGCGGCGCTGCAACTCGAAGCCGACCGCATGGCGAACGCCCTGATTGACCCAGCGGGGCTGCGGGGCGAGAAAAACGTGGTGCTCTCTGAGATCGAGGGAGACGAGAACGACCCGGCTTACCGTTTGGAACGCGCCGTGCAGGCGGCGGCCTTTCCGGGGTCGCCCTACGGCCTGACGGTGGGCGGCACGCGCAAGGACATCGAGGGCTTTACCGCCGAGGAAGTCAGCTCTTACTACAAGAAGTACTACTCGCCCGAATACGCGACTGTGATCGTGGTGGGCGACTTCAAAACGGGGGCCATGCTGCGGCAAGTGCAGGCGGCTTTCGGCAAACTGGGCAAACCGGGCACCGCGCCGGTTGACGTGAGCGCTCCCCTGATTCCAGGTGGCAGTGAGGCTACCGTGGGCAAAACACCCCCGAAGCAGCCGATTGTCCTGCGCGAAAGCGGCGCGACCCCGTTGCTGAACGCTGTGTATCCGCTGCCCGACGTGCATAGTCCGGATTCGGCGGCCCTAAAGGTGCTGGATTATCTGCTGCTCTCAGGGCGCACAAGCAGGCTGTATCAGGCGCTGTTCGAGGGCGGCCTGGCGGCAGACGGCGGCACCATGCCCTACCAGTTTGCGCGGGGCGGCTGGTACTCGTTTAGCTTCACGCCCACGCCTGGTACCGACCTCCGGAAGCTTGATGCGGCGCTGCTGAAGGTCATTGCTGACTTACGCGACCAGCCCGTCAGCGCCGAAGAGGTCGAACGCGCTAAAACGCAGATCAGCACCCGCACACTGCTTGACGCCCGTTCGGTGAGTGCCCAGGCGACCAATCTGGGAATGGACGCGACCACCGCAGGCGATTACCAGTACACCGACAAATTCCTGGCTGACCTCCAGAAAATTACGCCCGCTGACGTGCAGCGCGTGGCCCGCACCTATCTGGCCGACGAGCGCCGCACCACCGGCTATTTCGAGCCGACCCAGACCGCTCAGGACAAGGGCGGCGGCGCACAGGCCGGGGGCGCGACCCAGGAAGCCTTCAATGCCGGGCCGCCCGTTGATCCCGCGCAGGTCGCCAGATACCTGCCCAAGTTCTCGGCGGGCGACCACACCCAGGTCACTTTGCCCCAGCAGATCAAACTAAGCAATGGCCTGACCGTGCTGCTGCTGCGCGACACCTCAACGCCCACCGTGACCCTTAGCACGCTGGTGCAGGCCGGGCGCGAGTACGACAGCGACGCCAAAGCCGGACTGGTCGATCTGGTGGCGGGCAACCTGCTTTCGGGCACGCAGTCGCGCGACGAACTGACACTGGCTCGCACGCTGGACCGGGTGGGCGCGGTGCTCTCGCCCAGCGTGGACCGCACCGCCGTGAGTCTGCAAGGGGCCGCCCGTGACCGCGACCTGCCGGTGCTGCTGGACGTGGTTTCGGACGTGCTGCAACACGCGACCTTCCCGGCGGCGCAGTTCGGGCAGTCGCAGGCCCGCGCTGTGCAGACGGTCAAGCAGTCCGAAGACAGCCCGGCCTACGTGGCCCAGAAGGTGTTTCGCAAGACGGTGTACCCGGCAGGCAACCCCTGGCAGGTGTTCAGCACGCCGCAGACCATTGCGGGCCTGAACCGTGCCGACGCCCTGAACTTCTACCGCAGCCACTACCGCCCCGAAAACACCGTGCTGACGCTGATTGGCAACTTCGACCCGGCGCAGGCGCGACGCCTGATCGAAGAGGAACTGGGCGGCTGGCAGGCTAGCGGCCCAGCGCCCAGGCTAGATTACGCAGTGATCGGCAAACCGGGTGGCGTGGTGCGGGCCAATCCGGTGCTGCCCGGCAAGACGCAGGCGGTGACGTATGTGGGCTACCAGGGTATTTCGCGCCGCGACACGCGCTATTTTCCGGCGCTGGTGCTCAACGACGTGCTGGGCGGCTCGACCCTTTCCAGCCGCATGGGCACGCAGCTGCGCGACAAAGACGGACTGACCTACGGCGTGTACAGTTCGTTCGCGGCCCTCAAGCAGCCCGGAGCCTTCGCGGTGGTTATGCAGACCAACCCCCGCGACACCGAAAAGGCCGTGCAGGGCGCACTAGGCATCATGAAAGACGTGCGCGACCACGGCCTGAGCGCCACCGAGGTCAGCACCTCGAAAAACGGACTGGCAAGCGCCTACGCCGTCGGACTGGCCGACCCTGCCCGGCTGGCCGACACCCTGGGGCGCCTGATCGCGCTGGGGCTGCCGCTAAGCGAATTGACCGAGTACCAGGCCAAGATTGCGGCGGTAACGCCCAAGCAGGTCAACAGCGCCGCCAAAGAGTTACTCGATCCCGGCCACGTGGTCATCGTGACGGCGGGGCCAAACAGCAAATAATTACGGACTCGGGTTAAAGCATTTTGCAAAAAGACAGTGCTCTTTTGACCATCTTTTTGCCGAGTGGAACGAGTGAAAAAGAAAGAGCAGGACGTAGAATGAAGGGGCAGTGTTTTTCGGGCGTGCCTATCATTCGGAGAACTGCTCTAAGTAGCTCCCGGGTGTAGACTACATTATCAGACGACTCGACCCTGCCCTTACATCAGAAGACGCCGCAACGCTTCAGAAACTGTTGTTTGCAGACCATGTACTCCCTTGCGAACGAAAACGGTATTTCGCCCTCTGGCACGCCCATCAGGGACTCTCCTCATATCAAATTGAAGCGATGGGCATCATGACCTCACCGCGAGTGCGTCGCATCATCGCTCTT
>NZ_JAGLBG010000113.1 GCF_018260405.1 Deinococcus sp.
CTTTGAACCCACCGTGCGCAATGGCCGCATCTACGCCCGTGGCAGCACCGACGACAAGGGGCAGGCGTTCGCCCATGTCAAGGGCGTGGAACTGCTGCTCTCGCAAGGCGAACTGCCACTGAATGTCAAGTTCATTCTGGAAGGCGAGGAAGAAATGGGCAGCCCCAGCATCATCCCTTATCTGGAAGCCCATAAGGATGACCTCAAGGCCGACGTGATTGTGGTTTCCGACGGCAGCCGCTTTGCCAAAGACGTGCCGACCATCACCTACGGCCTTCGCGGCCTGAGTTACGTCGAAATCCGCGTCCAGGGGGCCAATCGAGACCTCCACAGCGGCAGCTACGGCGGGGCCGCGCCTAATCCCATCAACGCGCTGTGCGAAATCATCGCCAGGCTCAAAGACGACCAGGGCCGCGTGACCATTCCGGGCTTTTACGACGGCATCGAGCCGCTGACCGACGAGGAACGTGGCATGTGGGCCAGCCTGCCTCACAATGACCAGGACTTTATGAACAGCATCGGCGTGTCGGCGCTGCCCGGCGAAGAGGGCTACACCACGCTGGAACGCATCTGGGGCCGCCCCACGCTGGACGTAAACGGCATCTGGGGCGGCTACCAGGGCGAGGGCAGTAAGACCGTGATTGCCGCCAAAGCGGGCGCGAAGGTCAGTATGCGACTGGTGCCGGGGCAAGACCCCACCCGGATTACGCGGCTGATTCAGGACTACGTGGCGACCATCGCTCCGGCAGGCGTGAGGGTGGATGTTATTGACTACCACGGCGGCCAGCCCATGAAATTCAAGACCGACAGCCCCTTCATCAAGGCGGCTGACCGGGCGCTGAAGCGGGTGTACGGACGCGGCGCAGTGTTTGGCCGTATGGGGGGCAGCATTCCGATTGTGGCGGCATTTGTCGACATCCTCAAAACCGAGGTGCTGTTCGTGGATCTGGGCCTGAACGAGGACGCGCCGCACAGCCCCAACGAGAGCTTTGCCGTAGAGGACTACCACAATGGGATTTTGACGAGTGCTTACCTGCTACAGGAACTGGGAAAATGAGGCTTGTCAGTCGCTCCTGGGTACAGCAGCGCGGAGCCGAGGAAAGCGCCCAAATCCGCGCTGCTCCGCACCTCTACGAATCCACTTTGGCCAGTCGCTCCTTTTTGCCTTCCCGGTTCACTCGGGGTAGAGGTGCAGCATGACGCACGCTCTATCCGGCAGGTACTTAGCTTGTGGCTTGTAAACGCAAAAGCAAGCGCTTAAGCCGCAGCATGGTGTTTCCACAGGCCACAGCGCAGGCCACGGGCCACACGCCCGGCGCGGAGCGCCCATGCGCCTAGCCTTCCTGGCTTCCCACGGCGGCAGCGCAGCCCGGCACATCACCCAGGCGTGCCAGACTCAGCAACTGGACGCCGTGCCCCTGGCCCTGGCCAGCAACAACAGCAAGTCTCTGGCACTGGTCTGGGCACAGGCGGCGGGCCTCCAGACCGCTCACCTGAGTAGCGCGAAATACCCCAACCCTGCCGCGTTGGACACTGCCATCCGCGATTTTCTGGTGGGCAGCGGGGCCGATACGCTGGTGCTTAGCGGCTACATGCGCGAACTGGGGCCGCGCACGCTGGAGGCGTTTGCCGGGCGGCTGGTCAACATCCACCCCAGCCTGCTCCCCCGGCATGGTGGGCGGGGAATGTATGGCGACCACGTTCATGAGGCGGTGCTGGCCTCCGGTGACACCGAGAGCGGTGCGAGCGTGCATCTGGTCACGGCGGGCATCGACGAAGGGCCGGTGTTAGCGCAGGCGCGGGTGCCGGTGCTGCCGGGCGATGACCTCGCTAGCCTCAAGTCGCGGGTGCAGGCGGTTGAGGGCGAGCTGATGCTCACGGCTTTACAGCTGCTGGCCCACCACCAACCTTAGAGCCTTTTGCAAAAAGATGGTCAAAAGAGCACCATCTTTTTGCCGAGTAGAACGAGTGAAAAAGAAAGAGCAGAACGTAGAATAAAGGGGGCGGCGGTGTTGTTCCGACGTGCCCATCATTCGGAGAACGTCTCTAAGCGTCTCGGCAGGCATAAGGGCAAAAGCCAGAATGTCTGCGATTACGGACACTCTGAACAGACACCAACAGAGCAGGAAACTTGCACTTAGTGGCCTTATATCGACTAGAGCACTAGCCCGACCTGCCCACAATAAGATTAGAATATTCTCATGAGTTTAGAGGGTGAAGCCTCAAGCAGCTTTCTCATTACAAAACTCTTTCTCTCTATGGGGACAAGCTTTTCAGGGCACATCCTTGAAGGCCATTTCTAATAAATCACACATGAAGTCGTGGCAGCTACTATTCCGGGTATAAAACAAGCAAAAAAGTGCACCCATTAGTCTCGTCTATCACAGAATACTCATAGTGGGTAACTACCGTGAATGCAGGAAAGTCGGTTTAAGCCTTCTGCGCTTTAACTGATAATAAGGAGAACTAACATGCGTAACACTCTCATGATCTCGTCCATTCTTGCTCTGAGCCTCGGCGTTGCCGGTGCCCAGACCGCCGCTCCTGCCACTGCTGCGGCGACCACCCAGGTCACCCAGTTCAGCGACGTTCCTGCTGGCCACTGGGCCAAGGACGCCGTTGACAAGATCGTTTCCTGCGGCCTGATCCAGGGCTTCCCCGACGGCACCTACCGTGGTAACGAGAACCTGACCCGTTACCAGGCTGCCCTCATCTTCCACCGCCTGCTGACCAGCGACGCTATGGCCAAGTGCGGCTTTAGCGGCAGCGACATGACCACCATCGTCAACGGCATGCAGGAAGTCAGCACTGAGCTGGCGGCTATCAGCACCCGTGTGGGGGATCTCGAGAAGACCAACTCCGATCAGGAAGCCCGCATCAAGGCCCTGGAAGACAAGATCGCCGGTCTGGATAGCGGCGCTGCCAGCAGCGACGTCACTGCGCTGACTGCCCGTGTCACGGCCCTCGAAGACGCCATCAAGAACATCCCCGCTGGCCCCCAGGGTCCTAAGGGCGACAAGGGTGATAAGGGCGACAAAGGCGACAAGGGCGATTCCGCTTCTGTCTCCGTGACGACCGGCGCTCCTGTTAGCCAGGTTACGCCTCCCAGCACCGTTATCATCGGCGACGTGATCCCCAGTGTCAGCGCCAAGAACTACTACGCTGGCGTGGCCGTCGGTGCCCGAACTAACGACAAGGACACGAATTCCTGTAACACCAAGACTGATGGATCCGGTGACGGCACCAGTTACTGCGTGACCGCTGGCGGCTTCATCGGTGCCAAGAGCGTCTTTGGACCTATCGGCGCACGTATCGCCGCTGAATATCAGCCCGGCCACAAGGCCACCAGCGGTGAAATCGCTGCGACCTACAACATGGACCTGGGGACCAACTTCGGCGTCTACGCTGGTCTGGGTGCCGGTGTAACCAGCAGTCCCCTGTGGGGCAACCTGAACAACAGTAACGCCTCTGACATCTACGGCCTCGGTCTGGTCGGCGTTGAGTACATGGCGACCGACAGCATCGGCGTATTTGTCGAAGGCAACGGCCGCTACTACTTCAGCAACAAGGGTATGGGTACCAACCTCGCCTATACCGTTGACGAGAAGGCAAAGGGCTTCACTGGCGCTGTTAAGGCTGGCGTCAAGTTCTACTTCTAAGCCACAACGCTTAACCAAAAAAGGCCTCTTCGGAGGTCTTTTTTATTGTCTACTTATCTTGTGCCGCACTCTGCTGCTTTTACGGCTGCCATTACTGCTGGCGGACAATCGCGCCGCTTCGGGTCGGACAAGGCAGCCGCACTTCTTAGCGGTCAAACCCTACTGCAACGGGTAGCAGAGAGCCTGGGAGCCGCAAATCAAAAAATTCTGATTGCCCCCCTGGGCCGTTACGGTTTACCCGGCTGGGCCACTCTCCCCGACACCCGATCAGGTGAGGGGCCGCTGGCCGGGCTGGAGCTGGCGCTGCATCTTGCCCATCATGAATGGGTAGCTTTTGCCGGAGTCGATCAACCCCTGCTGACTCCGGCCTACTGGCAGGTGCTGTACGCCGCCCGGTGTCCCGACTGTTTAAGTGTGCAGGCACTCGACCCCAGGGGGCAGCGGCACCCATTGGCCGCGCTCTATCACATCAGCCTTTTGCCCGGTATCACGGCCCAGCTAGATGCTGGAGAAAGGCGGCTCCGGCTGGCCTGTCCTGCACAGAAAATCAGGGAAGTGACGGGCCTACCAGAAATGTTTTTTCGAAATATTAATCACGTTGAAGACCTGGAACGGCTGGAACAGTCTTGCGAACAGCTGAGGCGGTTGCTGTAGCTCTGTTGCAGCCCTGCATATACCTGTACCGCAAAACCTGTATTTTTCTTCTCGCCTTCACTCGGATTGAATCGGCAGTAACCAGGTTCAATCGGCAGCCCGTATTATTTACCCACGCAAAAGTTGCTGAATACGGCGTCTACTACGTCCTCCTGTACGTCGCGGCCTGTCAACTCGACCAGCGCACGCAGGGCTTCTTCCAGTTCGTATCCGGCCAGGTCATCCGGCAGGTCGTGAGCCAGTTCGAGGTGCTGTAAGGCGCGGCGGGCGGCGTCGGCCTGGCGCTCAGTAGTCAACCACGCCTCAGCGCGACTGGAATCGCCAATTAACATATTCCGCACGGTATCGCGCAGTTCTGGCAGGCCCGCCCTGGTAACTGCGCTGACGCTTAAAACCTGCGGGTCATGCCACATCAGCGGCAAATCTCCCTTGGTCTGGACCCGGATCACTCTGGCTTGCGGCGGCAACGGCGTAGGCAAAGGCTCACGCGGCAAGCTGCCGTCTTCAAGGGCCAGAATCAGGTCGGCATGTTCGGCGAGTTTCACCGCCTGCTGCACGCCCGCCGCTTCGACCTCGTCGCTTGTTTCACGGATGCCCGCCGTATCGACCAGCGTTACCGGCACCCCTGCCAGCTCTAATCCAGCTTCCAGATAATCACGGGTGGTGCCGGGAATGGCCGTAACGATGCTCCGCTCATAGCCCAGCAGAGCATTGAGCAGACTGCTTTTGCCCGCGTTGGGCCTGCCGATTAGGGCCAACCGTGCGCCACGGGTCGCCACCTGCCCCGCCTGCGCCGTGCCAAGGAGTGCGCGTAGATCGGCGCTGGCCTGCGCCAATGGCACAAGCCGGTCCTCGTCGGGCACGCCTTCTTCCGGGTAATCGAGCATGGCTTGAATAGCCGCCAGGGTACGGGTAATACTGCGCGCAATCTGTTCGACACGCTGCCCTAGCGCTCCGCTGAGGCCAAGCGCCCCCTGCCGCCGCGCCATTTCGGTTCCGGCATTCACCAAGTTAAGCACGGCCTCGGCCTGGGCCAGATCGAGGCGGCCCGCCAGATAAGCCCGCAGCGTGAATTCGCCGGGCCGGGCCGGGCGGGCGCCGAGCTGCACCACTTGCGTCAGTACCCGCGCCAGCACCGCCGGACTGCCGTGGGTCTGGAACTCGGCCACATCGTCGCCGGTATAACTGTGCGGGCCGCGAAACACCAGACAAAGCCCTTCGTCGAGCACCTCGGCCTCTGCCGAAAGCAGCGTTCCAAACAAAAAGCGCCCGCCCTCTACCCGGCTGGGCCGCCGCTTGCCCCGGAACAGCTGATCGGCGATTGCCAGGGCCGCTGGGCCACTGACCCGGACAATCCCCACACCCGCGCTCCCCGGCGCGGTGGCGATGGCGGCGATGGTATCGGTCAGACCAGTGCGAGTCACAGAGGCCAGGGTAACACCCCCGGTTCGGCAAAAGAAAAAACCCGCCCCCGTAGACGAGCTTTCAAGAAGCGCGGGGGCCAGTCTCAGAGGCTGTCTGAGGCCCTAACCATGGGAAATGTTTTAGGCTTTAACGGTGGAACGCGCAGCTTACCCTAGCGAC
>NZ_JAGLBG010000114.1 GCF_018260405.1 Deinococcus sp.
CACCCATCCGTGATACCTTTACTATGCTATTTACATATTTTTCGTAAAAAGTCAGATTGCTATACTGACAGGCTCTAAGACAGTCGCCAGCTTTTTTTTGTGGCCGCTGGTACTATCGGAGCATGACTGACCGCAAGATCGTCCTGGCCTTCGGCACCCGCCCCGAGGCGACCAAGATGGCCCCCGTCTACAGTGCGCTCCAACGCTTTCCCGGCCTGACCCCGCTGATCCTTTCGACCGGGCAGCAGCGCCAGATGCTCGACGCCGCGCTGAAGGTCTTTGGTCTGACGCCCGATGAAGACCTCGACGTGATGACCGAGCGTCAGACGCTCGCTGACCTCACGGGCCGCATCGTGCCGCGCAGTGGCCGACTGCTGAGTGAAATGGGGGCCGACATGGTGCTGGTTCACGGCGATACCTCGACCTCATTTTGCGTGGCGCTCTCGGCCTTTTATGAGGGCATTCCGGTGGGTCACGTCGAGGCGGGGCTGCGTTCGGGCAACCTGCGTGAGCCGTTTCCGGAAGAAGCCAACCGCCGCCTAACCGGGGTGCTGTCGGCGCTGGACTTTGCCCCGACTCCGGGCAGCAAGGCCAACCTGCTGCGCGAGGGCAAGTCGGAGGCGGGCATTGTGGTAACCGGACAGACAGCAGTAGACGCCGTGCGCGACGTGGCGGGCCGCGTGCCGCTGCGCCCGGAGTGGCAAGAGCGCCTGGACGCCGGGCAACAACTGGTCACGGTGACCATGCACCGCCGCGAGAACCAGCCGATGATGCGCGAGATGGCGCGGGCGCTGGGCCGCGTGGCCGCCAGATTCCCTGAGCTGCATTTTATCTACCCGGTGCATCTGTCGCCCGCCGTGCAGGAAGCGGTTCGCCCCGCGCTGGGTAAGGTGGCTAATTTCGAGCTGACCGAGCCGCTGGACTACAGCGAGATGGCGCCGTTGATGGCGGCCTCCAAGCTGCTTGCCACCGATTCGGGTGGCCTTCAGGAGGAGGGGGCGGCGCTTGGCGTGCCGGTGGCCGTGCTGCGGAACGTGACCGAGCGCCCGGAAGGGGTCGAGGCCGGGGTGCTGAAACTGGTGGGCAACGACCCCGCGCAGCTGGAACAGGTATTGACCAACTTGCTGGGTAACGAGGGCGAGCTGACTGGGATGCGCTCTGCTCAAAATCCGTATGGCGACGGCAAAGCCGCCGACCGGATCGCCCAGGCGGTCGCGTGGCACTTCGGTCTGGCCGGGCGCCCCGCAGACTGGTCGCCCACTTCCTGAACTGTTGTTCGGGCGCTCTTGCCCTATGCTGGAGCGAACGTGAACAGTTGTTTTCCCTTTGCGGTCGTCCTTAATACTGCTGCTGGACGGGGCCTTGCCCAGCGGCAGTGGCCGCGCCTGGCCGCCGAGTTGCAGGCACGCGGCTTACCCTATGAACTGCTAAACGCCTCCAGCGCCCAGCAAGCTCTGGCCCAGGTTCAGGCCCTGGCGCCCGGCAGACCCGTGTTGGTCGGCGGCGGCGATGGCACGGTGGCTGCCATTTTGCCCGCGCTGATCGCGGGGCACCACCCGCTGGCGGTGGTTCCGCTGGGCAGCGGCAACGACTTCGCCGGAATGCTGGGCCTGAAGCCTGGAGACTTTACCCAGGCGCTCGACCGGCTGCGCTTTCAGCCACGGCAAGTAGACGCGCTGGAGGTTCAGGTTGTGCCAGGTGAACACGCTGAGCAGGGTGGACACGTTGGGCAGGGTGGACACGTTGGGCAGGGTGGACACGTTGGGCAGGGCGAGCAGGCCGGGTCACAAAAAGTTCTGCTTAACGGCCTGGGCATGGGCTTCGATGCCCAGTTGACCAACACGATGCAGTATGCGCCCGGATTTCTTACGGGCTTCTGGCACTACACCTGGGGCGCGGCGGCTTCTGTGCGGCATCTGGAACTGGTTCAGGTCGAAGTGGAGGTCGACGGGCAGCGGCTTTATCACGGCCCCAGCGCCATTGCCGCCGTCATGAACGGCACGCGCTACGGCAGCGGCTTTCTGATCAGCCCCCGGTCGGATGCCCAGGACGGTCTGCTGAATGTGGTCTGGAGTCTGGCGGTCAACCGGCCCCAGCTGATCGGTCTAATGGCCCGCGTGTTGCCGGGGCGTCACCTGGGCCACCCGCTGGTGCGCCACGCCAGGGGCCGCGAGGTTCGGCTGCGCTGGTCCAGCCCAGTGTTTACTCACCTCGACGGCGACGTGTGTGGCCGGGCCAGCGTGGTGGTGGCGCGGGTGCTGCCGGGGGCGGTCTGCCTGCTCAACGGATAACCGGGACTGGGCGTCCTTCTCCGAGAGTCGGAAAGGCTCGGTGTTTGCTTCCTACTTGTACAACGCGTCTTTAAGGCGATTCTAGCGGCGCTGGCCCCAGTCGCGCCAATGGGCAGGCGTGCGCTCAGTCTAAAGGCAAGTAAACCAAAAAAGCCCCTGCCGGAAGGGGGCAGGGACTCGGGCGAAAAAGGTTCAGGAGAACTGCTCTTTCTTGTTCACTCGTTCCACTCGGCAAAAAGATGGTGCTCTTTTGACCATCTTTTTGCAAAATGTTCTAGGACTCCGGTTGAACAGAAGGCAGTCCGTCTTACTTCAGCTTGGCGAGCATGGCCTGAGCCACGGCCTGATCGTGCTTGGCCCAGTAGGTTTCGGCAGGCAGAGCGATGGCTTTTTGCAGCTGGCTACGGGCCTCGGTTTTATTGCCCTGCACAAGTAGCGCGTTAGCGTATTCGAGGTGGTGCCTGTTCACGTTGGGTTCGAGCTTGAACGCCTTCTCGAAGTTGGAGGCCACGTTCGCCTTGTTCGCTCCGGTTTGCTGGGCGGCGATTGAACCCTTAAGGCCCCCGGTGTCCAGGCTGGCATTCCACAGCCCCAGGCCGACATAAGCGCCTGCCAGGTTGGGGTCGAGCGAGACGGCCTTATCCAGATTGACCTTCATGTCCTTCGCCATGCCGAGGCTCTGGAACACCCCGGCGTACTGCGCCAGGCGGCCCTGGGCGCGGGCCAGCTCGAAATAGGCGTCGGCATTGTTGGGGTCCAGGCTGATCGCTTTTTTGGCGTAGTCCTGCGCCTTGTTGAACAGTGGCTTACGGGCGTCCAGCGCGGTGACGCTGGCTCCCATGGTGTTGGCCTGGGCGGCCAGGGCGTACCCGGCACTGGTGTTCAGGGCTGCGCCAGCCGCAGCGGCTTCTTGCCAGCGTCCCTGGTCCAGCAGGCTCTGGGCGGCCTGCTGCGACTGGGCAAAGGCGGCGGTCGTCAAAGCCAGGGTCAAGGTCATCATCATTTTGCGCATAGGGTGTCCTCCAGGACTGGTCATAGGTTTGACCGTGTTGAATTTGAATTAAAATCTGAACCGAGTATACACAGTCCGTCCAGAGATAGCTGAAGAAAGAGTCGGGTACGCTTTTCTGAGATAATTATGAACCAAGTTTAATTTATACCTTCACCTCTCAGAGTGCGGCGGTGTGACGCTCAGCGGAAAGACTCCGGTGAACAGGCGCGGCCACGCGAGGCGCGGTGTACCTAGCTGAAGCTGTAAGCCAGTCGGTGCAAAATGCCTTTGCCAGAGCTGCTCGGCGGCGACCACCATCAGTTCACGCAGCCTGACTTCGGCGGGTTCGCGCTGCTCGCCCAGGTCAAAGGGGCTGGGGCGCTCCAGACTGGCGCGCACCTGGGGCCGGATCAATGTCTGGTACAGCGCGTCATCTACCATGCGTGAAAACACGGCCTCGGCCTGCTTAGCGTGTTCAGTGACCAGCCCCGCCAGTGCTCCGAACGCCACTGCCGACCCCAGGGTATTGCCCGCCGTATTCCAGGCGCTGTAGCCCGCCAGCCTGTGCAGGGGCACGCGCTCCAGCAGCTTCCACAACCGCTTTTCGGCCCCGTTGGGGTAGGCGATATCGGCCAGCGAGACGGCCCGGCCCACGTTCAGGTCGGCCAGCAGACCGTCCACGAAGGCGGGCAGGTGGCGGCCAGGGGTGTCCACGGTCGCCGAATCGGGCTGAACGTTGCCCTGATGTCGGCCCGGCGTATTGACGGCCAGTATAAAGTCGGCGTCCTGCACACTGTCGGCCAGCACACAGCCCGCCGCCCGCAAGTGCGCTTTGATCAGTTCCCCGGCGGGGCGGTCTTCGTAGATCAGGCCCGCCGCCGCCCCCAGCGTGCCGCTGTAACGCACCCAGGCGCGGGCCGGTGGCAGACCCTCGCGCAGCGCCCGCGTGACCAGGGCGCAGGGCACCTCGTCGGCTCCGGGGTAGCTGTCAAAGCTGGCCCAGACGCCCAGTTCGTCGGCGCGGGCTTCGAGTATCCGGCGGTCGTAGGCGGCCAGGCCATACTCGCTGGTGTCGTCCAGGGTCACGCACAGGTGGGTCAGTAGGCCGCCCTGCTCATTGTGTGGGGCCAGCAGCCGCCAGATGCAGGGCGCGGCTGCGTTCGCGGGTGCCCAGCCAGTCGGCTAGAATGTCGGCGGGTAGAGCAGCGTGGGCCGCTTCGAGTGCCGGAAGTTCCGCCGCGCCGTAGCGGGCCTGTCGGTCGAACGCCGTACTGTAGGCCCGCAGCTCGCGGCCCCAGTCGCCGTAGTACGGTTTTTCCTCGTGTGGGTCGTTGTCATGGGCGACCCGCACGACCACCCCGAAGGCGTAGATTCGCAGGTCGGGACGCGCTTCTT
The DNA here is from genome assembly GCF_018260405.1 of Deinococcus sp. Classification (GTDB taxonomy): domain Bacteria; phylum Deinococcota; class Deinococci; order Deinococcales; family Deinococcaceae; genus Deinococcus. The sequence goes on from NZ_JAGLBG010000114.1 coordinate 4,678, forward strand.
TGATATCCCGCAGCACGTTCAGACGTTCCAGGGCCGTCTCCAGCGAGTCTGGCACGCGCCGCGCCGGAATCATGCCGCCCAGGCACAGGGTTTCCAGGCAGACGATTAGGGCGTCGGCTGTGGCCGCCTCTTCGAGAAGCCAGCTTCTGAGCTGCGCGGTGTCGCCGGGAGTAAAAAAATGGGGCAGGGCTTCGGCGGGGGGGGTGGCGACCGTGGCCCCGGTCATTTTGGCCAGCTGCACGGGAAGGTCTAGCGTTGGGGGGCGGGTGTCGGGGGGAATAAGGAGGACGTGGCGCACAGGGGTATTTTGGCAGGCTGACGGGGCTTTGAAAGGCTGGGCAAAGTCATAGGGATTCCGACGCACTTCTCTGGGAGCAGCAAAATGCACCGCCGCCACGCCACCGATGCCAAACGCGTCGCACGCGGGTACGGACGATCTGCGGCGTCATAGGCGGCCTCCCAGGCGGCGCATTTCGGTCTGCAACTCGCTGACGTCTATGGCCCGCACGTCTCCGCCATACCGCGCCGCAGCCCAGGCCGCCGCAATCCCCGCCGCCTCGCCCATCGTGTGGCAGTTTTGCTGCACGCGGACGCTCGACTGCGCCTCGAAGGTGCTGCTGGCCGCCCGCCCCGGCACCAGCAGATTGCTCACGCCCTGGGGCACGATGCAGCGGTAAGGCAGGTCGTGCCAGGCGTCTTTGGCAAAGTATGGGGCCTCGCCGCCCGTCTCGTGGAGCAGTTTTGCGCCGCCCTTGACACTGTGAATATCCACCGGGTAGTGGTTGCGGCAAATGCTGTCTGGAAATTTGGCCGCGCTCAGAATGTCCTCTGCGCTCAGGGTGTAGTCCCCGACGATACGGCGCGACTCGCGGACGCCCACCATCGGGGCGACCACGCCGATAAAAGCGTTCTCGCAGCCGGGCAAAAACTGGCGGCAAAAGCGGGTCAGGCGCTCGATGCCCGCGCGTCCGTCGGTCTGCGCCGCCGACAGCTGCCACGGGTCGGTGCCGTCGTGCAGCTCGGCCCGAATGCGCGGGCAGTTGGTAACTGCTCAGCAGGGGGACTTGCGAAGCGGAAAGGGGTAGAGTAGGGACATTACGCAAAAGATCTGTCCCAACT
>NZ_JAGLBG010000115.1 GCF_018260405.1 Deinococcus sp.
GATGTCGGGCAGCGCTTCAGCGGCAGCGTCAACTATTCCATTCCCTGGATCAATTCCAACTTCCTGGATTTTGCCCGGCACCCGACCAGCCTCAGCCTCAGCCTGAGCAGCAATGCGGTCGGCAACAACTCCCTGTATATCAAGGGCAGAGACGGCCTGCCGACCAGCGTGGACACCGGGCGGCAGTACACCGTGCGCTCGACGGGGTTCAATGTGGCGGCGGCCCGCGCCCTTGAACCCAACCTGATGGCCTCCGCCGGGATCTCCGTTTCCTCGAGCAAGTATTACCTCGAACCTTACAAGGCTGGGGACTCGCTGTCGACCACCCCCGCGAACCGGGCCACCTACCAGGATGACACCGCCGCCACCGTGCAACTACCGCTGGGAGCCACCACCGTCATGCCCAAGCTCGGCTTACAGTACGACACCACCGATTCGGTGCTTGCGCCGAGTTTCGGGGTGCGGGCGCAGGCGACCCTGGGCTACGGCGTGGGCCGCCAGAGTGACGGCGTTTCGCTGTCGTGGGGGCAGGTCGAGGCCGGAAGCAGCACCTACTACGGTTTCGGGCGCACGCTGGATGACGGCAGCAAGCAAGAAGTCATTGCCGGGCGCGTCAACGCGGGCACCATCGTCGGCACGGGCGGCGAAAGCAACGTGTTTACGGTGGGCACCAACGTCTTTGATCCCGCCTACGAAATCCGGGGACAGTCCAGCACGCTGCACGGCACCAGCTACCTGACCAGCAGCGCGGAGCTGCGCCACAATTTCGGCGTTAAACTCGGCGATTACGTTTCGGGCGTTTATGGCCTGGCCTTCGTGGACGCCGGAGACGCCTGGACCAGTAACAACGGCGACAATCCTTTCGGCCTGAAAGTGGCTTATGGAGTAGGCGCACAAGTCAACACTAGCCTGCTTAACGTGCAGTTGACCTACGGCCAGAGCAGCAGCGGCAATGGACGCTTTGCGCTGCGGCTGGGACGGTTCTGGTAAGAACCTGCGGGGTGATGATGGCGCACCGGCCCAAGCGGACTTGAGCGCAGCACAGCGACGGCCATAAGGTTTTGCGCTGTGGCGCTACAGGCGGGACAACACCACCTGTAGCGCCACAGCGCAAAACCCGTATCTTTCCTTCTCGCCTCTGGCCGGGTTGACTCTGAAATAACCAGAGTCAACCCGAGTCCTTCCTTACTTCGTTTTGGTAATGCGGTTCTGTGCCCCACCTGCCAGACCAGGGTTGGCCTTGACATAAGCCACGAAAACATCGATATCTACGAGGTTCGGGAGTTGCAGGACGTTGGTTCCGCTTTTGAAGGTCGAGAAGCTGTCGCCGCCGCCAGCCAGGAACGAGTTTGTCACGATGCGGTAGTTCTTGGCGGGGTCCAGCACGGCCCCGTTCAGCTTGAGGCTGCTCGCATCGACCCGGCTGCCTTTGGCGGCAGTGCTGTCGTAGCTGTAGGTCAGTCCCTTACTGATTTGCAGGACTTTATTCGCGCCAACGGTGCCGCCGCTGTCGAACTGTTCTTCCAGCACCGCCCTAATCTGTGCGCCGGTCAGGTCCATTACGGTCATGTTGTTGCCGAACGGCTGCACCGCGTACAGATCACCGTAAGTCACGCTATTTCCGGCGCCGCTGGCAATCAGGTCGGCACGCAGACCGCCAGGGTTCATAAAGGCGATCTGCGTATTTTGCGCCCCCGTGCTGGCCAGCATAGAGTCGGCGACCACGTCACCCAGCGCACTTTCGCCCGCTGCATTGTTAGTCTTGGTGATGCTGGCCGTGGCGATGGTGCCTACCGGGGACTGTCTGACCGCGTTAGTCAGGTCTTTGGCCCGGGTGACCAGCGTAGTCATGGCGGGGTCCTTGGGCAGGGTGCGGCTGTCCATCAGGACGTTCATGGCCCTGACCTCTACCTTTTTGGTGCTGGGCGTAATGGTCAGGTCCAGGCGCTGGAGCAGGTGGCCGTAAAAGTCGCCCTCAATAACGGTGCGCCCATTGACCAGGCAGTTGTAGCCCTGGTGGGTGTGCCCGCTGATTACGGCGTTCACGGCGGGGTCAAGGCGATTGACGATGTCCACGATTGGCCCGGTGAGGGTGCCGCAGGCCGGAACCGCGTAACCGTCCTTGGCCGTGCCGCCCTGGTGAATCAAGACGATAATCGCGTCCACCCCTTTGCCTTTGAGCTCGGTGACATACTTGTTGATGCTGTCGGCCTCGTCCAGAAAGTCAAGCGTGGCGATACCGTCGGGGCTGACGATGCTGGGCGTGTCCTTGAGTACAGCCCCGATAAAGCCGATCTTGACGCCGCCTACCGTCGCTATATCGTAGGGGTCGAAGACGGTCTTACGGGTGGTCTTGTCCACCACGTTGGCTCCCAGCCACTTGAAAGTTGCGCCGGGGTACGGGTTCTGGAACTTACAGGCCTTTTCGGGCGCGTTACTGTCGCAGCCGCCCTTTTGCATACGCTGCAATTCCTTGAGGCCCTGGTCAAACTCGTGATTGCCCAGACTGCTGAACTTCATGCCCATCTTGCTTAATGCCAGAACCGTGGGTTCGTCACGCAGCAGGCTGCTGGTCACGGGAGAGGCCCCGATCAAGTCGCCTGCCCCCACAAAAATCTGGTTGGCGTTCTTGTCCTTTTCCTGCTGGACGTATCCGCCGATCAGTTCGGCCCCGCCCGCCGGGAGGTTGACCAGCTTGGTGGCGTCTGCCGGGTCGGGGATTTTAAAATTGGTTGCTTCCAGATTACCGTGGAAGTCGTTCAGACCCAGAACCGTCACATTGACTGGCGTGCTGGATTTGGCGGAGGTGGTACTGGAATCAGTGCAGGCGGTAAGCAGCAGTGTCAGGCTCAGGGCAGCGAAAATATTTTTCATCTTGCCCTTAGCGTAAAAGTTAAGTGTTGGCTGAGCGTCAGGGTCAGCCGCCAGGGGGAGGGTTTCAGTACTTGGGCAGCCCGCCCACCGTGGTCAGGGTAAAGCCCCGGTAGCGGGCGGCGCGCAAAAAACCTTGCAGAATACTGAGCATTTCGCTGGCGTTGTCGTGCAGCAAGACTATGCCGCCAGGCCGCAGCTTGGTCCGCAGCCGCGATTCCAGCAGAGCCTCGCCGGGGTTCTGAAAGTCGCCGGGATCGTCCGTCCAGAACACGGTAGTCAGGCCAAGCGCCCGGGCCGCCGCCAGCACCTGCGTGTTGTATTCGCCTCCGGGCGGGCGAAAGTATTTCACCGGTTCCCCGGTAATCCTTTCGATAGCGGCGTTGGCCTGCTGAATCTCGCCGAGCATTTTGACCGAGCTGAGGGGAGGCAGGCGCAAGTGGTGGTAGGTATGGTTGCCGACCTCGTTGCCGCTTTCGGTCATGTCACGAATAAAGTACGGGTAGGGTGCGGCATTGCGCCCAATGACAAAAAAGGTGGCCCGAACCCCGGCCCGCCGCAACAGATCCAGCAGCAGCGGCTCATACATGGGGTGCGGCGCGTCGTCAAAGGTCAGGGCCGCGATGGGTGAATTGGCGTTTTTGCTGTGGAACAGCAGCCCCCCCAGCAGCCCCCCTTCGCGCCGGGCCTGATTTTCCAGACTTGTCTCGTGGCCCAGGGTGACTTTAGGTATCGCCTCGCGCACCCGGTCGGGGGCTTCATAGGCGGGCAGATGCCCCGGATTGACCCAGACCCGGTCATAGGGCACCCGGTCGGTAATCCAGAGGCCAAAGTCCTGTACGCGGCTGCGCGGCACGCTGGCTGTCATCAGGGGCAGCCGCCCGCCGAATCCCGCGTACGTTTCTGCCGGATAGATGCTGAGGTCTACTTCATTCAGCCTGGGTCTGGCGGCGAAAGTGGCGGCCACGACCTGCTGGGCCAGGACACGCAGCTTCATGCGCTCGGCAGGGTTGACCGTCACTATGGCGTGCGCCACCTCTATAAACCCGTTGCCGAGGTACTGCACCTGCCTGACCTGTGGAATGCCCGGAGACAGGGTTAAGGTCGGCACAGCCCGCGCCGCACGGGTGCCCGGCGCAACCGGCTGCACCTGGCCCGGCACACTGGCGGGAACTGCCACGGGCTGCGTCTGGTCTGCCACCTGCCCGCTAGACAGCGTCCCGAGGTTCAGCGCGAAGAAGAGCAGAAGCGCTTTATTGGCCCTTGCCATTGGCCCAGTCCAGGTTGGCGAGCATTCCCGACGGCGTGTGGCCCTCTGCGGCGTACAGCGCGGCGGCTTTGCGGTACTGCGCCTGCGCCTGCGCGTTCCGGCCTTCCTTGCGCAGCACCACTGGCGGCCAGGGCATTTTTCGGCTCGGTCTGAAGCGCGCGCAGCAGGTACGTTTCGCTGGTCTTCAGGCCATCCGGGGTCGACCGGCCTGTGCCGGTTCCCAGAACGCCGCCAGTGGCCCGCTCGGCGCGGTAATAGTCGTACTGAGAGCGCACGTATCTTCAGGCTCAGGAAGGTCAGGGCCGCCGGTTTGACCTCGCCCCGGCCATCGGCGCGGGTATACCCAGTCATCATGTTGTCCTGGTTAAAACTGGCCGTCATGAAGCGGTAGTTGCCGTCAGTCCAGGCCAGAATGCCCGAGTGCGTGGCAAAAGGCTGGGGCTCGCTGGCGTCCACCTGTACGTCGCCCGCGCCACTCGGAAGCCTGAGCACGCTGGTCACGTGGCCCAGATTGCTTTCCTGCCCCGACATGCTTTTCCAGACCATGACCAGCCCCGCATCGAAGCCCGCCTAGCGCAAGTAACTTTTGCCACGCCTGGGGGTCTTTACGCTGAAGCGGACGCGCCGCCAGACTGCCGAAGATGACCAGGGCGGTGGTGGGAATCACCGAGAGCAGCCCGCGCAGGCCCACCCTGGACAGCACGGCGTCATTGATGGCCTGCACCGCGTTGACGGTTTGGCTGATAATGCCTACGCCGCCGTGTGCCCCGAATGCCAGGAATCCCGCGTAGCCGAGAAGCAGCGTGGCGGCGACGCCCAGCTGAAGTGTAGATCTCAGGTGGGCCAGCAGCGCCCCAAAAAAGGTGGACAGCGCGATCAGTTGCAGCACGCCCAGCCCCAGCGTCAGGCGGTGCTCGGTGGCGCTGGTTACAAAGGCGCCGACCAGATACAGGGTGACGGCCCGCTGAATCAGGCGGCGGTAAAAAGGCTGTCCGCTGATTCCGGCCCGCTCCATGGCGGCCTGCGAGTAAGGAAGGGCGGCCCCGGCACAGAACAAGAACCAGGGAAACACCATGTCGGTCAGCGTCAGGCCGCCGAATTCGGCGTGGGTCAGCTGGGCCGGGGTATGCTCACCGAGCGCCACATTGTTGACCAACAGCATCAGCATGACCGTGGTGCCGCGCCAGGCGTCCAGCGCCGTCAGCCGGGGCGCGTGCCCTGCCCTGGGCAGGAGTGTCGGCGTCTGGGTGGCTGTTTCTTCTGGCCCAGGAAGTTTTTTTGGCACGGCGACTTGCTGTGCCCCAGGAACCGCTACCGGGATTCCGGCGCTGCTGCTCTGAAGTTCTGTCATGCCTTCCTCCCTGCCCTGGACCATAAATCTTCTAGTTAAATCAAGGGTGAAACCCCACTTGTAAATGCTGGATGTTCAAAGTGCACTGTGCCCTGCCACAGCTTCCCAGCTGGGCGGAGAAGAACTGGAAGTTGGTCGTTGCTGGGCAGCGTGTTGGCGTCTGGCCGTGTCTATGCTTTGCGGGCAGAGCGAATGAGGGTAAAGGCACAACTAGCTAAATTGGTGTAACTGCTCAGCAGGGGGACTTGCGAAGCGGAAAGGGGTAGAGTAGGGACATTACGCAAAAGATCTGTCCCAACT
>NZ_JAGLBG010000116.1 GCF_018260405.1 Deinococcus sp.
TCATTGCCATTTCAAGCGCCTTCGCCCCTTCAAGTGGATTCCCAAGGCGCTTAAGTTCGGCGCGGGCGGCGGCGGTCACTTCTGGAATAAGCCCCGTCATTAGTAAAGAGGCTCCTTATCTTCGGGCTTGGGCGCGTAGGGCTGGTAACAGGAACAGGCGCAACGCGGGCAAGGTTCGGGGTCTTTCGGGGCCGCCAATGTTTGCACTAGCCCACACGCCCCGCATTGGCCCCGGTATGCCCCGGCTAGGGTCTTGACCGCCGCCCATTCCGGCCCGTTCGGGTCTTCGGCGGGGGTGAGGTCTTCAAGGTCTAGCGGCTGACCGCTTCCGGGGTAGTACACGCCGCCTATGCCGCCTTCCGCTTCGGCGCGTGCCTGTTCGGGGGTAGGTACAAGGGGGTTTGTAGCTTCCAGATACGCGGCGGCAAGGTCATTCACGGTTAAGCCCATGTGATGCAACACCGGGGCCGCTTCCAGCATGAAAGCCCAAGGCAAATGGGAAGGGTGCGAAGACTGGCAAACTTGGGCCAAGCGGTTAAAACGGTGTACGAACTGAAACCGGGCAAGCATTCCGGCGTCAAATTCTCGGCCTTCCAGCAAAGCCGCGTGAATTTCCTTGTAATCCCCGTTCAAAACCATTTCAGTAAGCGGCAAGTCTTCGCCCACCATTGGGGGGGCGGTTATTCCAGTTCGGGCGGTCAGGTCATGGCGCAACCTTAAAGCCAACTGGAACGCTCCCGCCAAATTAAACAGGGCGTAACGAATGTCAGGGGTTGCCACTTCCGCGCCCCAATACGGGCCACCGGGCCAAGACAGCTTAGGCATAAGCCGGAAGGCCGCCATTTGAAGCTGTACGGCAAGGGCGGCCCGCTTGTGTTCGGCGTAACCGTTTGAATAGCCGGGGGCAACACGGCAAGCGGCTTCCCTAGCGTAAAGGTCTTGAAGGGTGAGGGGCGCGGGCGCTTCGGCGGCGGGGGCTTGTGTTGTCATTTGCTTTCTTCTCCTTTTGCGTCTTCTATGGCGCGTTCAAATTCGCCTAAAGGCGTGATGGGCGTTGCCAAGATGCTGGACAACATGCTGCGGTACGCTGATCAGGCGGGTCAGCGTCCCGGCGCAGGGGCGGTGTACCTGAGCGTCATGCACGCCGACTTTTCCGACCTGCTGAACGCCAAGAAGATCGCCACTGACGAGGACGCCCGGCTGAAGACCCTCAGCATTGGCGCGACCATCCCCGACCTCTTTATGGAGAAAGTTCGCGCTGGTGAGGACATCTACCAGTTCTACCCGCACTCGCTGTTTCAGGAGACGGGGCGCGAGTTCACCGACATCGACTGGACGCGGGAGTATCAGGCCCTGGCTGACAACCCCAATATCCGCAAGAAGCGCGTTTCAGCGCGGCGGATTTTGGAAGACATTGCTGTGACTCAGGGCGAGAGCGGTTACCCGTACCTGCTGTTCGAGGGAAACGCCAACCGCGTGAACCCCATTCCCAACGTCGGCTCGATCAAGATGAGCAACCTGTGCAGCGAGATCCTGCAACCCACCACGCCCAGTTACTTCCACGCCTACGGGCAGGAAAGCAAGGATAAGATCGGGCTGGACGTGTCGTGCAACCTCGCCAGTCTGGTGATCGAGCAGACCATGCAGGGCGGTGACATCGGGCGGGTGGTGGGCGCAGCGATTCGCATGCTGGACAACGTGGCCCGCTCCACCAGCGTGCACGAAGTTCCGGCGGTCAAACGCGCCAACGACGAGATGCGCTCGATTGGCCTCGGCGCGATGGGCCTGCACTCCTTCTTGGCGGGCAAAGAACTGATTTACGGCAGCCCTGAAGCGCTGGATTTCGTGGACGTGTTTTTTGCGGCAGTGCATTATCACGCCCGCAAAGCGAGTATGGAAATCGCGCGGGACACCGGGTTCATCTTTGGGGGTTTCGAGGGCAGTCGCTACCAGTCGGGCGAACACTTCGCTCAGTACCTGGAACGGGACTTCCTGCCGAAAACCCCGGAAGTGGCCGCGCTGTTCGAGGGTCACCAGTTACCTACCCGCGCCGACTGGGAAAAGCTGGTGCAGGACATCAAAAGGCACGGCCTCGCGCACTCGTTTGTTATGGCGATCGCACCCACCGGCAGCATCAGCTACGTGTCACACGCCAGCGCCAGCATCATGCCGATCACCGAGAAGGTGGAGACGCTCACCAGCAACAAGGCCCGCACCATCTACCCCATGCCGCACCTCTCCGAAGAGACCGAGTGGTACTACGAGGAAGCCTACGACATGGATCAGCGCCGCGTGTTGGACACCGTGGCCGCCGCGCAGAAGCACGTGGATCAGGGCATTTCCTGCACGTTGTTCGTCCCCGCCAGCGCCACTACCCGCACCCTGCAAAACTACTACCTGTATGGCTACCGCCTGGGCCTGAAAACCCTGTACTACACCCGCCTGCGCAAAACGAACGTCCAGGACTGCCTGAGTTGCGTGGTGTAGGCGGCTGCGCCGCTGTCTAAGAGTCGAGAGGTTAAGAGTCTAAGAAGACATTCGCACATTCCCAGAATTCACCGCGCCGGAGGCGCATTCCCCATGTCCCATCCCCCTTTTTCTGCCACCAACTGGTCTGAACCAGAAGATGGCTTCTCGGTCACCTTCTACGAGAAATACACGTCCCAGTTGTGGTTTCCCGACGAAATCCCGCTGACCAACGACGCGCTGGTGTGGAAGTCCCTGAGTGACGAGGAACGCTGGACGTATATCCACGCTTCGGCGGGCCTGAACGCGCTGGACACCTTGCAGGGCGAAGTCGGAATGCCCGCGCTGCGCCATCTCGTGCCGGGTCACATCCGCAAGGCCACGCTGCAATTTCAGGGCATGATGGAGGACATTCATGCCCGCAGTTACTCACTCATCAACAAGACCTTCCTGAGCGCCAACGAGGAACGTGAGGTATTCGAGTGGGTGCGTACCCAGCCGCATCTGCAATTCAAGGTGACGTTCATTGATGGCGTGTACGCTGACCCCGATGTGTCCAACCTGGGCCTCTGGAAGAAGCTGGTGGTGTCTTGCATGCTGGAAACGGCGCTGTTCTACAGCGGTTTTTTCTATCCTCTTTACCTGGCCGGACAGGGCCGCATGGTCTCGGCAGGCGAAATTTTCAACCTGATCATTCTGGACGAGGCGCTACACGGCGTCTACGTGGCCCTCCTGGCTCAGGAGAAATTTGTGGCCATGAACCCCGCCGAGCAGGTCTATGCACAGGCATGGTACGAGGAAACCTTGCAAACGCTGTACAAAAACGAATTGGCGTACACCGAGCTGCTTTACGCAGATGTGAGCCTGACTGCCGAGGTCAAGAAGTTCATTCGCTTCAATTTCAACGTACTCGCCGATAATCTGGCGTTCTCCCGTTCCTTCCCTGACGAGGAGATCAACCCGGTGGTGCAAAACGGCATTCGGGCCAGGGGGACGACCCACGACTTCTTCTCGGCCAAGGGCAGCAGTTACAGCAAGATCAGCGTGGAACCGTTGCAGGACGCCGACATCGAAGCCATCTGGACGGGAACAGCTCCCGACGTGACCAGAAAGCTGGTGGCCCATGACTGAGCGCCCGTTTATCCTGCTCACCCAGGACGACTGCCCGAACTGCGAACGCCTCAAGAAGATGCTCGCTGGGCCACTGGGAGGCGCATTTGACGAGAAAATCGAAGTGATTCACCGTCAGAGCAGCCCTCAACGCTTTAGTGAACTGGCCCAAACCCACCGAGTCCAAAGCCTCCCTGCGCTTGTTCATCACAGGGGGGCAGTGCTGCTCAAGACCAGTGGTCTGGGCGAAGTGCAACGCTTTCTCGTGGGCGAAGTGCCGAAACTCTAAATGGGGGGGATTTTAAGGAAGCTGCTACGAAACGCAAAGTAGCGAATTTCCCCACTCAGAGGCAGATTCCGGGCCTGAGTCCCTGAAATTAGAAGTTCCGATTTTCGGAATAGCTTTGGTACTTTGAGGCAAGACGGTAGATTTCTACCTGATTTTCCCCCCAATAAAGCCCTTGAGTGCCTGAAAAAGTGCCGACACTGACGGAACTCGGTACTTTTGGGGTCACCTGAGAATCGGAACAGAAACCTGCGCTAAGGAAACGACTTCCCTGAAATCTCCTGTCCTAGATGGAGATTTTTTAGTCCACGATTAAAGGATTGACCACTAAGCGAGCGATAGAAGGTCTTTCCTGTGATAAGTGTCTAAAGCAGAAGAAATGCTGCCGCAATCGCTGCTGCTTTCATCGAGGAGGTTCGTGGAAAATCCTGTGATAACAAGAATTACAACAGGAATATTCCCTTAGCGCAGGTTTTGGTTCCGATTCTCAGGTCAGGCCCGTTACCCGGGATTGGGCGGGGTACGCCGGGACGTTTATGCGCTGGCGCAGCACAGTACTCGCGTGTGGCAAGGCACGCATCCTGACCAGCCTTACCCACACTGGCCAACCATGCCGTACCTGCCATACCGTCAACCACAAACGGCCCCACTTTCCGAGCTTGATGGAGTCCTCAAATGAGCAAAAAACGCACTGACAAGTCCATGCTGGCAGACAAGATTGTGTACCTCGTGCGGGTGGGCTCACGCGAGTTTGACGTTGACGCTGCGAGCGCCGACGAGCTCGCAGCCAAGTTGTCCCCGCTACTGGACCTCGAACTGGCGGAGATCACTCCGATCGCTCAGGCTATTTATGGCCGCGCAAAACGCTCCGATTTTGATCGGTGGAGCGTTCGGCGGGCTGGCGTAAGGAGATTTGTGGCAGACGACGGGGCCCGCCTTCCCGGCCAGATGCCCCCCCGGAAAGGGCGCAAACCCACCACGCCTGTCGAGGAGTGGGGGGCTGTGGAACTCCCGGCAGACGACCTGATCACTGGCCCTCCTACGCAACTCGAACCTGCGCCCGCATTCCTCCTCGCAGGCAGCAGAGGCGCGGAGATGGGGCAGTCTGAAAACTCACTTCCGCAGGAGGTCCACTATAGCTCATCAAAAGCTGACCAAGCAGATGTATTGTGTGAGTCGCAGTAAAAATTTCTGAGCCGGATAAGGAGTCTTATGAAGAAAGCCCTCCTGCCGTTAGTTATTTTGACAAGCCTTTTGGCTAGCTGTGGCACACAGTCTATCCCTTCTAATTCTGCCACCTTACCAGCGACGTTTACTTCAGCAAATACTGGGGAAAAAGTAGAAATTGCCCCGAAACTCTAGCTTGTATGGAAACGGCCAAACCAGGCGATTCCTGCACAGATAAAAGTACTCCAGTAAATCTTGCCACTATCGTATTTCCCAAAGAAGTAGATGGAAAATTTGGTAGCCTTGCTACGGGGAGTTATGTAATAAAGAATATGCCAGTAGGTCAGACATACACCAAGTTTTTCTATCTTAGAACAGACCAAGCTAAAGAAACATGGTCAAGAACTTCACAAAATAACTTCAATGTCGTTGTTGAAGCAAGTGGAAACATCCGAGTCGTAGAAGTTAAAGGTAGTGGCAGTTATCAATATCAAGCTGGCTTTACAGCAACTGGTGCTAAGTGTCAAGACACACAAGTTTGGAAACGAGAATACTATCTTGATTTTCAGCAATATAAAGTTTATACAGACGGTAGCACAGTCTTAATACCTAACTCGCGCTTCGCAGTCTTGCAAAGCTTTGAATTAGTACGCAAGGATAGCCCAACTCCCCCATGGCACAAGTGTTAAAACGACACTATAAAACAATAAAAATACTCATAATAGCAATATTTGGTGCTACTATGAGTATTTTTTTACACTCA
>NZ_JAGLBG010000117.1 GCF_018260405.1 Deinococcus sp.
CCCCGACGCCCCAACAAACCCTGAATTCCCTGCTGGGAACACTGCATAAATGAATTTCGTCCGGATTTCAATATGCAACCGGGGTATTTTAGGGTGTGCTAGACAGGCTTAGGATGAACCTGCGGCCAGAGGTATGCAGCCGCCAGGGCTGGTCGCGGCGACGCCTGACCGTTCGGACGGGGTAAAACATCCCCCCGGCGCGGTGAAATAGTGCAGGCTATGAGCGACGAACAGAATAAGCCCGCGCCTGAGCAACCCGCCCAGACCATGCAGCCTTCCGGCCCACAGAACGCCGCCCCCAAAGCTGGCCCCGGACGCCCCAAACGCATGGTGGACTTGGATCCCAGCGGGCAGGTTACGCAAAAGGAACCCGACCGGGCCAACCGTCAGTTTCTGAACTACAGCTTTTTCAAACTTGACCCGGCCTTCCGCCGCCTGCCGCAGGCCGAGCGCGACGAAATCAAGGCCGAGTTTGCCGCCGCTGTTGAGGGCTGGGTCAGCGACGCCCCCGCCGAAAAGGGGCACATTCAGCGCAGTTACTCGCTGGTCGGGCTGCGTGGCGACGTGGACTTTATGCTGTGGCGCATTGCGTTTGACGTACGCGAGTTTCAGGATGCCCAGGCCCGAGTAAATCGCACCCGCCTGATGGGTTATCTGACCCAGCCCAAGACCTATACCTCCATGCAAAAGCGCAGCCAGTATGTCAACCGCGTCGAAGGCAGCGGCCACGGCATGGAAATCCTGCCGGGGCAAGGCAAATACCTGTTCATTTACCCGTTTATCAAGACGCGGGCGTGGTACGACCTGACGCCGCATGCTCGCCAGGGCATGATGGACGAGCACATCTACGCTTCCGAACCGTTCAAGGGCGTGCGAATCAACACCAGCTATAGCTACGGCATAGACGACCAGGAATTCGTGGTCAGTTTTGACAGCGACTACCCGCAGGAATTTGTAGATTTGGTTCACCGCCTGCGCTATACCGAGGCCAGCAACTTTACCCTCCAGGACACGCCGATGTTTACCTGTGTAAAAAAGGAATTGACAGATGTGCTGAACGACCTGGCATAAGGGGAAAGTGAGCGATGGTGACCGCAGAAGGCAAGCCGCTCTTCTCCATTGGTCTGGAGCCGTTCAGCTGCTCCGATTTGTCCGGGCGGCCTGGACAGCGCTGAAGCCTGTCGCTTAGAGTTTTCCTGTGACTGAAACCGATTCGACGCCGCTGAAGCGCACGCCGCTGCACGCGGCCCATTTGCAGGTCGGGGCTAGAATGGTGCCTTTCGGCGGCTGGGACATGCCTGTGCAGTACGCGGGTGTCAAAGCCGAGCACGAAGCAGTACGAACTGGCGCGGGCGTGTTCGACGTGTCTCATATGGGCGAATTCAGAATTAGCGGGCCAGACGCGCTGAGGTTTTTGCAGTTTGCCACGCCCAATGACGTGAGCAAGCTCAAGCCTGGACGCGCCCACTACAACTGGTTGCCCAATGACCGGGGCGGGCTGGTGGACGACATCTACATCTACATGGTGGCCGAAAATGAGTACCTGATGGTGGTCAACGCCAGCAACATCGACAAGGACTGGGCGCACCTGAACGCGCTGAGCAGCGGCTACGACGTAAAGCTCGCCAACGAGTCCGACCAGTGGGCGCTGCTGGCGGTGCAGGGGCCAAAAGCTGCGGCAATGCTGCAACCTTTCAGCGACACTGACCTGAGCGCCAAAAAGAAAAACGCCTACTTCCCCGCCCACCTGTTTGGCCTAGAGGTGAGGCTTGCCCGCACCGGGTACACCGGCGAAGACGGCTTTGAGGTGTTCGTGGATGCACAACATGCCCCGAAACTCTGGGGCGAGCTGCTAAACGCTGGCATCACACCCGCTGGCTTAGGCGCACGCGACACCCTACGGCTCGAAGCGGGCTTTCCGCTCTACGGCCACGAATTCGGCGGCGACATCCACCCGCTGAGCAGCCACTACACCTGGGTCGTGAAGGACAAGGAGTTCTATGGCCGCGCGGCGCTGCAACAAGCGCCCACGCAAAAGCTGATTGGCCTCAAGCTGGACAAGGTACCCGTGCGCGAAGGCTACCCGGTCAAGGCGGGCGGCAAAGTCGTCGGGCGCGTCACCTCCGGCACCACCAGCCCCACGCTGGGCCACCCGATTGCCATGGCTCTGGTGGAAGCCGCCAGCGCTGAAGCCGAGGCTTTTGAAGTAGAAGTGCGCGGCAAAGACCACGCGGCGACGCGGGTAGAAGTGCCGTTCTACAAGAGCACGTAGCTCGTGGCTTGTGGCGTGCAGAAAACCCGTATCTTTTGTCTATAGGCCACAAGCTGCACTCGGCAAGCCGCCTCTAGACCCCTTGACCCCCTAAACCCCTCGACCCCCAGACGCCACAAAGGAGCCCTACCATGACAAACACTCCAACTGACCTCAAATACGCCGCTTCCCACGAATGGCTTGCCGATGACGGCACGGTGGGCATCTCCGATTACGCGCAGGAGCAACTGGGCGACGTGGTGTACGTGGAACTGCCCGAAGTGGGCCGCGAAGTCAAGGCGGGCGAGGCCGTGGCCGTGGTGGAATCGGTCAAGACCGCGAGCGACATCTACGCCCCCGCTAGCGGCACGATTATTGCTGTCAACGAAGAGTTGAGTGGCAACCCAGAAAAGGTCAACGAAAGCCCCTACAAGGGCGGCTGGCTGTTCCAGATGGAAGTCACCGAAGAAGGCGACCTGCTGGACGCGGCGGCTTACGAAGCGCAGGCGCACTAAGTAGTCAGGGCATGATAACTCTGATTTCTATTCTTCCTCTTTATATTCTGGGCTGGTTTTGTGCAAAATTTTGCCTAGGAGACCGCCTCTTAAGAGAAAAATCAGAGTTGCCTGCGAAATACTGGCAGATAGATGGGCTAAGGTTTTTCCTGGCCTTTTCTGTTTTTCTAAGCCACACTTTTATTATTCGGGAATATGTTGTAACAGGTCGCTGGGCACTTACCGATGATAAAGTGGCTACTTTTCTAGGACAGGGTGGCGTATCGCTATTTTTTATCATTACTGCCTTCCTGTTTTGGGACAAGGCTATGAGACAGCCCCTAAAATTTGACGCTGTTGAATTTTTTATAGGCCGCATTCGCCGTTTGGCACCCGCCTATCTAATTGTCGCTGTACCCTTTATTATTTTAAGTTTAATACAGATACCCTTCTTTTCTCCAAGTATAATTAAAGAGGTTTTCCAAACTCTCGGTTTGGGTTATTTTAGATCAGTGAATATCGGTGTAGCTCATCTAAGCCCTGCCTATACTGGAGTTTTTTGGACTCTTTTTTATGAATGGAAATTTTACTTCTTTCTACCTGTACTATACATTCTTTTGCGTTTTAAAAATGCATTGACGCTTACGGCATCGCTGGCTAGCTTGGTTTTACTGACATCTTCTATATTGGATATTGGCTTATCAAAGGATTGGCCTTTTATATCTTTGTTTGCCAGCGGCATTTTGTCAGCAACAATTTACAATTCTAAATACTTTGAAGAGCTAAGGTGTAGTCAGTATTTAGTGGGAGCTATATTTATAGGCAGCATTTTGTTTCACATATTTAGCTTTAGTGGTGAGAGTTATTATGGAGCTAGTCATCCAACACTTTTTTTTATAACTTTTCTAGCACTACTTAAGATAGAAAAGACTTCTATTATTGGCAGAGTCTTTCTTGGCGCTCCTACCATCTTACTTGGCTCAGCAAGTTATAGCCTTTATGTGGCACACGGCTTTATTATTTCTGCCCTATCTATATTATTTTATTCGCTTTTCGGGGTATTTAGTAATACCGTATTTTACATATTCTCTATAGGTTCTACTTGCCTTGTCTCGCTTCTTTCTATTGCTCTGTATAGGTATATAGAACTTCCCTACGCTTTTAGAAAACCTTTGCCGCAAGGAGTACCCTCAACATGACCAACCCACCCAACCTCCTCCACACCAGCGCCTTTACCCGCCGTCACATTGGCCCCAGCGCCCGCTAAACTACCCCCGATGCACCTCCCCGCCCTGCGCGAATTTGCCTACCTGACCGCCCAGACCGCCAGCGTGTACCGCGTGCTGATGCGGCTTTTTTACGAGGCGCACCTGCTTCAGCAACACACCCTGCCCCCAGAGGAAATTCTTTCACGGGCGCAGGAGACCGGGCTGCGTGACCTGACGCCCGAGGGCTTGCAGCTTGACCTGGAGCAGCTGGTCAGCTGGGGCAACCTGGGGCGGCGGCGCGACACCAGCCGGGTGGACTCGCTGGCCGAATATGCCCGCCGCCGTAACCTCTACTACGCCACGCCGCGCGGCCTCGCTATTGAGGGGTTTATCGAAGCCGGTCTGGACGCCGCCGAGGAAACTGTGGCGGTGGGCGCGGGCATTGTCAGCAGCCTGGAAATGCAGTGGGGGCGCGTGCTGGAGTTGTTGCGCTTCGGGCAGACCGAGGAACTGGAGGCGGCCTGGACGGGACTGCAACGCGACTTCACCGCGCTGTCGGGTGACGTGCGTTCGCTGGCGCTCAATCTGGAACGCAAGCTGAGCCTGGAAGACCTGAGCGACTTTCTGGAGTTCAAAGACGCCGTGCGCTCGTATGTAGAGCGGCTGGCCGGGGAGCTGGCCGGGCCGGGGCGCAGGCTGCGCGACGCGGTGGCCGGGCTAAGCGAAGCTGAAGCCGAGTTGCTGCTGTCTACCCTGACCCGCAGCCGCGCCGGACGCCTGACCCGTGGCGCTGCCGTGCTGGACGAGGAACAGGCCGCCCGCCTGACCGGGCGCGAATGGGCAGGCTGGCGCGGCTGGCTCACCCGTCCGGCGGCGCAGGGTGACGGGCTGGAATACGGCATCACGGCGCTGCGGGGGGCGGTGACGCGGGTGCTGGCCTTCGTAGACGCGGTTCACCGTACCCGCGAGCTGGGGCTAGGCCGGGCCGCCGAACTTGCGGCTCTGGCGGTTCGACTCGACACCTACAGCACGGTTGGGCTGGCCCGCGAGGAGCTTTCGCGTACGCTGGGCGTATCCGCGCCACTGCACGTGCCAGGCGGCGGCAGCGGGGAGCCGGTGCAAAATGCCTGGGCCGAGCCGACTGAAACCGTTTTGCTGACCCCCGTGCAGCTGGGCAAGCAGAGAGAGCGCTTCAGCGCCGACGTGCGCGAGGTCAGCCGTGAGGCGAAGCGGGCCGCCAGAGACGCCCTGAAAGCCGAGCAGCAGCGGCAAAAGGCGTTGCTGGCCCTGTTCGACGAGAATGGCGAACTGGATTTGTCGCACCTGCACCTGAGCGACGACACCCTGCTGCCCGACTTGCTGGGGTGGCTCTCGGCAGGGCTGAATGCCGCTTACGACGAGGTCACTCAGGCCACGACCTCCGGCCCGGCTGGTCAACAGGTCAGCGTGAGCCTTAGCGATGCCCCCGCCCTGCTGACCATGCCAGACGGCACCTTGTGGGTGCAGCGCGGGGCCAAAATTGCGCTGGTCGGGTCATAAGAAGCTGCCGGTTGCAGTTGCGCATATCTGGGGAAAGCGCCCACACCCACTCCACTTGTGCCCAGAGGTCCTTTTGGCGACTCGCTCTGCTTCGCAGCTTTGCAAGTCCGCTCGGGGCGATCATGCCATCATCACCCGGCAGCTCCTTAGAGCAGTTCTCCGAATGATGGGCACGTCGGAACAACACCGCTGCCCCCCTTCATTCTACGTCCTGCTCTTTTTTTTCACTCGTTCCACTCGGCAAAAAGAGGGTCAAACGAGCACCATCTTT
>NZ_JAGLBG010000118.1 GCF_018260405.1 Deinococcus sp.
CGGGACGGGGCGTGACATTCCGCATCAGGTCGACGAGTACGTCGAGGTGAAGCACCTGATCCGTTCAGCCCGGATCTATGCAGCGGCGGCCACCCTTTTTCTAACCGTACCATTGGAGAATAAAGAATGATTTCAACCCCTGACTTCAGGCTGAGCCTTGCCCTCACCCTCGCTCTACTCGGTAGTGCGGCCTACGCCCAGGAACAGCCCACTCAGGGTGGTCGACTGACCATTTCCACTAGCGCCGAACCCCCCATGCTCGACCCGACCAGCAGTACCTCGGCGGAAATCAGCAGCATCATGTACGACAATGTCCTGCAAGGACTGGTCAAAATTGCGCCGTCGGGCAAGATCGAACCGTCGCTGGCGACCCGCTACCAGGTTTCCGCAGATGCAAAGACCTACACCTTCGTTCTGCGCCAGGGGGTCAAATTCCACGACGGGAGTGCTTTCGGGCCTAGCGACGTGATCGCGGCGCTCAAGCGGGCCATGGACCCCAAATCGGGCCACACCCACGCCGAGTATTACGCCGATATGGTCAGCGTCAGCGCGAGCGGCCCCAATACGGTAGTCATCGTGCTTAGCCGTCCAAACGCCGACTTCCTGTTCAATCTGGCCCGCGCCGACTCGGTCATCATGCCCGAGGGCAAAACGGACGCCATGAAGTCTGCCCCGGTAGGCACCGGCCCCTTCAAGTTCGTTTCCTGGCAGCGTGGCAGCGCCGTTACGCTAGAGCGCAATCCGAACTATTACGTCAAGACCCTGCCCTATCTCGACGGGGTTACCTTCCGCTTTATCTCGGATCCCAAC
This sequence comes from Deinococcus sp., assembly GCF_018260405.1. Taxonomy (GTDB): domain Bacteria; phylum Deinococcota; class Deinococci; order Deinococcales; family Deinococcaceae; genus Deinococcus. The sequence continues at coordinate 811 of NZ_JAGLBG010000118.1, forward strand.
GCGCAACTCGCGGCGCTGCGCTCCGGAGACATTGACGTGATCGGCAGCGGCCTGGCCCCCGAAAATGCCCTGAGCCTCAAGCAGGACAGCAATTTCAAGGTGATCGTGGGCAGCTCGACCAACAAGCTCACCGTCAGCATGAACAATGCCCGCGCCCCGTTCAACGATATTCGGGTTCGCAAGGCCGTGCAGTACGCTATCGACAAAAACGCGCTGCTCCAAGGAGTTATGCTCGGCAACGGCACGCTGCTGGGAACTCACCGCACCCCGAACGAAAGCTGTTATTACGACCTCAGCGGCCAGTACAAACCCAACTTGCAACTCAGCCGCTCGCTGCTGCAACAGGCAGGCTATACAGCCCAGAAGCCCCTTAAGATCACGCTGACGCTGCCCTCACAGTACGTCTACGCGGTTCGCACCGGGCAGGCGGTCGCAGCTCAGCTCAACAGGGCTGGGATTCAGACCGAGATCAAGCTGGTCGATTTCAGCACCTGGCTTAAGCAGGTCTTCCAGGGTGGGGACTACGATATGAGCGTCATCGGTCACGCTGAACCCAACGACATCGGCATCTATGCCAACAAGAACTACTACTTCCACTACGACAACCAGAAATTCCGCGATAAATTCGAGAAATACCAGCGCACCACCAACCGCAGCGCGGCCTGTATCTCGATGCGCGCCCTGCAAAAGCAACTCGCCGATGACGCAGTGAACGTCTGGGTGCAGGAATTGCCTTACATGGCAGCCCTGAAAAACCGGGTCGGAGGCTGGTGGAACGATCATCCCCTGCCCAGTTTGAATGTGACGCAGACCTACCTCCGCAAATAGGCCCTGAAGAATGCTGAATTACGTGTTCCAGCGCCTGCTCGGAGCGGCCATTACGTTGCTCCTGGCCGCCGCACTGGTGTTCGGCATCCTGTTGACCATTCCCGGTGATCCGGCGCAGACGCTGCTGGGGCTGGACGCCTCGCCCACGGCCCTGGCCCAGCTGCGTCATCAGCTGGGACTGGATCAGCCGCCACCGCTGCGGTTTGTCCACTGGGTGACTGGAGCGCTCCACGGCGACTTGAATCAGTCGATTCGCTACGACGCGCCGGTCAGTCGGCTGCTGCGCGAACGCCTGAGCCTGAGCCTGCCGCTGATCGGTCTGACGCTGGTGATCTCCAGCCTGCTGGCCCTGTGGCTGGGGAGTGCCGCTGCCCGCGCTGCCCAGGCACGCAGCGGACGCGACACCTGGATCACGGCGGGCGCCGTGCTGCTCTCGGCGCTGCCGAGTTTCTGGGTCGGGCTGATGCTTATGCTTGCCTTCGCAGTCAGGCTACACTGGTTGCCTTCGGGCGGGTTTCCGGGCTGGCAGGAGCCGGGACGCGCCGCCCTCGCCCTGGTGCTGCCTGTGGCGACCCTGACCCTGACCCGCGTCGCGATCCTGGCCCGGATGGTGCGTTCCAGCCTCCTGGACTCGCTGTCGCAGGACTATGTCCGCACGGCGCGGGCCAAGGGTGTTTCCGAACGGCGGGTGCTGTACCGCCACGCCCTGCGCAACGCGCTGATCCCCATTGTGACTGTCCTGGGAGTACAGTTCGCCGAGCTTTTGACGGCTACCGTGATCGTCGAAGCGGTCTTCTCGCTGCCCGGCTTCGGGACGCTGATCCTGAGCGGTATCGAAGCCCGCGACTACCCGATGGTGCAGGGCGTAGTCCTGGTGCTCTCGGCGCTGGTCGTGCTGGTCAATCTCATCGTCGATCTTTCTTACGGTCTGCTTGACCCAAGGATCAGTTATGGCTAATTCGCCCAGTCCTGCCTCTTTAGAAAAACCGGTCAAACAGAGGCGGCGCTGGCAGCGGCTCCCCCCTGCCCTGCGCGTGGGCGGTCTGCTGGTCGGCATCATTGTCCTGATGGCGCTGCTTAGCCTAGTGTGGCTTCCAGCCGATCCAGACGCTCAGGACATGCTTTCGCGGCTACAGGCACCCAGCACCAGCCATGTGCTGGGCACCGATCAGTATGGCCGCGATCTACTGGCCCGTATTCTGGTCGGCGCAAGGGCCTCTTTGCTGGTCGGCACAGTCGCCGTCAGTATCGGCCTGGGCAGTGGGCTGATCTTCGGGCTGTTAGCGGGTTACTTTGGTGGGCGAGTAGACCGGACGATCATGCTGCTGCTCGAAGCGCTGTATTCTCTGCCCGCGCTGCTTCTGGCCATGCTGCTGGTGACCGCCTGGGGCCCTGGACTGGTCAGCGCCATGACTGCTGTCGGTATCGCTGCCATACCCGCCTTTAGCCGAGTAGCGCGGGCCAGCGTCTTGCAGGTGCGGGTCATGCCCTACGTCGAAGCGGCGCAGGCCCTAGGAGCGCGGCAGCGCCGGGTGCTGTTACAGCATGTTCTCCCCAACATTCTGGGACCCATGATCGTGCAGGCCAGCCTGACGATGGGAGCCGCCGTGCTGATCGAGGCGAGCTTGTCCTACCTGGGCCTGGGCATTCAGCCGCCGGCCGCCAGCTGGGGGCGGATGTTACGCGAGTCCCAGAGTTTCATGATGCTTTCTCCCGGCCCCACCATCTTTCCCGGTCTCGCTGTCGCTGCCGTAGTGCTGGGCTTCAATCTACTGGGTGACGGCCTGCGCGACCTGCTGGGCCAAAGGAACTGAATGAACAGATACAGAATTGCTGTGATTGCCGGTGACGGAATTGGCCCGGAAGTGGTTAATGAGGGTCTCAGGGTGCTGCGGGTGGTCGCCGCTGAAGCGGGCAACTCGGGCCAATTCGAGTTGGAACTGGAAGAACTCGACTGGGGCAGCAGCTACTATGACCGCCACGGAAGCATGATGCCGGAGAATGCTATCGAAACTCTGCGCGGCTTCGATAGCATCTATTTCGGAGCCGTTGGTCGACCCGACTTGCCCGATGATCTGACTGTCTGGGGCTTGATCCTACCAATGCGCCGTCAGCTCGATCTGTATGTCAATTTGCGTCCGATCCGGCTCTATCCGGGAGTGACCGGACCACTAAGAAGCGGTACGGCCCCACCACACTTCCAGTTCATCCGTGAAAACACGGAAGGCGAATATGCTGGCCTGGGTGGCCGTCAGGGACACGGCGCTCATGAACTTGCCGTGCAGACCGGAGTTTTTACCCGGCGCGGGATCGAGCGGGTCGTGGAATACGCCTTCACGCTGGCACGCCCGGGTTCGCTGGTCACCAGCGTGACCAAATCGAACGCCCTACAACACGCTTTCACGCTTTGGGACGAGGTTGCCAGTGAAGTTGCGGCGCGCTATCCGCAGGTGCGCTTCGAGAAGATGCACGTCGACGCCGTTGCGTACCAACTGGTCAAACATCCGTCGCGTTTCGATGTGGTGGTGGGATCTAATCTCTTCGGTGACATCCTGACCGATTTGGGGGCAGGCTTGCAGGGCAGTCTAGGGCTGGCTTCCAGTGCCAATCTGTGCCCTGGGCAGCGTTTGGCCCTTTTCGAGCCGGTTCACGGGTCGGCCCCCGACATTGCTGGACAGGGCAAAGCCAATCCGCTGGGGGCGGTAGCCTGCGCGGCCCTGATGCTGGACCATCTGGGAGAGCACCGGGCCGCGCAGCGCATCGAGCAGGCCATCGAGGAGGTGACGCGGCAGCAGATCTTCACTCCGGACCTCGGGGGTAGTGCCCGGACCAGTGAGGTCGGGGACGCCCTCCTCCAAGCCCTTTCCAGCGGGGGCGCGGAGCCCTAGATCTCCAGGTAAGCAATCCCCCACTTAACCCCGCTTAACAAGGAGAACAGGTATGGATTACAGCAAGATGTTTCGGCTTGACGGCAAAGTAGCCCTTCTCGTCGGTGGCGCGAGTGGTATCGGCGAGGCCAGTGCCCAGGCTCTGGCCGCCAACGGCGCACACGTCGTCGTGGCAGACCTCAACAGTGAAGGGGCGGAGCAGGTCGTCGGTACCATCACCGCACAGGGAGGCAGTGCCGAGAGCCGTGTCCTGGACCTGACTGACGCGGCTGCCGTGAAAGACACCGTGACTGATATCGCCCGTCGACATGGTCACCTCGACATCGCAGTGAGTAGTCCTAGCATCAATGTACGTAAGCCTCTGCTGGATTATACTCAGGACGAATTCGAACGGGTCGTGCGGGTTAACATGGGCGGCACCTTCAATCTGCTTCAGAGTGCCGGACGCCTCATGTCCGATCAGGGAGGTGGCAGCGTGATGGCTTTTTCCAGCGTACGTTCTCAGGTGGTCGAGCCTGGGCAAAGCATCTACGCCGCGACCAAAGCAGGTACCCTGCAAATGCTGCGTGGCCTAGCCAGCGAACTGGGCTCCAGGAACGTGCGGGTCAACGCTATCGGCCCGGGAGTCATCGACACTCCACTGACAGCTCAAATTCGCAAGGATCAGACGTGGTACGACGCCTACGCGCAGAAAAGTGTCTTTGGCCGCTGGGGCAAGCCCGAGGAACTTGCTGGAGCCGTGGTCTTCTTGGCCTCAGACGCCGCTTCGTACATCACCGGGATCATCCTGTACGTCGACGGAGGGTGGACGGCCGCCGACGGGCGCTTCACGCCGCCCCTCTAGGGGCAAAACTAAAGTCTTTCATGCCTAAACTCCCGCCTTGGCCATCAATTCGGCTTGCCCCAAGACCGTCAGGCTGGCCTGTTCCTGCTTATCCGGCGGGTAGGGGTGACTCGGTTTACCTTTTTGAAGCGCTGGTTGCCCCAATTGGTGACTTACCTTATATAATAGGAATCCCAACCCTAGTCCAGGTTCTGAAGGCGTTGCTTTGATTGCTTCTTTTGGTCTTAGAGGCTGTCTGAGGCCCTAACCATGGGAAATGTTTTAGGCTTTAACGGTGGAACGCGCAGCTTACCCTAGCG
>NZ_JAGLBG010000119.1 GCF_018260405.1 Deinococcus sp.
GTAGATGTCGCGAGTTCGAATCTCGTCTCCCGCTCCACACAGAAGTTCTCTCGCCCCTCATCTCGAGGGGCATTTTTTATTGCTGTATGGGCTTTAGACAGCCGTACAATGAGGTCTTGTGTTCGAGTTTGATATCCATCACCGTGACGGCCTTGCCCGTGTCTCTTCTTTTCATACACCACGGGGCACAGTAACAACACCCATGTTCATGCCGGTGGGCACACAAGGTACAGTAAAAGGAATCAGCCCAGAGGAACTTCTGAACATCAAGTCGCAGATGATTTTAGGGAATACCTATCACCTGATGTTACGACCTGGCGAAAAGTTGGTTGAGGCGCATTCTGGACTGCCAGGATTCACAGCATATCCAGGACCGTTTCTGACTGACTCTGGCGGGTTTCAAGTCATGAGCCTGGGCCACATGCGTAAGATTACCGAGCACAGTGTGACTTTCAAAAGCCACCTGGACGGCAGCCTAGTGGAACTTTCGCCGGAGCGCAGCATTGAAGTGCAGGAGGCCCTCGGCGCGGATGTGATTATGGCTTTTGACGAATGTCCGCCCTTCCCGGCGGAAATACCTTATATCAGGGCCAGTCTGGAGCGAACCGCCCGCTGGCTTGAGCGGTGCGTGACCGTTAAGAAGAAACCGGAGCAGGCCCTTTTTGCCATTGTGCAGGGCGGAATTCATGAGGAATTGCGGCAGTTGAGCTTAGATCTCACCTTGCCGTTCAACACACCTGGGTTTGCAATTGGTGGTCTGGCAGTAGGAGAGAGCAAAGAAGAAATGTTCCCGGCAGTGGAATTTACGTCACGGCGTCTACCGGAAAGCAAGCCGCGCTACCTAATGGGCGTGGGCCACCCTGAGGATCTGGTTGCAGGGATAGCGCTTGGCGTAGATATGTTCGACTGTGTGTACCCGACCCGTACTGGACGCTTTGGCTATGCGCTGACGGATGATGGTCGCCTTAATCTGAATTCCAGTGCGCCACGTCAGCAGCTTGAGCCGGTGGATGCCGAGTGCGACTGCTACGCCTGCCGCCATTACACACGGGCTTATCTGGCTCACCTATTAAGGGCCGAGGAGATGCTGGCTCCGCGTATGCTTTCGCTGCATAATCTGCGTTACTTGCACCGGCTGGTCGAGCGTGCCAGACAGGCGATCGAACAGGGGCGCTACGCTGAGTGGGCCGATGAGTGGGCAAAGCGGTACTTCAAGGGCAAAGTCCCGGAATGGTTTGCCCACTCAATTCATAGTCGCTAAAATATTGACCTCCCGGTTGCAGCTTCGCCGTCTCCGACGCATTTTGCCAAATGCACTCTTGAATTGTCACTAGCTCCTCGTTCCGCACTCGTCTCATGTAAGCGTCACTATGCAAATGCTGTCAGGCGACTCCAGCCGTCAGGGCGTGTGAAATAGGAACGGACACGTTAACCTGTCAGTAATGACTGATCTCAAACCTCAGCCCACCGATCTGCCGCCAGCTGCCAGGCCCCGGCGTTTATCTCTAGTTACCATACCGCTGCTCATCTCGGTGGCTATCTCGGCCCTGTATCTACTTTTGGTGCCGTTCCTGGGGCCGCACCTCAACGAGATCATGACCGAGTATGACCGGATGAACAAAACCACTACGCCGCCGCTGCCGCCTGAACTGATCAATACGGTCTTGTGGACCAGCTTCTTTTTTCTGGTCATCCTGATTTTATGGCTCTATAACACTTATCGTGCTTTGCTGCTCGGCAAAAGCTGGGGGCGCGTCTCGGCCATTGTGATTGCCGTGTTCAGCCTGCTCAACTTTCCCATTGGAACCATTCTGGGAGTGCTGATGCTTGTCGGCCTCTTCGACCGTGAAGTGACCACTTACGCCAGTAGATAGAACTGCTGGGAACCCTTTAACCTGCGTCGCAATGGGTTAGCTGAGCATCTGCACCTGCCTAGGCTTATCCTGGATTCCGGGTAGACTGAGGACACCTTGATAAACTACCGGCATACTGAGCCTTATTCAGCTCGTCAGTGCGGCAACCGCGTCTGCAACACTCCGTACAGGTAGGTTCCCAGCAGCGCGAACGCCAGCACCACCAGCGCTGGCCAGACCCCCGCACCCAGCAGAACGAAAATCGGGCCGGGGCAAATCCCGGTTAGGCCCCAGCCCACGCCGAAGCACGCGCCGCCCAGCACATACCGCCGCCAGCCGGGGTCTTTGGGCGTGATGCGGATGCTTTCGCCGTTGCGGGTCTGGCCAAAACGCCGAAGCAATTGCGTGGTTATCAGACCTGTAACCACCGCCGAACCCATCAGCCCGAACATGTGGAATGACTCGAAGTGGAACATCTCCTGGAGGCGGTACCAGCTGGCCGCCTCCGACTTGACCAACACCACGCCGAAATAGATTCCGGCCAGCAGGTAGGCCAGCAGCCCAGTGGCGGCGCGAGTTCGGGTCGCGGGTACGGTTGCCGCGCTCATTTAACCAGCCCCAGCAGCAGCGGCAGCAAAAAGTTGGCGCTCAGGATTCCGGTGGCAAAAAAGGCGACGGTGGCGTATAGGCTAGGCAGTTGCAGCGTGCTGAGGCCGGTAATCGCGTGCCCGCTGGTACAGCCGCCGCCGTAGCGCGTGCCAAAGCCAATCAGCAGGCCCGACAGCGCCAGAATCAGCCACACGCCGGGTTTGCTCAGGTTGCGTACCTCGGGCGGCACGAGGCTGGGCTGCACGGTTACGCCCAGTTCGTCCATTGTGTTCAGGCCCGCCGCGCTCAGGTGAACCGGGGTGGGGTTGGCAAAAATGACGCCCGCCAGCAGCCCGCCCAGCACCAGCCCAGCGGCGAACATCAGGTTCCATTTTTCGGCCCGCCAGTCGTATTTAAAGAATCCCGGCTTGACCCGTTCGGGCAGCAGCACGGCACAGAGGTGGCGCAGGTTGCTGGAAATCCCGAAACTCTTGTTGCCCAGCCATAGCATCAGCGGCACGGTCAGGCCAATCAGGGGGCCGCCGACCCACCAGGGCCAGGGCGTTTGCAGAAAATGCACGACGTCGCTCATGGTTTTATTGTTCCCGAAATAGCGGCGGCGGGTGCGGGGCACGGCACCTTTGGCCCAATCTACTGCTGCGCCCTGGCCCAGGCTTCGTAGCCCCCGGCCAGTTCGCTGACCTTGAACCCCTCGGCCCGCAGCAGGCTGGCAGCGGCGCCGCTGCGCGCTCCGCTCTGGCAATGCACCACGATTTCGCGCTCACGGGGCAGTTCGCCCAGTGTCCAGGGCAGGCGTCCGGCGTGCAGTTGCCTGGCACCGGGAATATGGCCGTCGTCATACTCGGTCTTTTTGCGAACATCCAGAATCAGTGCGTCGCCGTGCTGTGGCAATTCGCTGGCTGCAAAGGGTTGCGCCGGTGCAGCAGGCAGATGCTCGGCGGTCTGGACAAAGCCCTGTACCTCGTCTAGGCCCACCATCCACAGGCGGCGGCGCAGGCTTTCGGCGTCTGCGGCAGAGGCCAGCAGCACCAGCGGACGCTCGGGCGTGAGCAGCCAGCCGCTCCAGGTTTCAAAGGTCTTGCCCGCCGGAATGTTCACGCTGTTCACCGGGGCGACGGCGTAGTGCTGCTCCCTGGGACGGGTGTCCAGCAGCCGTGCGCCGCCCTGGAGCTTGCGGGTCACGTCGGCCAGGTCTAGTTCGGCCAGGGGCGCGACCTGACCCAGCAGCGCCGGTCCGTCGCGGTTTTGCGCCTTCATGCGTCCGTAGTACAGCGGGGCGTCGGGTTGGCCGCTCAATAGCTCGGCGGTAAAACCCTGCTCGTCGTTCTTTTCTACAAATCCGGCCCACCAGCTCAGCGCCCGCTCATAGCCCACCGTGGTCGCCGGAACCGCGCCCAGCGACTTGCCACAGGCACTGCCTGAGCCGTGCGCGGGCCACACCTGCACGTAATCCGGCAGGGTCAGAAATTGGTCGCGCAGGCTGCGGAACATCTGCGCCGCGCCTACAAAGCGGGTCTCCACGCCGCCCGCCGCCTCGTCCAGCAGGTCGGGCCTGCCCAGGTCACCGACGAACACAAAATCCCCACTGAACAGCATCACCGGCAGGTCGCCGCGCGGCAGGTCACTGACCAGAAAACTGAGGTGCTCGGGCGTGTGACCGGGGGTATGGCGAGCTTCCACCTTGATATTTCCGACCTTGAAGGTGTCGCCGCAGTGCAATTCTGCGGCCTCAAAGCGGTACAGCCAGCCGGGGCCACCTTCCGCCGACAGCAGCAGTTTCGCGCCTGTCTGCGCGGCCAGTTCTCGGCTGCCCGACAGGTAATCGGCGTGAATGTGCGTCTCGGTAACGTGGGTGATCTCCAGCTTTTGCGACTCCGCCTCGGCTAGATATTGCTGAATATCACGCACTGGGTCAATCACCAGACATTCGCCGGTTTTCTGGCAGCCCACCATGTAGCTGGCCTGCGCCAGATCCTCGTCGTAAAAGCGTTTGAAGAACATAACTGAACCTATACCCCCTATAGGTATATCGTCAACTTAGTGACCATCTTTATCACTTGTCGTGCGCGGCCTTTTGTCCGACAATGTAACCATGTGTGCCTCTATACCCCCCATAACTGTGCCGCCTATTGGCCCAGAAGACGAGAAGCTGCTCAAGCGGCTGCGGCGCGTTGAGGGCCAGGTGCGCGGGATCCAGAAGATGATTGAAGAAGGCCGTGACTGCCACGACATCCTGACCCAGTTCGCGGCAGTTCGCAGCGCCCTGGACACGGCGGGCGAGGGTCTGCTGGAGCAGTACGCCCTGGGCTGCCGCGCCCGCCCTGGCGAGGCCGTTACGCCCAGCGACGTGGTACGGGCCGTGAAGTTGCTGCGGGGGTAGGGGGCTGGCCTGTGGCTTGTCAGGAGGGCATCTCAGTTCGGCCTATCTGTCTGCGGGAAGCCTACGGACTCCGGTTGAGGGGGTGGCAAAACCGTTTAAGCCGGGCCGACTCGTAAAGCTGCGCCGCGTAACTGTAGCCAAGAGCTGCTAGCTACTTAAGTACAACGTGCCCAGACGGACTGCCGACTTAATCTACTTATTTCAGATTCAGTCCGAACGGATGCGAGACGGAAGAATATGGGTTTCGGGGTATGGCGGTACAGGCGGCGTCTTCTTGTGCAGAGCGCCACCCATAAAGGGGCCTGATCCCTGGTCGCCCCGGTCGCGGTCGCGCCCCTCTTGCCAGCCAAAGCCAGATGGTGTATCCTCCGTAGTCGGTGCGCTGTGAGTTGCTTTCATAGCACGGTAGCGCAACGTGCCAGCTTGGCGGGACACCGCCCTGGCGAGATTCAACCCAATGTGGCCCCTGCGCCATCAGAACCCTGCGGTATGCGCGGGGGATGCCCGACCAAAGGGCCGCTTTTGTGTGTAAGTAAAAAGTGCTGAGGCGTACAGGAACCACCGCTTGGAGGGAGTAAGAAACATGGCTAAAGGAACGTTCGAACGCACCAAGCCCCACGTCAACATCGGCACCATTGGACACGTTGACCACGGCAAGACCACCCTGACGGCGGCTATCACCTTCACCGCCGCTTCGG
>NZ_JAGLBG010000011.1 GCF_018260405.1 Deinococcus sp.
ACCTGCTCGAAGGCCCGCGCATTTTCTTCCTCGTTGCCCTTGACCGGAATAAACGCACTCATGCCACCAATCGCCGGTGCGCCGCGTCTGTGGCAGGTGCGGATGGCGAGCTTGGAGTAGCTCTGCATCATCGGGGTCGCCATCGTGACCTTGGCGCGGTCAGGCAGCACGCGGGTCTTGTCGCTGCGGAACTTCTTGATGTAAGAAAAAATGTAGTCCCAGCGCCCGCAGTTTAGCCCCGCCGAGTGGTCGCGCAGCTCATACAAAATCTCATCCATCTCGAAGGCGGCCACGATGGTCTCGATCAGTACCGTGCCCTTGATCGTGCCGTGTGGCACGCCCCGCGACTCCTCGGCGTAGGAAAAGACATCGTTCCACAGCCGCGCTTCGAGGTGCGATTCCAGTTTGGGCAGGTAGAAGTACGGCCCGCTGCCGCGTGAGAGCAGTTCCTTGGCGTTATGGAAAAAGTACAGTCCGAAGTCAAACAGACTGCCCGACATGGTCTGGCCATCGACCGTAACGTGCTTTTCGGGCAGGTGCCAGCCGCGTGGTCGGCACAGCAGGACGGCGGTTTTGTCATTTAGCTTGTAGCTTTTGCCGTTTTGTTCCAGCGAGATGGTGCGGCGAATAGCGTCGCGCAGGTTGATCTGGCCTTCTACACAGTTCTCCCAGGTGGGGCTGCTGGCGTCCTCGAAGTCGGCCATAAAGACCCGTGCGCCGCTGTTGAGCGCGTTGATAATCATCTTGCGGTCCACCGGCCCGGTGATTTCCACCCGGCGGTCTTGCAGGTCGGCGGGCAATGGCGCAATTTTCCAGTCGCCTTCACGCACACTCCTGGTTTCGGGCAGGAAGTCGGGCATCTCGCCTGCGTCCAGCTGCTTCTGGCGCTCCTCACGGGCCGCTAGCAGTTCCAGGCGGCGGGCACCGAAGCGGCGCTGCAAGTCGGCCACAAAGGTCAGGGCTTCGGGCGTCAGCACCTGCTCATAGCCTTCCTTGATGGGGCCAGTGATGTTCATTCCGTCGGGCAGTTTAAGGTCGGTCATGTTCGGAAACTCCTTGAATCGGGGTGTAAACGGGGCCAGCAGCAACTCAACTTTGAACGTTATTTTTCATTGTACAGCAATCGAGTTCATGGCGTGAAACTCCGGGCGGCCAGGCCGTCTCTATTGCAGGGACAGCTGAGGCGGCGTGACTGGGCGGGAAACTGACGCACGCGGCGTGGCGCAAGCGGAAAGTGGCGCTGCCTGGAACGGTGCTGCTGGGCGCGGGATTAGCGGCAATAATGCAGCCATGCCACAGCGTCCCCTGAGTCTGCCGGAGGTCAATGCCCTGAGTCCTGACGAATTTACCCGCTACTTTGCGGGCGTGCTGGAATACTCGCCCCAGTACGCTGCCTGGGCCGCGCAGCAGCGTCCTTTTGCCAGTGCCGAGGCTGTAGCGGGCGCCTTCAAAGACGCCGTGGCCGCCGCTACTGCCGAGGCCCAGCGCCAGCTGATCCGGGCCCATCCTGACCTCGCTGGCAAGGCCGCGCTGGCCGGTGAACTCACGGCGGAAAGTACCCACGAGCAGGCTTGTGCCGGTCTGGACCGCCTCAGCAGAGAGGAATACAGCGAGTTCCACCGCCTCAATGCCGCTTACCACGAAAAATTCGACTTTCCCTATGTGGTGTGCGTGCGTGAACATACCAGGGAGACCATCTTCGAGGGCGCACGCCGCCGACTGGCCCATACCCCCGAGGAAGAGCAGTTGGCCGCGCTGCACGAGATTAGCCGGATTGCCCGTCTGCGCGTGCTCGATCTGGTGCGCCAGGAACCGGGCGAGGAAAAGAACGAACAAAACAGGTGACCCGGCGACGATGCAGATCACGCCCTCTGCTGCCGCCGGGTCGGGTTCGTTGCCAGTCGCTGTCCACCTGCCTCAGCAGCGCGGGGGTCTGGCTCCGCGAATTTATGTGTTCTGTACGCTAACGCGTTCCTTTGCTCTCCCCGCTGCCAGCCTGCCAGCACGTCTCCCCGCTGCCGGAGACTGCTAGACTAGGCCGACCACAATGACATAGGCGTCTAAGTATCTTGCCTGGTCGTCTGTTTCCAGCGGTGCCCCCGGCCCCTTTCCGCGCTCGTAAAGCCTATGTTCGTAAAGTAGGTGCCCCCAGGAGCAAATAGCATGTCCGGAACCCAGCAGCCCACCCAGAAGGTCAAGGTTAACGTCAGGCTCGGCGACAACAACTACGGCAAGGCCGAAGTTCAGCTGATGAAAATTAGGCGTGATCGTCCCAGTCATGAACTCAAGGACGTGCGCGTGCGGGTGGGGATGTACGGCGATTTCGATGCCGCGCACACCAGGGGCGACAACACTGACCTGATCGCCACCGATACCGTGCGGAACACCATCTACGCGCTGGCCAAAGAAGGGTTTGGCGGCAGTATCGAGGAATTTGGCAAGGAACTGGTTAGGCATTTTGTGGGTACTGGCCCCAAGGTGACGGGAGCCTTCGCGGAATTTACTGAGCACCTCTGGGATCATGTGCAGGTGGCCGGGCAACCGCATAACCACTCCTTCGTGCGTCAGATGCCTAAGCACACCGCCCGCGTGGAGAGCCGTGACGGTCAGACCTTTCAGGTGACTTCCGGCATCGAGGAACTGTATGTCCTGAAAACCACGCAAAGCGGCTGGGAAGGCTTTTTGCTCAAAGAGCGCTTTACCACCCTGCCCGAAACAAACGACCGCGTGATGGCGACCTTCGTGACCGCCAAGTGGGAATACGCCGTGGACAGCTGCGACTACGACGCCGTGTGGCAGGCCGTCTTCAGCCAGATTCAGGAGACCCTGACCGACCACTACTCGCCCAGTTTGCAGCGCACCCTGTATCTGATGGGCGAGGCCGTACTGGGCCGCTGCCCGGAAATCTCGCGGATCTGGTTCCAGATGCCCAACAAGCATCACCTCAAGTACAACCTTGAACGCTTTGGCCTGGAAAACAACAACGAGATCTATCATGTGGACCCCGAGCCTTATGGCCTGATGGAAGCCTGGGTGGAGCGGGCCGAGTGAGTCAGCCCTCTCCCCGTGCTCCGGCCCATTCCGGCCTGACCACCCATGTCCTGGACACGGCGCGGGGAAAACCGGCTCAGGGTATCCGGGTCGAGCTTTACCGGGTGGCAGCCGAAAGCGGCGGCGAAACGCGCCAGAAGCTGACCGAGACGGTGACCAATCAAGATGGCCGCACCGACGCGCCGCTGATCGAACGCGGTTCGCTGATCCCCGGCACCTTCGAGCTGACCTTTTACGTAGCCGAGCATTTCCGGGGGTTTCCGGGCGTGTCTGAGCCGCCCTTTTTAGACCGGGTCACGCTGCGGTTTACCGTTCCAGACACCGCCGGGCACTACCATGTGCCGCTAGTAGTGACGCCGTGGTCCTACAGCACCTACCGGGGCAGTTGATCTGATCGGATAGAATCCGAAAAATTCCGTCTGGCGCGCTTATATTTTAAAGAAATAGGTAAACGCTTGTATGCAAAATAGCGGGAATAGTTTACCCATACCAGGCGTATATCGCTAGCTTACCGAGCGGTCAATACCCGTTAATCAGCTCTCCCGCGCCAGGCCACACCGACTTCCCGCTATGGTGTGGTCGTGCACGGTGTGACCACAGTCTTTGAGCAGGAAAATAGAAAACTACAAATTACCCGCTATGGGCAGGGTAGACCAGTGATCTTCATTCACGGCCTGAGCGGGTCGGGCCACTGGTGGAAGCGCAATCTGCCCGCGTTCACGCCGCATTTCGCGGTGTACGTTGTCGAACTGGTGGGGTACGGCAACGCCCACCGGCAGCGGTCGCTGGGTGTCCAGGCCGACGCCCGGATGATCGCCGCCTGGCTGGAGCAGGCCGACCTGACAAAAGCCGCGCTGATCGGCCACAGCCTGGGCGGGCAGATCGCCACGCGGGTCGTGGCCCTGGTGCCGGGGCGCATCCACGAGCTGGTGCTGGCCTGTTCCACCGGCCTGCTCCGGGGCAACCTGGTTCAGCTGGCTCTCAAACTGCCCCGCGCCGGGGTGTCGGGGCGACTCAGCTTTTTGCCGCGCATTCTGGCCGATTCAGCGCGGGCGGGCCTGCCGAACCTGTGGCGCACTGGCCAGAGCCTGCTGCTCGACGACGTGACCGAACTGCTGGCGCTTATGCAGGTCAAGACGCTGGTCATCTGGGGCGGGCGCGACGTGCTGGTACCCGCTTCACTCGGGCGGCAACTCGCCCAGGCCATTCCCGGTGCCCGCTTCTACGAAATTCCCCGTGCCGGACACGTCGTGATGGTGGACGCTCCCGAAGAATTCAATCGCACCGTCCTCGATTTCCTGAGCGCCGGAGGATGAAGGGCCGCAGCACGGCTCACCGGGAGGGAGGTCACTCCGAATTTACCCGCGTCGGCGGCTTGTGGACCCACGCCTGGGTGCGGGGGCAGGGGAGAGCGCTGGTGATCGTGCCAGGACTGGGCTGCGCGTCATGGATGTACCAGCGCGTTTCGCGTGAACTGGCGCGGGAACGCAAAGTCTATCTCTACGACCCCCCCGGCCACGGCTGGAGCCAGGGCGAACGCCACCTGCCCCGGCGTATAGAAGAATTGACCGACCACCTCGCCGCGTGGTTGCAGGCGGTGGGCCTGAGCCAAACCGCGCTGTTCGGGCACTCGCTGGGGGGCGAGGTGATTCTTGATCTGGCGGCCCGCTACCCGCACCTGATATCGGCGCTGATCGCCTGCGCCCCGACTGGCGTTCCAGACAATCCGCACATTACCTTGCAACTTCTGCGCCTGCTGCGCGACCTGCCGCGCGAGCGTCCCGGACTGCTGCCGCTGGGCCTCAGTGCCTACTGCCGCTGCGGAGTGCGCCGCATGTACGCTTTGGCCCGCGATCAGGAAAAGCACCAGACCCAGCCTTTGCTCGGGCGTATTCGGGCACCCACCCTATTAGTGGAGGGAAACCGCGACCCGGTCATTCACGCCTGGACCATCGAAACGATTGAGCGCGGAATTCCCGACGCCCTCTCCCGCACCATCTACGGCGGAACCCACGCCCTGACCGATTCAAACCCTAAAACAGTGGCCCGTCTGACCCTTGACTTTCTAAAACTGACTGAAGAGAAACGTGACACCAACTGGGCAAACAAACTGAAATCTGGCGAATCTGAGAAATAATGTTGCTTTACTCCCCGAATAATCAGGCCATCAAGCAATAGTGTTGCTAAATCCTGGGCCAAGCGGTGTAAGATGAACACATGTTTGAGGACACCCACAACGAACACGTCTTGCTGACTCCTGGCCCGACACCGATTCATCCCCGCGCGCAGAAGGCGCTGATGCGCGGGATGCTGGGCCATATGGACCCGGAAGTCTTTGCGCTTAACCGCGAGATTCAGGCCGATCTGCGCGTCATGTACGGCACGGAACCCGAAGCCTTTACCGCCCTACTGGCTGGAACAGGCAGCCTGGGGATGGAGGCGGGGTTTGCCAACCTGGTCGAAAAGGGCGACGAGGTTCTGGTCTGCGCCAACGGCAGCTTTGGCCGCCGCATGGCCGAGATGGCCGCCCGTTACGGAGCGAAGGTTCGGCTGGTCACGGCCCCGCTGGGCGAGGCGATCAACCCGCAAGACGTGGCGGACCATATCGACGGCGTGGCTATGGTCGCTGTCGTGCACGGGGAAACCAGCACCGGCGTACTGAATCCGGTTCCCGAAATCGCCGAACTCGTGCGCCGCAGCGGGGCCCTCTTTACTGTGGACGCCGTGACCACTGCCGGAATGGAACCGTTCAAGATGCAGGACTGGGGCGTGGACTATGCCTACACCGGGGCGCAGAAGTGCCTCTCGGCTCCTCCCGGCCTGGCCCCGATTGCCGTTAGTGAACGGGCCTTTGCCCGCTTTGATTCGCGCCGTAGCCCCACGCCGCTGTGGTACTGCGATTTCGGCGGTCTGAAGGACTACTGGATCGACCATACCTACCACCACACCGTCCCGGTCAACCTGCACTACGCCTTTCACGCTGCGCTCCAGGCCGCGCTGGAAGAAGGACTGGAAAACCGCCAGCGCCGCGTGCGACTGATGGGCCGCGTGATTACCCGTACGCTGGAGTTCTACGGCTTCTCGCACTACGTCCGCAAGGAAGCCGACCGCCTGCCGACGGTGCTGGCCCTGCGCCTGCCCGAAGGCTTCGACGATGCCGGGGTGCGCCAGGCCCTGCGTAAACGGGAAATCAGCGTTACAGGCGGCCTCGGCCCGACTGCGGGCGTGATCTGGCGGCTGGGTCTGATGGGCGAAAGTGCCCACCCAGAGCCTTACCGCAAGTTGATGGCGGCGCTGCAAGACCTGATGGGTGAACCCGGTCTGCTGGCCCGCTATGAGGAAGTGCTGGTCGAGGAAGCAGTCCAGAAACCCTCCCTACTCTCTGTCTGAGTGCCAGTGCTGGGCGGCGCTTTACTAGTGCCTCCCACTGGCGCCTCCAGCCGCGACAGCGACCTGCAACAACCCCGAGCCGCGTCCGCTGACTAGCCTTAGCACCGGGGCACCGCCCTCGACGGCTGGCAGGAGAGGCGCTGGCAGGAGAGGCGTGGGCACTGAGCACCCAGGGAAGTGCCGGGCTTGTTCCTTTGCCCCGGCTCAGCGAGACTGCGCCTATGACCGAAACTTCTGCGACTGGAACTCCACTGCCCCCCACCCTGGCCGACTCGTACAAGGCGCTGGCCCGTGCCTGGGCTGCCACCGTTACCGTGGTCACGCTGCTCGACCAGCACGACCAGCTTGACGGCTTTACTGCCACTGCCTTTCTAACCGTTTCTATCGACCCGCCGATCATTCTGGTATCGGTGCAGCGCACCTCGTTGGCCAGTGAAGCCCTGAAAAACAGCAAGGCGTTTGCCGTCAACCTGCTGGGCCAGGGTCAGTCGGAGCTGGCTAACACCTTTGCCCGCCCGGTGGCCCAGCGTAAGGCCGCCTGGGACACGCTGAAGTACGCAGCAGGCCCCGGCGGTGTGCCGCTGCTCCAGGGTACGGCGGGGGCCTTCAGCGCCAGGGTGCGTGAAGTGATCGAGGCCGGAGACCACCTGCTGGTGCTGGGCGACGTGCAGGATGTCCATCTGCATGAGGGCGGCCACACCCTGCTGTACCATAACCGCAAATACGGCACGGTCGAGTACCACCCCGAACAACAGTAGAGCGCCGCTGTGGTGTGCTAGCCCACCAGCTGCTGAAGCTCACTCTGGGCAGGGAAGGGGGTTCAGCAGCTGGCGGTGGTAAAGCGTGTAGGGTTCAGTTCGCCCGCAAAGCCGCTTTAACGGCGGCGTTGGCGTCTAGCAGAGGCAATCCGCTGGCCCAGTTCACACTGCCGATCAGCAGGGCGCGGGTCTGGCTGGCCGTTAGTTTCGGGTTGGCGGCCCGCATCAGGGCGGCGACGGCGCTGACCTGTGGGGCGGCAAAACTGGTTCCGGCGTCCAGTATGTAGCTGTTGTTCGGTGCCAGCAGCAGCAGGTCTTGGTCCAGCGTCGCGCCGTCACACCCGCCCTCGTACCCCGCGCCGCCGGGGGCCACGATATCCAGCGTACGGTCGATTCCGTTGCCGGGGCGGGCGCTGTAGCAGGCCAGGGCCGAGTCGCTGCTGCCGGTGCTGCCCACGGCAATCACGCCGGGCAGGTTGGCAGGGTAGTACACCCCCTGATCTGGCCTATTGCCCGCCGCGACGACCACCACTGCGCTTTGCTGCGCCTTGAGGATGCTGTTGGTCAGCACGGTATCCCCGCTGTTTCCCGGTTCGCCCAGACTCAGGTTGATGACCCTGGCCCCCCTACTGACCGCGTCGTCGATGCCCAGAGCAATCTGACTGGTCGTGCCGCCATCGGCGGCGAGCACTTCCTCGGAAAGCAGCTGGGCGTTCCAGACGATTCCGCTCAGGCCGCTGCCGTTGTTGGTATTCGCCGCGATCAGACCGGCTCCGGCGGTGCCGTGTCCGGTTCCGGTTGCGGCAGGGAGCCGCGCCGCCCCCACAGTGATCCGGTTTTTCAACTCGGAATGGGCCGAATCGAGCGGCGTATCGACCATGGCCGTCAGTGCCCCCTGCGGAGTTAGGCCGCAGATCGCCAGCGTGTTCCAGGCCTGCGGCACGCGGGTACGCGTCAGGTAGGTCTGAAACATTTTGAACTGGCCCACCAACAATCCGCTGTTGCCCGGAAAGCCAGGGTCGTCGACCATCCCCAGCGCGTGATAGATGAAGTTGGGCTGAACATTCAGCCCCGCCGCCCTCAGGGTTCTGGCAAACGCCTGATCGGTCTGGCCGCCGGGTGTTTCGGCCCGCTGCACGCCGGTTGCCACAGGCGTCAGCTTCAGGCCACTCAGTCTGCTGGTGGCCTGGGCGCTCAGTTGGCCGCTCCCGATAACCAGCACCTCGCCAGCAACGTGCGGGGCGGCCCAGTCCGGCGCGGTCTGCGTGCCTGGGCCAGTAGTCACGGCTTGCCCAGTGAGCAGGGCCGGGGCCATGACGGGGTTTAGCCCCGCTGGTTGACTGCTCAGTCCAATCGCGGTCTGGCAGGCGGCAGAAAGGGAACTGCCGTTGCCTCCCGTGGTTTTGGGCGACTGGGTGCAACTGGTGATCAGCAGGGTCAGGCCCAGCCCCAAGCAGAGAAGCAAAGAAACTTTCACAGTTGTTAGAGTACCGAGTTTAGGGGCCGCACAGTTCATTCTCAGGTGATACAGATTGCCGTCTGTTTCGTTGAGAGTTCGGAAGGACGCCGGATGGCTGACTCTACGCCTGGAACCCGTTTCCTTCCCACTCGCTCTGCGGCGCAGCCCTACGAGTCCGCTCGGGTTGCACGGTTTTTGCAGCTCTTCTTACCGGGCGGCCTTATTGGGCAGCCACAACTGCGCCGTCCCACAACGCATTGACGTTACTGGTCACGACTTTTTGCCCTATTGCCAGGCCGCCGATGACCGCCACCGCGTCCTCGGAACCCTGCTGACCGCTGAGGCCGAGCTGCACCGGGGTACGCACCGCCTTGCCGTCCTTGACCACGTACACGTAGTTCTGGCTGCCGATACGGGCCACGGCGCTGGTCGGCACAGTGGGGGTACCGCCGGGCACGTCGGTTTCGATGGTCGCCGTCGCCACCATCCCGGCGCGGAGTTCAGGGTTGCTGGTTGCCAGAGTCGCCTCAATCGGGTAGAAGTCCCCGGTCGCCACCGAGCTGGGGTTGATCGCCGTGATCTTGGCCGGGTAGACCTTGTTGGGGAAGGCGTCGAACTTGACTTTGAGCTTATCCCCGGTTTTGATTAGGTTGGCCTGAGTCGAGGGAATAGTCGCCACGATCTTGCGCGGCTCTCCGGCCACGATGGTCAGCAGCGGCAGGGCGGGCGAGGCCACTTCGCCGGGCTGGGCGTTGCGGGCCGAAACCACCCCGTCAATCGGGCTGGTGATCACGGTCTTGGCAAGCGTGACTTTCAGGTTGTTGATGACGGCCTGCGCCCCTTGCACCGAAGCCCCGCCCGCATTACGGCTGGCGACCACGGCGTTATCGTACTGGGTCTGGGCATTTTGCACCTCCTGAAGTGACGCGCCGCCGTCGGCGTACACCGCCTTGAGGCGATCAAGCGTGCGGGCGGCCTGCGCGAGATTGGTCTGCGCCGCCGTTCCGCCGTTCTGAGCCTGGGCCAGTCCGGCCTGAGCTTGGGCCAGTTGCGCCCGGATAGCGCTGTCATCAATGCGGGCCACCACCTCACCCCTGTGAACCTGATCGCCCACCTGCGGCGTCAGGCTCAGGATGGTGCCAGTCACCTGCGCCGTGATATTCACGTTGCTGCCCGAAGTCAGGGTGCCGACCACGTTTAGGTTGGTCTTAAGGGAGTTGGCCGCGGCAGTGGTGGTCTTGACGTTGACTGGCGTACTCGACGGATCACCCAGATCCACTGTGACCGAGGCGCTGGCCCCAGGCCGCAGTTTGGCGTGGTCGGCGTCGGTCAGGTAGATGGACACCGGAATGACCTGCTCGACTTTGGTGAAGTTGCCGCTGTCGGCCCCGCCGCTGGGCAGAATCGAGAACGAACCGGCGGTGGCCTGCCCGATTTGCTGCACCACGCCGGTCAGGGTCTGGCCGGGCAGCGAGTCGAGCTTGACGTGTACGGTCTGGCCGGGCTTGATCTTGGCGATCTGGCCTTCTTTGATGTTGGCCGAGATGTAAGAACTCCGGTCGTCGGCAATAACCGCCAGCGACTGCCCGGCAGCGACCATCTGACCGACCAGGGCGGCTGTCTGAATGACCGTCCCCGAAATGGGGGCGCGAATCAGCGAGCGCGAGGCGGTCAGCGGAGCGACCTGTGAGAGTGCCCCGGCGTTGGCGGCGCTCGATTGGGCCACGGTGCTGGTGTCGATCTGGCCGATCACGTCGCCCGCCTTGACGGGGGTGCCCACGGCCACGTTCCATTGCAGCACGCGCCCCGGAATTTCGGGGGTCACGGCGGCGGTGTTGGCCGCCACGCGGGCGTTATCGGTGCTGACGTGGTGCGAGCCGTTGTAGGCGTAGTAGCCCACGATGCCCGCCACCCCGAGCGCCGCCACCAGACCGATGGTGATGCCCATGGCCCGGTTGCGCTTGGGCTTGGGCGCGGCAGGCACCGTTTCCCTGACTGGCCCGTCTTCCCTGATCGGTTCAGCTGGTGTGGTCGGCCGCGCACTACCGGGGGCCGCGCTGCTGGAAGTCGAAACGGTGTTCACCTCGGGGGCGGCGGAAGCCACGATCACTTCTTTCGCTTGTTGTTCAGTGCCGGAAGGCTGGCGCGGGTTATCTGAATCTTTGTTGATTCTGGTCATAGGTTGTTTCCTTTTTCAGTTGAGTGGAGCGCACGGTTCGGTGGGGGCCGGAGCTTACTCCATGATGTGGCCGGGTTCGTCGGATTTGACCTGACCTTTGCGCAGGAAGAGGGCCAGTCCGGCGCACCCCACCAGAGACGCGGCGATGATGACCATCACGATGTCGAAGGTGTTGGTAAACGCGGTCGTCGCCATTTCGCGCTGCCACAGCGACATGAAGACGATCCGGGCCTGATGAAAGCTCATGCCGGTGGCCTGAAGCTTGGCGACGCCCTCTTGCATCAGGTTCGTCTGCACCGGGTTGCCCTGCTGCATCAGGTTGGCGTAACCCGCCACCTGCAAGTGGTTGTAGTGGTCGAACATCTGCACCATGATCACGATGCCGAAGGTGCCCCCCAGGCGGTTGACGATGTTGGTGATGGCGCTGGCCTGCCCGGACTGTGCGGGCGGAATTTCGGACATCGAAGCCGACTGCGTGGGAATCATGGCGAGGCCCATGCCTACCGAACGAACACAGTTCCACAAGATGATAGTTACGACCGGAGTGTCGATAGTCAGGTCACGGAACAAGAACATGCCGTAGGCCATCACCAGCAGCCCCACCGGAATCAGGATTTTGGGGCCGATCTTGTCGTACAGGCGCCCGGCAATCGGCATGATCATCCCGGTCAGCAGGGCGGGCGGCAGCTGTTGCAGGCCTGACTGGAACGCCCCGATGCCGCGAATGGTCTGTAGGTACACCGGCAGGTAGAACAGCACACCGAACATCGAAATACTGATGAGCATAAGCAAGACGTTGGCGATACTGAAACTCGGGTACTTGAACAGCCGCAGGTTGAGGAGCGGCTCTTCAATACTCAGTTCCCACCAGATGAAGGCGATAAAAGACATCAGGCTGATAAACAGCAGCAGCACCACCGGTTCGGCACTCCAGCCGCCCCAACTGGCCTGTTCGCTGGTCGCCAGCAGGAGCGTGAAGAGGGCCAGGGCAATACCGACCGCGCCGGGAAAGTCGAATTTGCCCGCATTGCCCGGCGGAAACTGGTGAACCCGCCGCAGGGCCAGAAAGATCCCGATGATCCCGATGGGCAGGTTAATCATGAAAATCCAGCGCCAGTTGACGAACTCGACGAGGTAGCCGCCCAGGGTCGGGCCGATGGCGGGGGCCAGCAGCACGGCCATGCCGAAGATGCCGCCCGCTGCCCCCAACTGGTTGCGCGGCACCATGCGGATCATCATGGCCTGCACGGCGGGCATGATCAGGCCGCCCCCCACCGCCTGGATGATGCGGAAGAAGATCATGCTGTTTAGGCTCCACGACAGCCCGCACAGCACCGATCCGATGGTAAAGATGACCAGGGCGACCATATACATGTTCTTCAGGCCGAATCTGGCCCCCAGCCAGGCCGAGAGCGGCGTGATCACGCCCAGGGCCAGGGTGTAGGCCGTCGAGACCCACTCGATTTTGGCCTGATCCACCCCGAAGATGTTCATCATGTCCGGGATGGCGACGTTCACAATGCTGGTGTCCAAAATGGCCATGAAGGCCCCGATCACCAGGATCAGTAGCGGGGCCATCCAGGTGTTGCCGGGCATGGTGGTGGGAGCCGCAGCAGCCGGGGCGCTCATTTCCCTCCGGCGCTCGCACTGGGGTTGGGGGTGCCTGCCAACAGGTTGTAGTAGGCGGTCAGCACGCTGTCGTCGGCCTGCTCACGGGCCAGCTTGGCCTGCCCGTAGGCGATCTGGCTTTGCAGCAGGGCCAGCTGGCTAATAAGGCCCTTGGCGTAACGCGCCTGGTCGGCGGCGTATTGCCGCTCGGCGTTTTGCAGCGCCGTGAGCTTGACGCTCCGGTTCTTGATCGCCTGGAGGTAAGAGTTGTACAGCCCCTGGGTCTGAATCCGCAGGCCGCGCGAGGCGTTTTGAGCCGCCGACTGTGTCTGCTGAAGCTGGGTCTTGAGCGCGTTGATCTGCGAGGCCGACACAGCGATGGGGTCGGCGAGATTCAGCTGGAGTTGCAGCGCGGCGCTGCCCTGCTGGGCCTGGATGTAGGCGGGGTTACGGGCCACCACGGTATCCACGACGCTGCTACTGACATTGTCGGGCACGGCGCTGGCCGGAATCGGGGCCACCGAGGTAAACGGTCCGACCAGGCTCATCAGGTTGCTGGTCGCCAGGTTCAGGCCGTCGCGGGCGGTATTCAGCGTCTGCTGCGCGGCGGCTGCCTGGTTCTGGGCAACCTGCGCGGCGATCTGGGTGCCGCCGCCCTTGGCGTACTGGGTCTGGGCGACTTTGGCGGCCTTGGTAGCCAGGTCGAGCGCCTGGGTTGCCAGGCTCACGCCGTCCTGAGCTTCAAGCACCTGGGTGTAGGCCTGGGCGATCTGGGCGTCGGCCTGGGTGTCAGCGCTCTTGACGCTCGCCACGGCCAGCTCATAGGCCTGCTGCGCCCGGAGCAGGGTGACCTTCGTCGCCAGCGGGTCGGCCTTGGCCTTGGCGTATTCGGACTGGGCGTTGCTTAGGGCGGTGCGGGCGGCGATCACGTTGGGCTGGTTGCCGCTCTTGGCAAGGGCGCTTGCCAGACTCAGCGTGGCGGCCTGGGCGGAAGCGGCGCTTAGCGAAAGCAGCAGGGCGGTGGTCTTCAGGAAACGGCTGGTGTGTGTCATTTTGTTCTCCGTGGGGTCAGTTCAGGGGCGTAAGAGGAAGGCCGAAGAAGGTGTAGAAGTTGCTGGCGGCAGTGGTCTGCGAGAGGGTCGCCTGATCGGCAGCCAGCTGCGCCTGATAGGTGGCGACGGCGGCCTGCGCCGCTTCGAGGGGCGAGATCAGGCCCAGATCGCGCCGGGCCTCGGCGTCTTTCTGGTTCTGGCGGGCCAGGTTCACGGCCTGCTGCCTAAGCGCCAGATCACGCTGGGCCTGCTGATAGGCGATGTTCAGGCCCTGGAGTTGCAGGTCCGACTGGCGCTGCGCCGCTGCAAAGCCTGCCTGCGCCTGATCCAGCGCATTTTTGGCGAGGGCGGGCGCTTCGAGGTTCGCCAGTGACGCGTCGAAGCTGACCCCCAGCGTGAGCTGATCGGTTATACGGTTGGTGGGCGCAGTCGCCGGGCCGTACGAAAAGCTGGCGGTGGGGGCCACATTGCGCGAGTCGATTCCTATCGCCAGATTGGCAGCGGCGCTCGAGGAACTGCTCAGGCGGTGGCTGTAGCTGGCCTGAAGATTCGGCAGGCTGTTCCACCTGGCCTGCTCGTAGGCGATCTGGGCGCGGCGCACGGCGAACTGTGCCTGAGCCACTGCCACACTCTGCATGTTGGCGGGCACGCCGAGAGGAGTCACTGCCGGAATCTCGGGGCTACCGGTCAGGTCGCGCAGCGTGGCGTGGGCCAGCGCCGAGTTTTCCTGCGACTGCTGCACGGCGCTTTGCGCCTGGGCCAGTGTCAGCCTGGCCTGTTCCAGCTCGTTGTGGGTCGCGCCGCCGCCGTCAAAGCGGGTCTGAATGGCTTGCAGCGCCATCTGAGCCGCCTGCACGCTCTGCTGCGCCAGTCCCACGCTGCTGTCGGCCAGCTGGGCACGCAGCGCGGCCACCACAACCTGACCTTCCAGGTTCGCCAGCGCGGTCTGATACCCGGCCCGGGCCTGATCTACCGCGATCTGGGCCAGTTGCCGCCGGGCACCGACGTCGCCGTAATTAAACGGCGTGGCTCGCAGCGAGGCGTTCACGTTCTGGACGCTGCTGGGCAGCGGGGCGCAGTAGGTCGTGAATTGCAGCAGCTGATTGGTCGTGCATAGACCCGGCGTGTCGTCGCTGTTCAGGATACGGGTGGTGCTGGCTGAAATGGTTCCGGACACCGGGAAATCCGCGATTTTTTGCTGCGTCTGGGCCGCTTCGAGCGCCAGGCGGGCCTGCGTCAGGCTGGGGTAACTGGTGAGGCCAGTGATAAGCGCGGGCGACAGCGCCAGACTGCTGGCCGGGGTGCTGGTGGGGGCTACTCCCGGCGTGCTGGGCGTGGCCGCGCTCTGGGCCGAGGCGAAGCTAAAGCTCAGCAGCGCCGCCGTGAGGCCAAGTAGGGTTGTTCTGCGAGTATTCAAGGTGTGGGGGCCTCCTTGTTGCTGTTGCTTTGAAACGCCATTTCTTCGAGTGACGCCATCCAGAAATGGAACAGACGGGTACCCAGGGGCAGCAGCTGCGCCCGCTCTTCAGGCGTGAGCTGCTTGAGCAGGTCTTCCAGACGGTCGCGTGCGTTCCGGTCGGCGATCTGATAGGCCAGCTGGCCCTTCGTCGTCAGGCGAATCATGACCATGCGGCGGTCATGGGCGTCGGGCTGGCGCTCCATCAGGCCGTGAGTGACGAAGTTGTCGGTCAGGCGCGTGGCAGTGCTCAGCGGCACCCCGATAGCCTCGGCCACCGCCCGCATGTTCATGCTGCCTTCTTCATTCATCAGCCGCCGACTCAAACGGTAAAAGATTGGCAACCACTGAAAATACAGCTCAGGATCCTGAAGTTCGATGTTCGCCTCGTTAAATTGCCTGACCAGTTCGTTGCGCCATTTTGGGCGGAGCAGCAGAGACTGCAAACTGAGTTTGGTGCGTCCGAACTGGCTGATCAGCTCAATCAGATCGTCCAATGCCGGGTCAACCGGGCCTTCATGACTCTTGCTCATTCTATTCTCACCTCCTTTTATGCTTCCATCTAAAAAAGTTTTCACGGTGGAAATAAATCGCCAGAAGTTAACGCTCAGATGAAATGTGGCCTAGCATCCGGAGCTTTTGGGTGGGACGGGTGGCGTGCAGAAAGGGGCCTGCCGGAATTTGGCGCAGTCCGTATAGAACCGGAAGAACCTAGATTGGAATGTGGTAAAATATCAGCGGCTTTTGCATTGCTACTGCCCCCAGGAGACCCATCGTACGAAGGTAAAACCCAAATGCCCCGCCGCAGTGAATTTCTCCGGCCCGGATGCGTTGAAAGGCGCACGTCTGGTTTCACGCAGCCAGAGGAGCCGTAAGGCATCTGACCTCCTCAGCTAGGTGCACGACTGACCCGCTTTCCGGTGCTGCGGCCATAACGAACATCACCTGGGTAGCTGCTGCGCCCCCATGGTGGAGGACCCATGAACTACCTAATACGGATTCCGTCTGTCTCGTTGACCATCCGCAAGGACGCCGGAGTGCCCACTGTGCGCCCGGAACCCGCTTCTCTTGTGCTTGCTCTGCGGGGCAGCTCTACAAGTCCGCTCGGGTTAAACCGTTTTGGCAACCTTTCGACCAGGGTTCATAGAACATTAAGGAATTCACTGGCCGTGGTTCTGGCCCTGAGCGCTGGAACGGCCCTGGCGCAGAACACCATAAAAGTGGGCGTGCTGCTGCCCGCCTCGGGCGTGTACACCCAGCTGGGGCAAGAAGGCTGGAAGGGCTTTAGCCTGTACATGGACTCGGTTGGTCATAAAGTGGCGGGCAAGACCCTCCAGTTTGTGCGCGAAGACGAGGAAGCCGACCCCGGCGTGGCGCTGAAAAAAGCCAACAAGCTGATCAACCAGGACAAGGTGGACTTGCTGGCGGGCGTGGTTCTCACACCCAGTGCCTACGCCCTGGCTCCGGTGGTCGAAAAGGCGCAGGTGCCGCTAGTCGTGTTCAACGCGGCGGGCAATGCCCTGACCCGCGACAAGAAAAACCCCTACGTGTTCCGGGCGTCGGGCAGCGTGTGGCAGTACAATTCCTCGTTCGGCAAGTACGTGGCCGACAAGGTCAGCAAGAACACCTTTCTGATCGCCGCCGATTACGCCTTCGGCAAGGAGTCGCTGGCCGATTTTAAGAAGTCGTACACGGCGGCGGGCGGCAAGGTCGCGGGCGAGGTCTACAGTCCGCTGGGCAGCAGCGATTTCAGCTCCTACATGGCCCAGATTTCGGCGGCCAAGCCCGAGGCGGTTTACGGCGTGCTGGCAGGCAGTGACGCCGTGCTGTTCCTGAAGCAGTTCGCGCAGTTTGGCCTGAATAAGACGGTCAAGCTGACCGTGCTCGGCGACATGGTCGACGAAACTGTGCTCAGCGCAGTGGGCGACAGTACCGTGGGGGCCATCAGCGCCCTGCCCTGGGTACAGAACCTGCCCGTGCCGCAGAACAAGGTCTTTACTGACGCCTACACCAAAAAGTACGGCACTTTGCCCGGCTCCTATGCCGAGCGCGGCTGGGACATGGCCCGCGTACTGACCGAGGCCTTCAAGAAGACCGGGGGTAATGTAAGCAACAAGCCCGCGCTGCTGGCAGCTATTCGCGGCGTGAACTTCCAGTCGCCGCGCGGCACCTTCAGGTTCGACCCCGTGACCCAGAACGTGATCAACCCGGTGTACGTGCGCCAGGTCGCCAAAGGCCCCAAGGGCCTCTATAACAAGATGGTCGTTAAGCTCGGAGAATTTCAGGATCCTGGCAAATAAGTCTGGGCTGGCCTTGACCGGTCGGCGGAGCAGCGCGGTAAAGGGCCTGCTCCGCTTTTCATATGCTTTTTTTGACAGGCAGCTTTGATACATAGCGGGGGGGGGTGAACCGGCGTTGCAATTGATTATGTTTCAACTGGTGGGCAGTCTGGCTTTCGGGATGCTGCTGTTTTTGCTCTCGGCGGGTTTCTCGCTGATTTTTGGGGTGGCGCGGGTCGCTAATCTGGCACACGGGGCGTTTTATGTGCTGAGTGCCTACATCGGCTACTCGGTCACGCAGGCCAGCGGCAACTTCTGGCTGGGCGTACTGGTCGCCACCCTCTGCGGCGCGGCGCTGGGTATGGCTGCCGAACGGCTGCTGCTGTCGCGCCTGCACGGCCATGAGCTGCGGCAGGTGCTTGCCACGCTGGGGCTGACCTTCGTGATGTCGGACGCCATGCGCCACATCTGGGGGGCCGATATCAAGAGCGTGTCGCCGCCCAAGCCCTTCGGCGGCCCGGTGGCTATCGGCGGCATGATGATTCCCAGTTATCCGCTGGTCTTGATCGTGGTGGGCGTCCTGGTTCTTATCGTCATGCGCCTGATTCTGCGGAACACGCTGGCCGGGGCCAAGATTCGCGCCGTGACCGCCGATCAGCAGATGAGTGCCACGTTGGGGCTGCCAGTGGCGCAAATCTCGATGCTGACCTTCGCGGCGGGCATTGGACTGGGGGCCTTCGGCGGCGCGGTGGGCAGCCCGCAACTGGCGCTGACCCCCACGCTCGATTCGACCATGACCCTTTTTGCGCTGATCGTGGTGGTTATCGGTGGGCTGGGCAGCATCGAGGGCGCTTTCCTGGCCGCCATTCTGGTTGGGCTGGTCAAGGGCTTCGGCGAAACCTACTTTCCGGCCATCTCGCAAATCGTCATTTTCGCGCTGATGATTCTGGTTATCGCCGTGCGCCCACAGGGGCTGCTGGGCCGCCGTCTGGGGAATGCATGAGCAACGCTGCGCCGGCCACTACCGCAGGACTGGGTCATTCAGGAGAGGGCCGCCCACCGCTGCCCTACCCGGTGCTGCTGGCCCTGCTGGCTGCGGCCTTGATCGCGCCGCTGTTTATTCACGGTTACACGCTTTACCTCGCCACTGAAGCTCTGTGCTGGGCCATCGCCGCCGCCGCGCTCGACCTGCTGATCGGGTACGCGGGTCTCACGCCGCTGGGCCACATTGCCATGTGGGGGCTGGGCGGGTATACGGCGGCGGTGCTCACCAAGTTGGGGCTGCCGCTGCCGCTGGTGCTGGCGGCCTCGGCGGTGCTGGCAACGGCCTATTCCGCCCTAACCGCGCCGCTGGCTCTGCGGGCCGGGGGCATCTTCTTTCTGATGATTACGCTGGCCTTCTCGCAGATGCTTCAGGTGGTCGCTGAAAAATGGACTGCCGTGACGGGCGGCACCGACGGTCTGACCTTCAAGTCGGGCCTGAGCGATACGGCGCTGTATCTCGTAACGCTGGTCTGCGCTGCCCTGACGCTGTTTTTGCTCTCGCGCATCGTCAGGTCGCCGTATGGCCGCATTCTGGAAGCCGTTCGCCAGAACGAGCCTCGGGCGCGGGCGCTGGGCTACGCGGTTTTCGCTTACAAGTACGGCGCGGTGCTCATCGCCTCGGCGTTCATCGGGCTGGCGGGGGCGCTGGGGGCCATGCACCGCGGCATCGTGACGCCCAGCGACCTGTTCTGGTTGCAGAGCGCGGTTCTCCTGATTATGGTGCTGCTCGGCGGAGCGCGTTCGCTGTGGGGGCCAGTTATAGGGGCGCTGCTGTACACCAGCCTGCAAGCGGTGGTCAGTTCGCACACCGACTTGTGGGCCGGGTTCGTTGGCCTGATTCTGATGGCACTGGTGCTGACTGGGCGCGGCGGTTTGTGGTCGCTGCTGCACAGGAAGCAGACACCCAGGAAGCAGGCATGACGGCTCCTGTCAATGCGGCGCCACTGCCCGTGCGCCCTGGCATCGCGCTGGACATTGAGAATGTTACCCGGCGTTTCGGGGGTGTGGTGGCCCTCAAGGACGTGACCATTCACGTTCCGGCGGGCGGGCGGCACGCGGTCATCGGGCCGAACGGAGCGGGGAAGAGTACGCTCTTTCGCGTGACCAGCGGCGAGTATCCGCCCAGTGAGGGTCATGTGCTGCTCGACGGGCGCAACGTTGGCGGCATGTCGCCCAACCGGGTCGCCGCGTTGGGGCTGGCGCGGTCTTTCCAGACCAGTAGCCTGTTTACCGAGGACACCGTGCTGGAAAATGTGGTGCTGGCGGTGCTGGCCCACCAGTCAGGGCGGCGTGACTGGTGGCGTCCCCTCGCGGCTCAGACGCAAGCGGCCCGCGTCGCCCAGGCCGCGCTGGAACGCATGGGCCTAAGCGCCCAAGCCCATAGGCCCGCCGGGGCGCTTTCGCACGGTGAAAAGCGCCAGCTGGAACTGGCGATGGTGCTGGCCCAGGAACCCAGGTTGCTGATGCTCGACGAACCGCTGGCCGGGCTCTCGGCCCACGAGCGTGAGCACGTCATGGGGCTTATTTTGAACCTGCCGCGTGAACTGACCACGGTGCTTATCGAACACGACCTGGCTTTTTGCCTGGACTTCGCCGACCACCTGACCGTGCTGAGCAACGGTGAATTGCTGGCGACCGGCACGCCGGAGGAAATCCGCACCAATGCCGAGGTGCAGGCCGTGTATGTCGGTTCGGCCCTTGAGCGTCAGGGCCGCGTGGTCTCGCCCGAAAGTCTGGCTGCCGCGCCGGTGCTGCAGGTGAGTGACCTAAGGGCCGCCTACGGCAGCGCGGTGGCCCTCGGGGGCGTGTCGCTCGCCGTCCGTCCCGGCGAAGTGGTGGCGGTTCTCGGGCGCAACGGCATGGGCAAAACGACCCTGATGACCACCGTAATGGGCTGGCGCAAGCCCACCGGCGGCGCGGTGACGCTGGCGGGGCAGGACGTGACTGGGCTGCGGGCCTCGACCCTCGCGGCGCGGGGGCTGTCGCTGGTGCCACAGGGCCGCCGCATGATGGCCGAGCTGACCGTGGAGGAGGAACTGCGCCTGGCCCTGCGCCCCGGCAAGTGGACTCTCGCCCGCGTCTACGAGACCTTTCCGCGCCTTAAGGAACGTCAGCGCAGCCTAAGCACCACGCTGTCGGGCGGCGAACAGCAGATGGTAGCGATTGGCCGCGCCCTGCTACAAAACCCCAGGGTGCTGCTGCTCGACGAACCCACCGAGGGCCTTAGTCCCCTGATGGTCACGGTGGTGCGCGACGTGCTGCTGCAACTGCGCGAAAGCGGCGAGACGATCCTGCTGGCCGAGCAGAATCTCGATCTCGCGCTGGCGGTGGCCGACCGGGTGTACGTGCTTGACCACGGCAGCGTTTCCTTCGCGGGCGACGCGGCGCACCTGGCCGAGAACCGCGCCCTTGTTCAGGAACTGATGGGCGTGTAGCTTGACGGGGCTGATGACCGACCTTGCCCCGCTGCTGACGGCCACCGACCTGCGGCGGAGTGTCGAGGGTCGGCTTTTATTTGAGGGCCTGTCTTTTAGTCTCGCGCCGGGCCAGAGGCTCATGGTGGTGGGGCCATCGGGGTCGGGCAAAAGCCTGCTGCTGCGGCAACTCGCCGGACTCGACCCGCTGGAAAGCGGCTCCATCACCTTCCGGGGAACATCCCAGGAGGCGTGGGCGCTGCCCGCCTTCCGCGCTGGGGTCATGCTGCTGCCCCAGCGGGCGGCGCTGGGCGCGGGGGTGACGGTGCAGGAGGTACTGGCGCAGCCATTTAACCTGAAAGCCCACGCGGGCCGGACACTTGATGTGCCGCAGGCGCGGCAACTGGCACAGGCACTGGGGCGCGGCCCCGAGTTTCTGGCGCTCGACTCGGTCACGCTCTCGGGCGGCGAGGGGCAACTGGTGGCGCTGCTGCGGGCGCTGCTGCTCTCGCCCACAGTGCTGCTGCTCGACGAGGCGACCTCGGCCCTCGATCCCGACACCACCGCGCGCGCCGAGGCCGTGCTCAGCGAGTGGTGCGCGACGGGGGTGACGGCGTGAGCCTGCACATCGCGCTGTGGCAGGTCGCGGCCTCGGCGGCGCTGCTGCTGGTCAGCATTGGCCTGTCGTGGTGGTTGAAACTGGGTCTGGGGCGTGAAATCCTGGTCGCGGGCGTGCGGATGACGGTGCAGCTGCTGCTGGTCGGGCTGATTTTGGCGTGGGTTTTTGCCCTCAAGCAGCCGCTGCCGGTGGTCGCCATCGGGCTGGTCATGACTCTGCTGGCGGCTCAGGCTTCCTCGGCGCGGCCCAAATACCGGTACCGCTCTTTGTTTCTCGACAGTTTCGTGGCCATTTTCGGCAGCTCCTTCCTGCTAACCGGGCTGACCCTTAGCGCTGTACTGCGTATTCACCCCTGGTTCGAGCCGCAGTACGCCGTGCCGATTCTAGGGATGATCCTGGGCAACTCGGTCACCAGCGTGGCTCTGGGGGCCGAGCGATTTACTGCTGACCTGCACGCCCGCCGGGGTGAGGTCGAGGGGCAACTTTTGCTGGGCGCGACCCGCTGGGAGGCCGCGCACCCGCTGATGGCCACTGCCGTCAAGACCGGGATGCTGCCGACCCTGAACAGCATGACCGTGATGGGCATCGTGAGCCTGCCGGGCATGATGACCGGGCAGATTCTGGCTGGGGAAAGCCCGCAAAACGCCGTGCACTACCAGCTGGTGATGATGTTCGTGCTGGCCGCCAGTTCGGCGCTGGGCAGCCTGGGGGTGGTACTGCTGGCATACCACCGCCTGTTCGATAACCGCGACCGGCTACGCCTTGAACGGCTAGGGGCCGAGCGGCTACGAAAGCCTGCCTCTAGACCCGGCTGACGCTTTCTCGGTGCGCCGCCAGCGCACGTTCCATTCGCCGCGCGGGTCAGTGCGCCCCAGTCGGATCAGACGTCCGTCGGGCAGCCGCCAGATCTCGACTTCCTCGGGCCGCTTGAACAGTGTGCCGGGCTTGGTGTAACGGTCGAGGCGGCTGATGGGCCAGTCAGGCTCGCCAGGAAGCTCAGTCAGCGTACCTGTGTCTCCCTGAAGCGTGACTTTCATAACAGTATTATCACTATAAGTTTCAGCCCAGTGTTTGCTGAAGCTGACGGGGCGGCGGGCGTGGTTCCCACTGCAAAGCGCTGAAGAAAATGGTTCCGGCAGATTGATCGCCGGTCGCGCCTCCGGAGAAGCGCGGCGGGTATGGGTGTAGACCGGGTTTGGGTGCCGGTATAGTGGCCCGGTGAGCAGTGGTTCTGCAACCGACGCCCCCGCAAATGGCCGAGATTTCCCCGTCGCTATCCGCTCGCCCAACGACTGGTTGATTGTCTGGGTGCTGGTGGCCCTGCTGGTGGGCACCCTGGGACTGCTGCTGCCCGCCGCGCACCAGGGCCACCTGAGCCTGATAGACGCGCTGCTGCTGGCGACCAGCGCCGTGTGTACTACGGGCCTGAGCAGCGTGAATGTCGGTCAGGTGCTCACGCCTGCCGGGCAGCTGTGGCTGGCGGTGCTGATCGAGGTGGGAGCGCTGGCCCTGCTGGTGCTGATCTTACGTTTTGTCGGCTGGGGCAAGCAGGCCGCCGCCGCCGACTGAACCCCCGAGGCGCTCGGCTTGCCCGAAGGCCAGAATTTCCGGCATCTGCTGCTGCGGGTCGTGCTGCTGACGCTGGGAATTCAGTTCGCCGGGTTCCTGGTGCTGCTGCCCGACATGATACGGCTGACTGGGCCGCTTCAGGGGGCACGCTACGCCCTGCTTCACGCGGTCATGGCCTTCGGGAACGCCGGATTTGGCCTGTGG
The DNA here is from genome assembly GCF_018260405.1 of Deinococcus sp. GTDB lineage: Bacteria > Deinococcota > Deinococci > Deinococcales > Deinococcaceae > Deinococcus. Next base: position 23,083 of record NZ_JAGLBG010000011.1, read on the forward strand.
CCCGACGGGGTGGCCCGCCTCGCGCCGCTTTCGCTGCTGACGCTGATGCTGCTGGTGGTGCTGGGCAGCACCGGATTTATCGGGCTGGATGAACTCGACCGCTACTTTTACGGGCGTTTTCGCCGTCAGACCCCCTTGCCTGGTCTCTCGGCCCAGACGCGGGTGGGCCTGAAAGTCACGACCTGCTTGCTGGTGGGCGGCGCACTGCTGTTTGCCCTGCTGGAATGGCACCGCCCCGGTACGCTGGGGCCGCTGGACCCGCCGCATAAGCTGCTGCACGCCGCCTTTCAAACCACTGTGACGCGCTCGGCGGGGTTTTCTACGCTGGATTACGGCCACTTTTCTGCGCCAACGCTGCTGCTTATTATGAGCCTGATGTTCGTGGGCGGTAACCCCGGTTCGACGGCTGGCGGGATCAAGACCACCGTCCTCGCCGTGCTGCTCTCTGCCACGCGGGCCACCCTGCGCGGACAGCCGCAGGCCCAGCTGGAAGGCCGCGCCATTCCGGTTCGCACACTGATGCGGGCGCTAACAGTAGTCACACTGGCGCTGCTGGCCGTCGGTCTGGGCACGGGGGCACTTATGTTCACTGATCACCAGCACCGGCCCATCGTCTTGGCGTTCGAGGCCGTGAGCGCGTTTACCACTTCCGGTCTTAGTGTCAATCTGACCCCGGTGCTTTCCGACCACGGTAAACTGGTGCTGGTCGCGCTGATGTTCTTGGGCCGGGTAGGCTTCCTGTCCTTGCTCCTGGCCTTTCATACCACTCACGCCATAGTCGACGAACTTCCCGAGGAGCAGGCGTTCAACATAGACTAAGAGCAGTTCTCGGAAATGATGGGCAGGTCGGAAAAACACCGCCGCCCCCTTCATTCCACGTCCTGTTCTTCCTTTTTCACTCGTTGCACTCGGCAAAAAGATGGTCAAAAGAGCGCCGTCTTTTTGCAAAATCCTCTAAGAGGCTATCCGGTGCCGTAAAATCCCAAGCCACTCAGCATTGTCCGGATGGGTTTTAAGGCAGGCCAGGGCGACTGCGCGGCCCACTGCGCTTCTCCCGGCCAGCATTCTAGGTCAGTGCCCCCGGAAGTGCCCCAGCTGCGGCACGTTTGGCTTCCACGCGGGGCGCTCTACCACTTCACCGAACAGGTCGTACTCGTCGCTGTCCTCGATTCTGGCCCGCACGATGTCACCAATGTTGACCTGCCCAGCGAACTCACCTGCGAACAGGTAGACCTGCCCGTCGATGCCCGGCGCGTCGCCCTGGGTGCGCCCGATCAGGCGGGTGCCTTTTTCGTCGCCCTCGTCGTCGTTGAATTCGTCGATAATCACGTCCATTACGCGGCCCACTTTCTCGGCCAGCCGCTCGGTACTGATGCGCTGGGCCACTTCCATGAAGCGCTCCAGGCGCTCGGCCTTGACTTCTTCGGGCACCGCACCCGGCAGCGCGTTGGCGTCGGCTTCTTCCACGTCGCTGTACGGAAAAGCCCCCACGCGGTCAAGGCGGGCGTCTTCCAGAAACTGCAATAGCTCCTGAAAATCTTCTTCCGTCTCGCCCGGAAACCCCACGATAAAGGTGCTGCGAATGGTCAGCTCGGGGCAGATTTCGCGCCAGCGCTGAATGGTGGCGAGCTGTTTGCCCGCGCCGGGCCGCCGCATCAGCTTCAGGATTCTGGGGCTGGCGTGCTGAAGCGGCACGTCCAGGTAAGGCAAAATCTTGCCCTGCGCCATCAGTTCCACGATCTTCTCGACGTGCGGGTATGGGTAGACATAGTGCATCCTGACCCACGCGCCCATCTCGCCCAGCTTGACCGCCAGATCGGTGAGGTGCGCCCGCACCTGCCCTCCTTGAAATTCGCTTTCGCGGTAGCGCAGGTCCACGCCGTACGCGCTGGTGTCCTGGCTGATGATCATGAGTTCCTTGGTGCCGCCCGCGATCAGGCGGTAGGCCTCGTACAGCACGGCCCCGGCGTCACGCGATACCTGAAGGCCACGCAGCTTAGGAATAATGCAAAAGGCGCAGGTATGATTGCAGCCCTCGGCGATCTTGACATAGGCGTAGTGCCGGGGCGTCAGCCTGACCGTAGGAGCGAACACGTCGCCGTGGCGGGTCTCTTCACGGGCCGGGGCTAGGGCGTCAGCCCGCGTACCCGGCGCGGCCACCGGCAGCAGCCCCGTAAAGGCGTGTTGATCCAGCGGCAGCAGCTCACGCACGTGCCCCATAACGTCGTCTACCGCTTCGCTGCCCGTGATGGCGGCGACTTTGGGGTGACGTTCCATAATTTTCTCGGGGCGCTCGCCCAGACAACCCGTCACGATCACCTTGCCGCCGTGCTCCAGTGCCTCCCCAATGGCCGAGAGCGATTCCTCGACGGCGGGCGTAATAAAGCCGCAGGTATTCACGATCACGGCGTCGGCCCCCTCGTAGCTGGGCGCGACCTCGTAACCCTCGATTCGTAGCTGGGTCAGAATGCGTTCACTGTCTACCAGCGCCTTGGGGCAGCCCAGGCTGATAAAGCCCACTCTTTTTGGCTGGACCTGGCTTTGGCCCGGCGATTGTTCTACTACGGTCATGTTCTGTCCTCCACGCGCCACTCCACCAGACGCGGGGCGCACTTTGAACCAGTTTACAGGCCAGTGCGCCTGGGAGATAGGGGACGACGTACCAAAGCCTCAGCGCTGGGCCGGGGCTGGGGCCAAACCGGGGACACACTGGGACTGCACTGGAGCCGCACTGGGACTGGCCCAAGGGCGAGTGTTCGGGGATGTTGAACAACTTTCCTTTTCACCTCACCATTTTGCTTTACCTTGCAGCTGGCCCCGCGCAGGTACCGGGCGGGGCCGACCTCTTTCGGGGCGGGGTGAGATTCCCCACCGGCGGTGACTCCTATACGTGGGACAGCCCGTGAAGCCCGCGCAATTCCATGACGCGCAGGCCCGATCCGGTGAGATTCCGGAGCCGACGGTAAACTGGCGCACGCGGGACGTGGCAAGCAGGGTAGGGGTGTCCCTCCGGCTTCACCTTCAGCTCAGGCGTCACTAAGTCCGGATGGGAGAAAGGGGGCAACGCCCGGCTGACCACCCCGGTCGGCGGCGTCACCATATGCCGTATGAAACTGTGCTGGAGCGTCCACCAGACGATGTTCACTTGATGACCCTGGCCCTGGCCGAAGCTGCTCGGGGCCTGGGCCGCACCAGTCCCAACCCGCCCGTCGGCTGCGTGATCGTGCGTGACGGCGACGTGATAGGTCGGGGCTTTCACCCGGTGGCCGGAGCGCCGCACGCCGAGGTATTTGCGCTGCGGGAGGCGGGCGAACGGGCATGCGGGGCCACCGCCTACGTGACCCTGGAACCGTGCAGCCATTTTGGACGCACCCCGCCGTGTGCCGACGCCCTGATCGCTGCTGGAGTGGCCCGCGTGGTGGTGGCGGCGGGCGATCCCGACCCGCGTGTGAATGGGCGCGGGCTAGAAAAATTGCGGGCCGCCGGAATCAGAGTGATGACGGGTGTGCTGGAGGCCGAAGCCGTGAGGCAGCAAGCTGGGTTCCGTTCGCTGGTGCAGCGTGGGCGTCCCCACGTGATCTACAAGTACGCCATGACCCTTGACGGCAAAGTGGCTGCCAGCGGCGAGGCCAACGGCCCGGTCAGCAGCCCCGAGTCGCGTCGGCGTGTCATGCAGTGGCGCAACGAGGCCGATGCAGTGGCGGTAGGGCGCGGCACGGTTATCCTTGACGACCCGCAGCTGGGCACCCGTGAGGTCGGGGGAGGGCGCGACGCCCGCGCCGTGATCTTTGACCCCGAGGGCCGCGTTCCGGCCACAGCGCGGGCCTTGCGAGAAGGCAGCGTGCTGGTCGTGCGTCAGGGCACGCATTCCCCGCTGTTCGGCGACTCTCGCCTGACGGTGGTGGCGGCCACCTCACTTGGCGACGCTCTGGGGCAACTGGGTCAACTTGGGCTGGCGACCGTTCTGCTTGAAGGTGGGCCGACCCTTGCCAGCGCTTTTTTTGCCGAGCAGTTGATCGACGAAGTGCGCGTGTTTGTCGCGCCCAAGCTGCTGGGGGCGGGCCTGTCGCCGCTGCTTGCGCCGCTGCGCTCCATGCACGCCGCGCCGCACCTGACGGACGTAAACACCGAACTGGTTGGTAGCGACGTGTTGATCACGGGCCTGCTTACTGACTAGCCTACTTACTGACTAGGCACACCAAAGTTGATCTTTGAATTAACCGAGCGAAGCAAGAATCGTCAGTACGTTGTACGTAACATCACAAGCTTTCGGAACAGCGCCGAAACCTCTCTATTCTCAAGACAACGTACTTAATTTAAGGCACTGAAGAGCGGAATAAATGAAGGAGTTCACATGTTTACTGGAATCATCGAACAGACGGGGCGCGTGACTAGCGCCGCCGAAACAAATGGCAATCTGAGCGTCACCATTGCTCCCGCGCAAATGTGGACCAACCTCGAACTCGGCGAGTCTATCGCCTGTGGCGGCGCCTGCCTGACCGTCAGCGGCTGGGACGCTCACGGCTTCAGGGTGGAGCTTTCCCGCGAAACCCTCGCCAAAACGGCGCCGCACTGGGAAACTGGAAAGCGGATCAACCTCGAACGCGCCATGACTGCCGACAAACGCTTCGGCGGGCATATGGTCAGCGGGCATGTGGACGGCGTCGGTGAGCTTCTGGAGGTGCGCGAGGAACCCGGCGCGTACACCATGCGGGTGCGTGCGCCCAGGGGCCTTGCCAGGTATCTGACTCCTAAAGGCAGCATTACGGTAGATGGTGTGAGCCTGACGCTGGTGGATGTGGGCGGCCCGGCGGGCAGCCGTCCGGAGTGGCCCGTGGACGAATTTACGCTGTGGTTGGTGCCGCACACGCTAGAAGTCACCACGCTGGGCGAGTGGCAGGCGGGAACGCGAGTCAATCTGGAAGCCGATCAGGTGGCGAAATATGTCGAGCGGCTGCTGGCTGTGCGGGAGCTGACCAGGGCCGAACTCGGCGGGCGCGGGCTGGAGGCTCAGGCATGACCGGCGTTCTTTCGACCATTTCCGAACTGCTTGAAGAACTCCGCGCCGGACGCCCGGTCATTTTGGTAGACGACGAAAACCGCGAAAACGAGGGCGACTTGCTGATGCCCGCCGCCACCGCCACGCCGCAGTGGGTCAACTTTATGGCGCGGGAGGGGCGCGGGCTGATCTGCGTGACGCTGATGCCGGAGCGGGCCGAGCGTCTGGCGCTGACGCCGATGGTGGGAAACAGCACCGACCCCAACGGCACGGCCTTTACCGTCAGTGTGGACCACCGCACCAACACCACCGGCATCAGCGCCTTCGACCGCGCCGCGACCATTGCCGCGCTGCTAGACGACACCGCCGTGCCCGCCGATTTCCGCCGCCCTGGTCACATTTTTCCGCTGGTGGCCCGGCCCGGTGGCGTGCTGCGCCGCGCCGGACACACCGAAGCCGGGTGCGACCTTGCGCGGCTGGCCGGTTTTGCGCCGGTGGGCGTGATCTGCGAAATCATGGGAGACGACGGCGAGATGTCGCGTCTGCCCGACCTGCTGACCTTCGGGCAAAATCACGGGCTGAAGGTCGGCAGCATCGAGGCCCTGATCGCTTACCGTCTTCAGCATGACCCCTTTATGCAGCAGGTGGCCGAGGCAAACCTGCCAACCCGCTCTGGCGATTTCTGTATCGTTGGGTTTCAGGACTCGCTAAGCGGCGCCGAGCATGTGGCGCTGGTCATGGGCGAAATCACGCCGGAGCCGCTGCTGGTGCGCGTTCACAGCGAGTGCCTGACCGGGGACGCGTTTCACTCGCTCAAGTGCGACTGCGGCCCACAGCTCGACGCGGCGATGGAACAGATCGCCGCCGAGGGGCGCGGGGCCGTGATCTACCTGCGGCAGGAGGGCCGGGGCATCGGCCTGCTCAATAAAATTCGTGCGTATGCGCTGCAAGACGGCGGGGCCGACACGGTAGACGCCAACCTGCAACTGGGCCTGCCCGCCGACGCCCGCGACTACGGTATCGGGGCGCAGATGCTGCACCTGCTGGGCGCCCGGCAACTGCGCGTGATGACCAATAATCCCCTCAAACTGCACTCGCTCTCGGGTTTTGGGCTGGAAGTCGTCGAGCGCGTTCCGCTGCATGTGGGCGAGGGCCAGCACAACACCGAATACCTGAAAACGAAACGGGAGCGGATGGGGCACCTGGGCTAAATGCCCTTGCTGTCGTCAGTTGCATCATCTCACAGACCTTTTTGACACCTAGAGCAGTTCTCCGAATGATGGGCATGTCGGAAAAACACCGCCGCCCCCTTTATTCTCCGTCCTGCTCTTTCTTTTCCACTCGTTCCATTCGGCAAAAAGATGCTCAAAAGAGCACCATCTTTTTGCAAAATGCTCTAAGTACAGGAGAACGCCATGCAAAAAATCGAAGCCAACCTGCTTGCCCATGACCTTAAATTCGCCGTCGTCTCGACCCGCTGGAACCACCTGATCGTGGACCGGCTGGTAGAAGGCGCGGAACTGGCCTTTGTGCAGCACGGCGGCAAAACCGAACATCTTGATCACTACCTCGTGCCCGGTTCCTACGAGGTGCCGCTGGTGGCCCGTAAGCTGGCCGAGTCGGGCAAATACGACGCGGTGGTCTGCCTGGGGGCTGTCATCAAGGGCGATACCGACCACTACGACTTCGTGGCAGGCGGCGTGGCGAGCGGCATCCTGAACACTTCGCTACACACGGGCGTGCCGGTCGCGTTCGGCGTGCTGACCACCGACACTGTCGAGCAAGCACTTAACCGCGCCGGAATCAAGGCCGGGAACAAGGGCGGCGAGGCGGTGCTGGCGATGATCGAAACGGCCAACCTCTTGCGGCAGATCGGCTGATCCCCCCGTATAGACTGGTATTAATAGACGGGGTGGCTAGGCACCAGCCAGTGCACACAGGATACTGCCTGGTATGAAACGACCCCTTCCTGCGCTGCTTGGTTTGACTCTGCTTTTGGCGGGCTGTGGCCAGCAGGCTTCTGAGGCCACGCCGACCATTTCCGGCACCACCAGCCCTGGCCCTGGGGTCGGCACAATCGTCAACGGCGGTGCGGGAACAGGAGGCACCACCGCGCCCACCACCAACACCTCGGCCAACGAAATTCCCCCTGTTCCCCGTGTCGTCTCGGCGACGCCCGATTGCACGCAACCGACGATTGCCGGGGAGATCGCCAGGACTGTCGGCCCGAATCTACAAGACCGTGGCACACTATTGCCCGCTCAGGTGTTGCCGGGCCGTGTGCAGGCGCAGGGCGTTACTGTCAAGCCTAATTCGGTCACCGACTTGCTTTACCAGTCCAAGCAGATCCTCAACGAGCTGTATTTCGGGTACAGCGCCGTAGACCTCAATGGGCTGCATGAGGCTGCCTACCAGTCATTCAAGACTACGTTTCCCAGTGCCCTTAACAGTTACCCGGTTACCGACGCGGTTGATCCCCTGATGGCCAGGTATATCGGCGGGGTAAAGGACGACCATACCTATTACCTTGACGCGGCACACATGGCGAATTTCAACGGCGCGACCACGAATGCCGCGCAGCCTGCTCCGCGCTTCGGGTTTGTGATGGTCGCTCCTACGACCACTGAAGGCGTCCTGATCACCGATGTACAGGCTGGTGGACCAGCTTTTGTCGCTGGGCTGCGCCGGGGTGATGTGGTGCTGGGTGTAGACGGGCAGAACCTGAAACGCACGGTGCAGCCGGGTCACAGTGCTGATGGTAGCGTGGACGATTCCCAGCAGGACGCCCTTTACAGCAGGTTATTCTCGGCAGCGGCCCTCAAGCAGACCGGCATTCCTTTTCTGGTTCGGCGCGGCAGCGAAACCCGCACGGTTACGGTGACTGCGGCGATTCTCGGCGGCACCGAACTTCCCTGGGGTGAAGTGCGCCAGGACGCGAACGGTAAGGCGTACTACTACTTGCGTATACCGTCTTTTGAAGGGAAGGGCATTGCCGACCAGGTTCACCGGCTGGTTGCTCAGGCCAGTGCTCAGAATGTCGGTGGGATTGTGGTAGACCTGCGCGACAACGGCGGGGGGATGGTTCGGGAGTACGTCGGAGCTGTCGGCGCTTTTGCGCCTGCCACCGCTGGCGAATCGATTCATTACCTGGACGCCTCGCAGACAACCATCAGTTACGTCAACGGTAGGGTGCAGTACGCGACAAATTGTAGCAACACCCCGCAGACCGCTCTGATAGTCAGTGCTCCGTCGCGCTGGTCTGGAAAGGTCGCGGTGCTGCTTGACCAGGGCAGCGCCAGCGCCAGCGAAATGTTCAGCCAGAACATCCGGCAGGGCGGCCATAGCATCCTGATTGGTGAGGAGAGCTATGGCGTGGGCAACACCAGCACCTTTGTTCTGCCCCTGCCAGTCAGCCGTGGCCTAAGTGTGACTGCTGGGCGAGTCTACGTGGGCAGCGTGGCCGCGACGGAGACTGTGAAGCCTGACATCAGGGTCGCCAACGATACCGAAGCTCTGGCCGTCACCGGGAATGACACCGCGCTGGCTCAGGCCTTTCAAAGCCTATCTGGACAGCCGTGAGGCTCGTGGGGCGAGTTTCCGCCAAATGATCGGGCAGGCGGCAAGTTAGACAAAACCCATGTCATGCTTGGCTTTTTTCTGCCACCGGATCAGAAGCCGCCGAAAACGGTTGAACCAATTGTGACTGCCCTCTACAACCCAACGGCGTGGGGGGGAGCGCTCTGGGTCAGTCGGTGAAGGTAACGCAGTTGGTGGTGTGCGGCTCACAGCACCCGAACATACTGCGCCGCCGCCTCCCCCTCCCGCCGCAACTCGCCGCGCTCCTCTTGATACTCCACCCAGGTCGCTACAGCCTGAAGCTGAAGCAGCGCCAGCGCCGGGTGCGAGGGGCCGGGGTAGAGGCCGCCCGCAAGTTGGGCGGTAGTGAGCGGCTCGGCGCAGCGGTCACGCACCACGCCGAGCCGCCCGAGGTGACTGCGGGTGAGCGCCGCTGCGCGGGCCTGAAAAGTGGGCCAGTCCATCGGGTCGTCGTGCCCCGCCAGCACAAGGCTTATCCCTTCCAGGGCGCTCAGGCGGGCAAGCGAGTCTAGGTACACCCGCAGCCCGCTTCCGGCCTCGTAGCTGTGTGGCACGAGGCGGGGGCTGGTGCCGGTCATCACCTGGTCGGCGCACAGCAGGAGGTCGTCCACGCGTAAGCACACCTGTCCGGAGGAGTGGCCCGCCGCCTCTATGACTTCAAAGCGGCTGTCCAGCACGTCGCCGCCGCGCAGGGTAGTGTGCACCGAAACAGGCGTCAGCCCCCGCACGCTGCCCTGCGGAAAGCGCTTCAAGTTGCCGAGCAAGGCGGGGTCGGCTCCGGCTTGCGCCAGAAAGCGGGCCATCCGCGCTTCCTCGTCGGCCAGTGCCCCGGCGGGGTCTTCCAGCACCTCCCGCGTGAGGCGCGAGGCCGCTACCGGAGCCGCCGTGCGCCCAAGCAGCCAGGGCAGGCCGCCGCAGTGGTCAAAGTGGGCGTGGGTCACGACGATGCGCGACAGGTCTGCCCATGTTACCCCCTCGCCCCACTCCCGCCGCACCGCTGCCAGACCCGCGTCCAACGCACCCAGGCTCTGCGGGAGCGGCGTTCCGGTGTCTATCAGGGCCGCGTAGGCGCCGTCTAGGTAAAGGTAAGCGTGGGCGGTGAACATTTCCAGAATAGGGACGGTGAGGGTATACACCCGCGCCCCCGACGCGGTGAGGTGACGGACAGGGCGGGTGTGGGCCTGGAGAGGCAACGCCGCGCCCTCAGCCCAGCGCGGGCGGCCCGTCACCTCACCGCCTGCGCGGATAGGGCGACCACCGGCTTGCCGAGTTTTTCAATACGCCTGAGTTGCGCGTTCACCGCTTCAATGCTGCCCAACGGCTCTTGTGCCTGGCCAAGCGGAGTCGCCAGAAAGCCATTGAGGTCGCCCCCGGCAAAGAAGGTGGACTTGTCCGGGCGCACCACCGCGCCTTTGATGTCCTGGTCGGCTCCTGGCCTGTCCAGCTTCAAGGAGAAGCTGGGCATGAAGTCGCCGTCTCTCTCATAGCGGATGTGGTTGCTCATGGTTGCGCTCCCTGGTGGTCACTGTCTTTGACGAAGTCCGTCCACCGCTCTAGCTCGTCTTACGTTCACCGTCTTGTCCGGCACGTTCAAGTCTGTCATAACGGTGCGGGCACGACTGGGAACGCCTCACTTTAAAGAGGTCGGTATCGTCCGCGCTCAGGCCCGCGCCGCTCCCGCCGGAGGTCAGGGTAACCGGGCCACCAGCGCCGCAATCGCTTCTTCTTTACCTTTGGCCTCCACCTCAATCCAGGGTACGTCGGCGTAGGCGTTGGGTAGCTGCGTAATCAAGTGACTGTGCCGCCGGTCCTGTGGGCCGTCAATCCCGTTGCTGAGGTGGACGATTTGCCAGTCGGGGGGCCGCCAGGTCTGCCGCGCCCGCAGCACCCATTCGCGCAGGCTAGCGTCTTGTAAGTCGCCCAGCTTTTCCCGCACCACGTGGTGATGGGCGTCAAACACGAAAGGCGTTCCGGTGGCCTCGCAGACCGGCAGCAAATCCTGGGGGCCATACGACCGCTCGTCGTTTTCCAGCCCCAGGCGCAGGCGCACCGCGTCCGGCAGGTCGGGAATCAGCGCCTGTAACTCCGCTGCCCGGCCTCCCTTGCCGCCGTGCAGCAGCAACAGATTCCAGGCCGAGCGCTCCAGCCCCAGCCCGTCCATCACGCGGGCGTGACTTTGCAGGGCGTGCAGGCTGTTTTGTCTGACCTCCGGGCGCTCGCTGTTCAGCACGATGAACTGTTCGGGGTGCATCAGTACGCGGATTCCGGCTTCACGGAATGCTTCACCTGCGGCCCGCAGTTCGGTACTGAGGCTTTGCAATACCGTCTGCCCAACGTCATCTCCAATCAGATCCAGCATTGGAAACAGGCTGGAACTCATGCGGTACAGCCGGATATTCCGGGACGCGCAGTAGGAGGCTGCCGAGTGCAGGATGCGGATATTTTCGGCGTAGATGGTGCGGAGCTTGGTTTCGCGCTCACTAGGTGTCAGCGTCCGGTAGCGGCTGAGGGTCACCGTCCTGAAGCGTAACTCGGGGCCAACAGTCAGGCACACCAGGCCGTAAGCTGGGGTCAACATATGACCGACTTCAATACTGTCAAGAACGAGGTTCCGACTCGCCCCAAGCGGGCAGTTATCATCGGTGCGGGGTTCGGGGGCCTAAGTCTGGGCATTCGCTTCCAGAGTCTAGGCTTTGAAACGCTGATTGTGGAGCGGCTGGACGGCCCCGGCGGGCGCGGGTATCAGTTGCGTACGCCCGACGGTTACGTGTTTGACATGGGGCCGACGGTGATTACCGCGCCGCACTTTATAGAGGAACTGTTCGCGCTGGAACGTGGAAAACCCAACTTGGACGCCCCCGATTTCCCCGCCGAAGTCCTGAACGCCCCCCGCGTCACGTCCGCCGAGTCGGGTGGGCCGCGCACCCGCGAGTACGTAAAGCTGGTGCCGATTTTGCCGTTCTACCGCATTGTGTTTGATGACGGCACCTACTTTGACTACGACGGTGACCCTGAAGGAACTCGCCGCCAGATTGCCGAACTCGCGCCCGGAGACCTGGCGGGCTACGAACGCTTTCAGGCCGACGCCGGGGCCATTTTTGAGCGCGGTTTTCTGGAACTGGGCTACACCCATTTCGGCGACATCCCGACTATGCTGCGGGCCGTACCTGACCTGCTGCGGCTGGACGCGGTGCGGACGCTGTTTTCGTTTACCTCCAAATACTTTCAGTCCAACAAGATGCGGCAGGTCTTCTCGTTCGAGACGCTGCTGATTGGCGGCAACCCGCTGAGCGTGCCCGCCATCTACGCCATGATTCACCTTGTGGAAAAGACCTGGGGCGTCCACTATGCCATGGGCGGCACCGGGGCGCTGGTGCGCGGGCTGGTGCAGAAGTTTGAGGAACTGGGCGGCCAGATTCGCTACGGCGCGGGCGTAGAGGAAATTATTGTCACCGACGACTGGGGCCAGCCTGTCACCAACTTGCTGGGCAAAAAAGTGGCGCGGGGTGTGGTGCTGGAAGGAGGAGAGCGGCTGGCGGCTGACCTGGTAGTCAGCAACGGCGACTGGGCCAACACCTACCTCAAGCGGGTGCCGAGCGCGGCGCGGCTGGTCAACTCGGATGTCCGCGTGAAGGCCGCCCGCCAGAGCATGAGTCTACTGGTGATTTATTTCGGCTTCCGCGACGATGGCCAGCCGCTTAACCTCAAGCACCACAACATCCTGCTGGGGCCGCGCTACGAGGCGCTGTTGACCGAAATCTTCGGGCAGAAGGTGCTGGGCCAGGACTTTAGCCAGTACCTGCACGTGCCCACCCTGACCGACCCGGCGCTGGCCCCGCCCGGACATCACGCGGCGTACACCCTAATTCCGGTGCCCCACAACGGAAGCGGCCTGGACTGGGCGGTGGAGGGGCCAAAGCTGGTTGAGCGCGTCTATGACTACCTAGAAGAGCGCCGGATTATCCCTGACCTGCGTGCCCGGCTGACCCACTCCGAGTACATTACGCCCGACTACTTTGCCGGAACGCTTGACAGCTATCTGGGCAACGCCTTCGGGCCGGAGCCGCTGCTGGTGCAAAGCGCCTTTTTCAGGCCGCACAACCGTAGCGAGGACGTGAAAAACCTCTATCTGGTCGGCGCGGGGGCGCAACCCGGCGGCGGCACCCCCAGCGTGATGATGTCGGCCAAGATGACGGCTCGGCTGGTGGCGCAGGACTTTGGGCTTATCAGTTAAATTTCCGTCATTTGCGAAATTATTAAAGCGAGTTCATTAATCCACATAATATGAGCAGCTTAATCAGTTTAGAGTAAGGTCATTCGCCGCGTCGAGACAGCCAAGCCCCAAAAAGGGCAGGCTGGCGCGGGCGAAGGGAGACGACATGGATACCAAAGCTGTAACCGACAAACTACAGTACCTGCTGGGCACCCTGCGCGACGGCCAGAACGGCTTTAAGGACGCCGCCGACCACGCCACCGCCGCCGACCTCAAGACCCTGTTCACCGAACGCAGTGCCCAGCGCGCCGCCCTGGCTGCCGACATCGAGCAGAAGCTGATTGCTATGGGTGAGCAGCCCCGTGGCGGCAGTGTGGGCGCCGCCCTGCACCGCACCTGGCTGAACGTGCGCGACACCCTGACCGGCAGCGACGATTACGCCGTGGTTGCCGAGTGTGAGCGCGGCGAAGATGTCGCCGTCAGCAACTACCAGGACGTGCTGAACGAAACCGAACTGCCCGCCGACATCCGCGCTTATGTGGAAGCCCAGTACACGCAGGTCAAAGCCAGCCACGACCAGATTCGTGACCTGAAGCACAAGATGGAAGCCGCCAAGCAGTAAGGCAAATGCAAGCTGCGGCCCCCGGTGACATGCCGGGGGTTTTTGCGACCATACGGACTCTGCTCCCTTCTGCCCGCTGTGGGGAGCGATCAGGCCCCATCCTGGGTGCCGTTCTGACCAAGACAACGGGCAGGTTTGCTCAAGCGAGTCCGTTTTGGTCAAGAAAGTAGTGCCTCTACCGCCACAGCGCGAAACCCGCAGTTTCCTGCTCGCCTCCGCCCGCATTGAATCTGCCATAACCAGAGTTAATCGGCGGTTGGTATTAACTCTGGTTCAAATCCCGCTCTGCCCCGCGTTTGAGGGGGTTTTCCAGGGTCAATTTGGTTTCCACTTCCTTGCCGAATTTGGAGGCGGTGTGGCCCGTCGGCCCCGGCATAAAGCGGTTGCTCAGCGCCATCACATCGGCCACCAGCTGCGGCGCGAGGGCCTGCGCGTACTTCAGGAGGTGAGCCGGAAGACCAATCATCGCCTCTGCGTCGCCCCGCACCAGCGCCTGAATGATGAGGCGGGCGGCGTCGGCGGCGTCTAGGGTGAGTAGCGGGACATTGTCCAGCGTGGCGAACATGGCGTATTCCTTCTCATAGTCGCCCTTGACCTCGGCCTGCTTGGCGCTGCCAGTACGCATCAGCCCAGGCAGGGCCACGGTCACACCAATGCCGTCGCGGGCCAGTTCACTTCTGAGAGCCTGGCCCAGCCCCGCCGAGGCGAACTTGCTCATGGAGTACGGCCCCAGGTGCGGCACGGCCACCTTACCACCCACCGAGGAGATAATCAGCACCCGGCCCTGGTTCTGCTGCAACTGCTCTAGCGCGGCCAGAGTGAGCCTCAGCGCGGCGAAGGCATTGACTTCCATGATGCGGCGAAAGTCGTCCTCGGTCATATCGCGCAGCGGCCCCGTCTGAATGATTCCAGCATTGTTGACCACAATGTCCAGCCGCCCAAAGTGGGCCACGGTTTCATCGACCGCCCGCTGAAGATCGTCTGCCGCTGTCACGTCGCCAGTGATGGCGTGCGCCTGACCGCCCCGCCCCATGATGTCCTGCACGGCGCGGGTCAGTTCGCCGGTGTCGCGGGCCAGCAGGCTGACTTTCGCGCCGCGTGCCACCAGTTCGCGGGCCAGCGCCAGCCCCAGGCCCCGTGAACCGCCTGAGATGAGAGCCACCTTGCCGCTGAGATCGTAGGCCGGAGAAAGCTGATGCCGGGCTGCCAGGGCCGCGACACCGGCAGCCAGAATGAACCTTTTGGGAATACGCATGGGGCAAGGCTAACCCGCCGCCAACTCTCCCGGATGGGCTGCGAGTGAACCAGAGCTTCACCGTAATACGGACTCCGCTCAATCCCGCCCGCAGTGGGGAAGCGACCAGGCCCCATCTTAAAGCCCGTATGACGACGCAGGAGCCGCTAAGCGAGTCGCCCAAGCTGTTTGCGTGGCACCTCTGAACCTGGCGGTGTACCCGGCGGAATCAGAACATCTGCATCGGCGTGTCGTTCAGGTCAACAATCACGCTCTTGGTTTCCAGGTACGGCTCCAAGGCCTGCGGCCCCAGTTCGCGTCCCAGGCCACTCTGTTTGAAGCCGCCGAAGGGCAACGTGGGCGAGAGAATCTGATAGGTGTTGACCCATACCGTTCCGGCTTGTAGGTCACGGGCAAAGCGCAACGCCCGTTTGATGTCGCGCGTCCAGACTGCCCCGGCCAGCCCGTATAGCGTGCGATTGGCGATGCTCAAAGCTTCTTCCTCGGTGTCGAAGGGAATGACCGCTAGTACAGGGCCGAAGATTTCCTCGGCGGCGATGGGCATTTCTGCCGTCACGCCGGTAAATACCGTGGGCGGCACAAAAAAACCGTCGCCCTCCACGTTGCCGCCACCTGTAAGTAATGTCGCGCCGGACTGTTTGCCCTGCGCGATGTAGCCGCGCACCCGTTCCCACTGCTCGCGGCTAACCACCGGGCCGATGTCGGAGGTAAAGTCACCCGCGTCGCCCACCGTCATTTCCTCCACGCGCTCCTTGAGGCGAGCGGTGAAGGCTTCATAAATTCCGCGCTGTACCAGCACCCGCGACCCTGCCTGACACACCTGCCCGCTGTTCAGGAAAATCCCAAACAGTGCCCCCGACACGGCTTCTTCCACGTCGGTATCGTCAAAGAAGATATTGGCGCTCTTGCCGCCCAGTTCCAACGTGACTCGTTTAAGGTGATCAGCTGCCGAGCGCATGATGTGCTTGCCGGTCTCGGTGCTGCCAGTGAAGGCGATTTTGGGCACGCCGGGGTGCGCGACCAGCGCCTTGCCCGCCTCGTCGCTGCCAGGAATGACGCTCAGGACGCCTTCGGGTATGCCCGCCTCGTGCAGCACCTCGGCCAGCAGCAGAGCGGTGAAGGGGCTTTGCGGCGCAGGTTTGAGTACACACGGGCAACCTGCCGCCAGAGCCGCGCCCACCTTCCAGACCGGCATCAGCAGCGGAAAATTCCAGGGGGTAATCAAGCCCGCCACGCCGACAGGCTGCTTGAGCGTCATGGCAAGATAATCACCCTGCGGCCCAGCTAGGCTAAACGGCGCGGTGACGCCCTTGGGCTGCGCAATCAGCGACCCGAAGAAATCCAGCGCGTTGGCGGCCATCGGGATTTCCATCCAGCCTGCAAAATTGAGGGTCATGCCCATCTCGGCGCTCATCACGGCGCTGAAATCGGCCTCTCGTTCGCGTATTAACTGCGCGGCGCGGCCCAGGATACGGGTGCGTTCCAGCGGGTCAATCCTTGTCCAGGCGCGGCTCTCATGGGCCGCCTGCGCCAGTTCAACCGCCGCGTCTATATCGGCAGCAGAACCTTCAACGCTGTGGCCGAGAAGCTGCGCGGTGGACGGGTTGATAACCTCCAGCGTCGTGCCGCGTTTCTGAAATTTGCCGTCCAGAAAGATGACGCCCTCGTGCAACTTCATGGTTGTTCCCCCATCAGAATCACGCCGCGCCGCAGTTCGCCGCGTTCCAGCGCCTCAAGTGCCTGCGGTAACTCGTCCAGCTTGTAGCGGTGGCTGATGAGTTCGTCCAGTTTGAGGCCGCCAGCGCGGTATTTTTCCAGAATCAGCGGCAAGTCGCGGCCTGCCACCGCCTGCCCGTACCAGCTGCCGGTAATCAGTTTGGACTCGGCGGGAAGGCTAAAGGCCCCCAGTTCCACCATCTGCTCGGGACTGGCGACGCCCACCACCACGACTTTTCCGGCCTTGCGGGTCAGTCCGTAGGCCAGCGAAATGGTCTCGGGGTGCCCCACCACTTCAAAGGTGTCGTCCGCGCCCAGACCGTCAGTCATGTCCAGTATGGCAGAAATCGGGTCACCGACCGTGGAGGTATCAATCACATCGGTGGCCCCGAAAGCGCGGGCATCTTCCAGCTTGCGGGCGTCGCGGTCAAGGGCAATGACCCGGGTCGCGCCGTCTAGCTTGGCGGCCTGAATCACGTTGAGACCTACGCCGCCGCAGCCAATAACCGCCACGCGCCGCCCAGCTACCCCGCCCGCCGTATTCATCACCGCGCCGTAGCCGGTCATGACCGCGCAACCGGCAATGGCGGCGACTTCAAAGGGCACACCCTCTGCAAAAGGCACTAGTGCCGTCTCGGGCACCACCGTATGCTCGGCCAGGCAGGAAGTCTGGCTGAACATGTAGATGTCCTCCGCTACGCCGCTTGCATCCAATTGCGAGAACGGTGTGGTGCCGTCGGGAAGGGTGCCCATCGTCATCAGCGCGAACGCCTCGTCGCACATGTCAGGGCGGCCATCCTTGCAGAAAAAACATTCGCCGCAGGACGGCACCCAGTTGAAAATCACGCGGTCACCAGGCTTCACGCGGGTGACGGCCTCACCGACTGCCTCCACGATGCCCGCCCCCTCGTGGCCCAGCACCAGCGGCGCAAGTTGAGGAATGGTGCCGTTGACTACGCTGAGATCAGAGTGGCACAGACCCGCCGCCACGACGCGCACGCGGGCCTGTCCGGGGCCGGGCGCGGCGAGTTGCACGCTCTGAATCTGCACGGGCTGGCCCACCTCGGCGAGCACCGCTGCCCGGACGGTCATGCCGCCATCGCTCATGGCAGCTCTCCGGCGCGGCCCCGCTCGGTCATCACTTGGCGGTAGGATTCGTACAGCGGGGGCATCAGCGGCAGCAGTTTCAGGGCTTTGGCGATACTGCCCGCCGCCCTGATTTGCCCGCGTGCCAGAGCCTGCGGCACGTTTAGGTTGCCTGCCCAGAAGCGGTGGCCTACGTCGGCGTTAAGGCTGAAAGTCACGTCCGGCGTGGGCGCTTCGTCACCGAAATAAAAGCCGATGGCCTGGCCCACGGGCGGGTTCTTTCCGTCCATGACCAGCCGCACCGAGGGGCCTTCATAAACGAACGCCACGGTCAGTCCCGCCTTGGCCAGACCCCGCGCCGTGTCGGTGTCCTGACCGCGCTCCAACACGGCCTGGAGGACGTCTTGCATTTCCTGCGCACTTGCGAATGTAGGCATAGGACAGGTTAAGGCCAGCGGAGGGCGGGAAAGAAGGCAACTGGTTGACAAAAAATGTTGAGTGTGTTTTGGTGGGAAACTCACCAACTGGCACCTTCGCATCTGAACCCGAATCAAATTGCTTCTGATGCAGCACCGGAAAAGCCCGTTTCTGTCGCTCGGTCATATTCAATTCTGAGCCATGTATTCTGTTTATAACATAAATCGCTCTACTCATTCTTCGGTCTTGCGACTTTGCGGTTGCCCTGCTGGCATATTGCGTTCAAACCCTTCGTCGGTAAATGTACTAGAGGCTGTCAGGCTAAAGAGCCAAGAATTGGCTTTAATTTGTTTAGGAGCGTAACGGATACAACGAGCCAGTGG
>NZ_JAGLBG010000120.1:0-4027 GCF_018260405.1 Deinococcus sp.
CTGGAAGACTTTTGTGCGTGGCCCACCATGTCACTGCATAACAGCGCAAACGAAGTGACGGGCTTTCTGATGGCGCAGGTGAACACCAGCGAATTTCGTCCTGTCGCGCAGCTGTACGCGCGGGACCTTCAGGCCAACAGCCAGTCCAGTAGCCAGAACCGTCCCCAGAACGGCTGGCCGGGCACCTGGGCCTTCCGGATCCAGGTGGGCAGCCGCCTCGCGCAGGCGTTTGCCGTCTTTCACGAGGCCGGGCAGGTTATAGGAAACGTCAACGACCAGCACGCGCTGGTCTCGCCGCAGGGGCAGGTCAAACTGATCGGGGCCGACAGTTTTCAGGTTAATACCCCGCAGGAAACCTTTGCGGCCAGAACGGGCCTGCTGCAATTCACGCCGCCGGAACTGCAAGCGGGCGGAATTGCCACCCAGCAGCGCACGCCGGATCACGACCATTTTGGCCTGGCGGTGCTGATTTTCCGCCTGCTGTTCGGGGGGCGTCATCCCTATTCGGGGGTGCCGGTAGGCCGCCGGATGCCCGGCCCGGGCGAGGCGATTGCCAGCGACGCCTACGCCTATGCCCAGCAGCCCAGGCCCTATGTCAAAGCGCCCCCCGGCGTGTACGGTTCCGAGGTGCTGCCACCTGCCCTGCGCAACATGTTCGAGCGGGCCTTCGGACAGGACCACCACCAGCGCCCAGATGCACGCCAGTGGCAAACAGCCCTGAGCGATCTGGCGCTGGCCCTGGTGCCCTGTGACCAGAACGCGCAGCACGAGCGAATACCGGGCCGCCCCTGCCCGCGCTGCGAGGTGGCCACGGCCACGGCTGAGCCCACTGCCAAGCCCACTGCCAGAACCGACAGCCCAGGCGCGGTGCAGCGGCTATGGCAACAGGCGCAAGACACCCCGCCCCCCGACCGCTTACCGG
The DNA here is from genome assembly GCF_018260405.1 of Deinococcus sp. Lineage (GTDB taxonomy): Bacteria > Deinococcota > Deinococci > Deinococcales > Deinococcaceae > Deinococcus. Next base: position 923 of record NZ_JAGLBG010000120.1, read on the forward strand.
CGGTTCCGGACATCCCCGACTCGCAGTGCCTGCCGCCCCTGGCCCTCAATCTGCCGCCCAGACCCCGTTCGGTCATCGCGCCCCACGTGCAAGAAACGGTGCTCCGCTGGGTGCTCCGGCTGCTGACGCTAGCCGCCGTCATGACGGTCGTGGGTCTGATTCAAAAATCGGTGCTGGCCGCCGTTCTCGAAGTCGGACTGGTGGTGTTCGCACTGACTTTAGGCAGGCGGTTTTCCGTGGACTGGGACGGGATAATCGATGGATTTCAGAACGCGGAGGGAAGATTCATCACGCGCCTGACGCCGACCAAGGGCCAGTGGCAGACCTACCACGCCGCCGTAGCGAAAAGGCGGGATGAGGTGCGCAAGCGCTTTCAAGAACTTCAGGACGAGTACGCCCGGCTGGAAAGCCGCTACAGCGAAGAAACGGTCTATGCCCAGTATCAGCAGGAACTGTTAGAACTCGACCAGCAGCGCCGCCTGCTTCAGGGCGCACCACAGGGCGACACGGTTCGGCAGATGATCGAGCAAGAAGCGTCCGAGGCCCTGAACGAGTACCTCAAGCGGCAGGCCATCGCGCCGAATACGGTTCCCGGCCTCAGTTCCCGCACAGCGCTGCACCTGACCACCATGGGCGTGCGCCGCGCTTCGGACGTGCAGACCGACAAACTGAAAGTGGTTCGCAGCGACTTCGCCGACGAACTGATCAACTGGCGCACCGGCCTGGTACAGTTTTTCCACTTCAACCCCGACAACATTCCCGCCGCCAAACTCGAAGCGGCGCGGCAGCAGGGTCAGACGCAGAATTCGGCTGCTTTCCGGCAGTTTGACCAGCGGGTCAGGCGCTTTGCGGGCACCGACTGGCGCAGTAAGGAAAATACCATCGTCGAGCAACTGCGCGGTCTCAAAGCGCAGGCCAAGCAGTACCAGAATGCGCTGAAGGAACTAGACGAGCAAAGTAAGCAGTAGCCGGGGCCATTTGCAGCAGCTTTCAGGCCACAGCTACAAGAAGCTTCCGGTAACTGAGCAGGAACAGCCCCAACGCAAGCTCTATGACCTGCCCGCCCGAAATCCGGTTGGCTTCCACTCGCTCTGCTCGAATTGAACGGTTTTTGCGAACCAGTTATACGGATTCCGATTGATTCAGAACTGCACCGAATCAATCCGAGCGGACGCGAGTAGGAATAGCAGACGGGTTTCGCGGTTTGGAGCCGCAGGCGGTGCTCTTCCGACTGTGGCGGAATCTAGCGGAATCCGTATTAGAGCAGTTCTCCGAAGTGGGTAGTTGTCAGTCATAGTTCCAACTTGCCCAGTCGTGTGTACCGTCCGGCACAGGATTATGTTTTTGGCGAAACGGACGCGACTCAAGAGATGAAGCTGAAAACTTCGTAAAAGGTAAGATCGGCACCTTTTGCTTGGGAAATCCAATTGAGAAAAATGCGTTCTCAAGGACTTTAGGCAAGGATTGTCGGGAATAGTTCCAACCAACTACCCCGAAGTGATGGGCACGTCGGAAACACACCGCCGCCCCCTTTATTCTACGTCCTGCTCTTTCTTGTTCACTTGTTCCACTTGGCAAAAAGATGGTCAAAACAGCACCATCTTTTTGCAAAATGCTCTAACCCGAGTCCGTAGAACCTGAACCCAGACCGGCCTCTACAATTGCCCCCGGTTCTTTTCCACCAGATCATCGAGTGCCTCGCGCAACAGGCTGGCCTCGGTACGGCCCAGCGCTCCCGACAGCTTGGACAGGCGCTCCAGTTGGCTTTTGGGGTAGTAGTTAGACTTAAGGACCATCTTGGACTCAACGTAGATGCACGCCCGGCCCCGGCCCTCGCGTTTGGCCCGCAGCAGGGCTTCGTCGGCGGCGCGGTACAGGGCGTCATAACGGCTGGCGTGCGCTGGGCGGGCGGCCAGCCCCACGCTCAGGCCCGTGCTGCGCGGCCACTGCGGGTCACGGTGAATATGAAAGCGCTTGATAATCTCATCGAACAGCAAAAGCGCTGTCTCGGCGGCCGTTTCGGGCAAAATCGCCGCGTACTCGTCGCCGCCGATACGCCCCACCACACTGCCCGTTGGCAGGCTACCCGAGAGCAGGCGCTCAACGACTTTCAGCACGCGGTCGCCCTCGGTATGGCCCAGGGCGTCATTAAGTTCCTTGAAATGGTCGAGGTCGAGTACAGCCAGCGTCACGGAGGCGTCTCCCAGCGCGGCAAAAGCTTCTTCAAACGGCTGACGGGCTAAAATCGCGGGGCGGGCCATATGTTACCTCCTCAATATAGTGGGAAGACATATATATACTAAGGGTATGAGCAGCCAAGTCAATACCCCCTTTAGGCGTGCTGGCGCAACTTGAGCGTGTTGCACTCAGATTGTCAGCTACCCATGTTTGACATTTTTCGCACTACCGTACTACCATCAGACACGGATAAGCCGTCTGAGTTCGGAAAAGTTCCCTCCCAGACATCATCCATCATTCATCTCAAATCCTGGAGGTAAACCCATGCTTAAACCATTAGGTGACCGTGTTCTGGTTGAAATTGTCGAAGAAGCCGAGCAGAAAACTGCTGGTGGTCTGTACGTTCCCGATTCCGCCAAAGAAAAGAGCCAGCGTGGCAAAGTCGTGGCCGTGGGCGCAGGCAAGGTAACTGACGAAGGCAAGCGCATTCCGATGGATATCAAAGAAGGGGACACGGTGTACTTTGCCAAGTACGGCGGCACCGAAGTCTCGCTGGAAGGCAAGAACTACAGCCTGCTGAGCGAGCGCGACATTCTGGCGATTGTTGAGTAAACCCCTTCAGTCAGCTTCGCTCACAGCGCCCCTAACAAGGGAGCCAAGAGACCTTCCCTCATCTTTTAGTGGTGAGAGGGTTTAACCGTTAGACCCTTCACAAGGAGTAAATATCATGGCTAAACAACTCGTATTTGATGAACAAGCCCGCCGCAGTCTGGAACGTGGCGTCAACGCCGTCGCTAACGCCGTCAAAGTGACTCTTGGCCCCCGTGGTCGCAATGTGGTCATCGAGAAGAAGTTCGGCAGCCCCACCATCACCAAAGACGGCGTGACCGTTGCCAAGGAAATTGAGCTGGAAGATAAGCTGGAGAA
>NZ_JAGLBG010000120.1:4037-5460 GCF_018260405.1 Deinococcus sp.
TATGCCCGTTGAAGACTCCGACGCCATCAAGAAGGTCGCCGGAATCAGCGCCAACGACGAAACCGTCGGTGAAGAAATCGCCTCCGCGATGGACAAGGTGGGCAAAGAAGGTGTCATCACCATCGAAGAAAGCAAGGGCTTTGACACCGAAGTGGATGTCGTCGAAGGGATGCAGTTTGATAAGGGCTTTATCAACCCTTACTTCATCACCAACCCCGAAAAGATGGAAGCCGTGCTGGAAGACGCTTACATCCTGATTAACGAGAAGAAGGTCAGCAACCTCAAGGACATGCTGCCTATTCTGGAAAAAGTAGCCCAGACCGGTAAGCCCCTCCTGATTATCGCTGAAGACGTGGAAGGCGAAGCCCTGGCGACCCTGGTGGTCAACAAGCTGCGCGGCACCCTGAACATTGCCGCCGTGAAGGCTCCTGGCTTTGGCGACCGCCGCAAAGAAATGCTGCGCGACATTGCCGCCGTAACGGGTGGCGAAGTGGTCAGCGAAGACCTGGGCCACAAGCTGGAGAACGTGACGATGGACATGCTGGGCCGCGCCGCCCGCATCCGCATCACCAAAGACGAAACCACCATCGTGGACGGCAAGGGCGAGCAGAGCGCCATCGACGCCCGCGTGAACGCCATCAAGGGTGAACTCGACAGCACCGACAGCGACTACGCCCGCGAGAAGCTGCAAGAGCGCCTCGCCAAGCTGAGCGGCGGTGTGGCCGTGATTCGCGTGGGCGCTGCCACCGAAACCGAACTGAAAGAGAAGAAGCACCGCTACGAGGACGCCCTGAGCACCGCCCGCAGCGCTGTGGAAGAAGGCATTGTCTCGGGCGGTGGCACCACCCTGCTGCGGATTATCCCCGCTGTTCGCAAGGTCGCTGAAGAGCTGCACGGCGACGAAGCCACCGGCGCACGCATTCTGATTCGTGCCCTGGAAGAACCCGCCCGCCAGATTGCTGTAAACGCTGGTGAAGAAGGCAGCGTCATCGTGAACGCGGTTATTAACAGTGACAAGCCCCGCTACGGCTTCAACGCTGCCACGGGCGAGTACGTGGACGACATGATTGCCGCTGGCATCGTTGACCCCGCCAAAGTGACCCGCACTGCGCTGCAAAACGCCGCTAGCATCGGCGCCCTGATCCTGACCACCGAGGCGATTGTGGCCGATAAGCCCGAAAAGGCCGCGCCCGCCGCGCCCGCTGGTGGCCCTGACATGGGCGGAATGGACTTCTAAACTGAGGCAGCAGGCTGAAGGCAGATAGCTGAAGGCCAAGGCCAAAAGCACAACAGCAAAAGAAGGAGCCGGGGCTTGCGCCTCGGCTCTTTAAATAATTATACATCGAAGGTAACTGCTCAGCAGGGGGACTTGCGAAGCGGAAAGGGGTAGAGTAGGGACATTACGCAAAAGATCTGTCCCAAC
>NZ_JAGLBG010000121.1 GCF_018260405.1 Deinococcus sp.
GCCAGCTGGGAAGCGCCTGCTGCTAGTTGTCCCAGACCGCTTTGCAATTGCGGAAGTTGCGTTGACAGTTGCTGGTTGCCCGCTGCGAGCTGTTGCGCCCCACTGTTGGCCGACTTCGCCCCCGCTGCCAGCTGGGAAGCGCCTGCTGCTAGTTGTCCCAGACCGCTTTGCAATTGCGGAAGTTGCGTTGACAGTTGCTGGTTACCCGCTGCAAGCTGTTGCGCCCCACTGTTGGCTGACTTCGCCCCCGCTGCCAGTTGGGAAGCGCCTGCCGAGAGCTGATTCAGGCCGTTTGCCAGCTGACCGGAACCTGTGGCGAGTTTGGCCGCGCCGGTTTGCAAAGGGGCCAGCCGCGACTGGTCTGGCGCAGCGGCTTCAAGCTGGCGTAAACCCGCCGAGAGTCGGGTGGTGCCGTCGGTCAGGCGGGTCACACCGCCAGCCAGCGTTGTGGCCCCCTCGGTCAGCTGCCGCCCGCCGCTGGCCGCTTTTCCGGCTCCGGTCGCCAGTTCCTGTGCGCCGCTGCGGAGACTGAGGGTGCCGGTCTGCAATTTTTCCGCGCCGTCACGCAGTTGCCCGGTGGCGGTCCTAATGTCATGAAAGCCGTTCTGAACTTGTGCCAGCGACTTCTGAACCACCTGCCAGCGGTTCTCGCCCAGGGTCTTGTTCAGGTTGTCGGCCAGGGTGATGCTGAAACTGTTTGCCACCCGGCTGGCAAAGTAGTTGGCCCCCTCCGAGACGTAGAACTTGAGCAGGCCGTGTTCGCTGCTGCTACCGGCCACGGCCTTGCGGCTGAAATCGGGGGGAATGGTCAGGGAAAAATAGGTCTGACCCTGGCGCACGGCGGTTTCGGCCTCGGCCTGCGTCGTGTAAATCACGTATTTAAATTTCGGGTCGTCCAGCAGCTTTTGCTCTACGTCATTGCCCAGGCGGTATGACTTGCCCCGGTACTGAGTGCCCTGGTCGAGGTTGACCAGTCCGACGGGTAACTGCGAGAGGTTGCCGTAAGGGTCAAAAGAACTGGTCAGGTAAATGGTCGAGTACAAGAGGGGTGTCAAGGCGATGGCGACCGCCGAGAGCCACATCATGGGATGCCGCCACAGGCTGCGCTCGGCGGGCGTAAGCACCTGAAAATCGTGACTGAGAGACATAGTTTCTCCTGGTGGAAATCGGGGCGGGGACGGGGTTGGGCGGGCGAACAGGGCCTTTTGTCCTGATAGCTTCCTTCTCGTGAAACTACAGTATCCCGCATATTGACAATTTGTCAAATGACATTTTGACAAATGACACTATGTCAATGTATCTGGTATACTGGTTTTGTGAAGCCCGCCGCCCATCCGGAACTGACCGCGCCGCGCCGCCTGAGCGCAGAAGACCGCCGCGAGCAGATCATGCAGGCAGCGGCCCGACTGTTTACCGAACGCGGCTTCGAGGCCGTGGGCATGGCCGATATTGCCTCAGCGCTGGGCATTTCGCGCCCGACGGTTTACACCTATTTCGCCTCGACCGAGATCATTCTGGAGGCGCTGCTGGCCGAAAAGCTCGAGCATCTGCCCGAGCGCCTCACTCCACTTCTTCAGTCCGAGAAGCCGCTAGCGTTCAGCAAAATTTTTCTGGCCCTACTTCAGGAGGCCGACTTGCTCAAGCTGCTGGGCTGCGGGGGCGGGCCGCTGTTCCGCACGCAGCGCCGGGCATTCTTGAAGGCCATCGAGGAGCGCCTGCGCCTTCAGGAAAAGGCCGAGGCGAGTGCCAGCCCGCACGGCCAGAAACGCCCTGCCACACTGCTGCCCATTGTGCTTAACCTGCTCAGCGGCATGGCCTACGAACAGCTGACCCGTGACGATCTGGACGGGACGGAACTGGCCGCGCAGTTAGAGCAGTTTATCGTGGGGGGCATTGCCGCGCTCGGGCAGCCTGGGCCGGGCGACTTGCAGCGCAGCTAGCGTCGAATCCCAAGCTGACGCCACGGCCTGTAGGGGACGGGGGCAAGGCGAGTGCAAAAGCCAACAGGCCAGGACTGCACGGCCCCGTTTGCCGCTTCTGTCTTTACAGGACATCTCTGCTGGGCAGCTCTGCGAGTCCCCCACGAGGGGCTGAGTGGTGCCGAAATCCTACGCATAAAGCGGATTTCAGGTGCTGAGACGTACTCCGCGTTACCCCCCTCCCAACCTTACCCGCAAGGGTGGAGGGGCTAAGAACCTCACCTTTATCGGGCGTCACATTTGCTGAAACTGAACTGTCCTAAACCAGGAGAGACTTTCCCCTCTTTGTGGGTGCTGTAGGGCTAGGGCATATGCAGATAACGACTTTGCAATTGCCCCAGCCGGGGGCTGTTATCCCGCCGCCTGCCTGCGAGTCCGCTCAGGATTTGCGGGACGAGCGGGCATTGAGCATGGCCGACGCGCCGGGATGTTCACCGCGCTCGAACACCACGTTGGCCCGGCCCACAATCAGGGGATCGACGCGGCCCAGGTTGCGCTCGTCCTTGTTAGCATAGGGAATACGCTGGAGTACGTAGCGAATGGCGTTCAGGCGCGCGCGTTTCTTGCAGTCGCTCTTGACCACGGTCCAGGGGCAATCGGCGGTGTCGGTGTGAAAGAACATGGCTTCCTTGGCGGCGGTGTACTCCTCCCACAGATCCAGTGAAGCCAGATCCATCGGCGAGAGCTTCCACTGCTTGAGCGGGTGCACGCGGCGTTCCTTGAAGCGGCGGCGCTGCTCCTCGCGGCTGACCGAGAACCAGAATTTCATGACGTAGATTCCGCTGCGAACCAGATTGCGCTCGAATTCGGGGGCCTGGCGCATAAATTCGACGTACTCGTCGTCGGTGCAAAAGCCCATAACCCGCTCGACTCCGGCGCGGTTATACCAGCTGCGGTCAAAAAGCACGATCTCGCCCCGCGTGGGCAGGTGCTGCACGTAGCGCTGAAAGTACCACTGCCCGCCTTCTTCCTCGGTGGGCTTGGCAAGCGCGACAATGCGTGCGCCGCGTGGATTCATGTGCTCCATGAAGCGCTTGATGGTGCCCCCCTTACCGGCGGCGTCCCGGCCCTCGAACAGGATCACCACCCTGGCCCCCGTGTCCTTGACCCAGGCCTGTAACTTGAGCAGCTCGACCTGCAACTTGTATTTCTCGTGCTCGTAGGTTTCACGGGACATCAGGTACTTGTAGGGATACGCCCCGGAGCCTTCGCCGGGATTCAGCACGCGGTCGAGGTTGACAGTGGGCGTATAGTCACGCGCCGACATGCGCCGCCGCTTGAGGGCCTGAGTCAGGGCTTTCTGTTCATCGGGACTGAAGGCCCCCAGCAGGGTCGAGGCGATGTCGTCGAGTTCGACCTGCGGCTCGGCGTGCAGGATATCGGCCAGCGCCGAGAGCTTGGCGTCGTGCTTGGCTTCCAGCCGCTCGGCCACCTGCACCGTTTCGGTGGCCGCGGGGGTCTCGCCATACACCGTATCGCCCTGTGCGGCCAGTCGCGGGGCTACCCCCTCCGGCCCAGGTCGCTGTTCAGGCTGCCCAACCAGTGTGGGACCGACCAGTATAGGGGCCAGGCTGGCCGTGGCCCCGCTGCTGGAGTCCCTGGCAGCCTGGGGCCGGGCGTCCTGTTTGGCCTGAGCCGGGGCGCTGGGCGTTTTAGCGCGGGTGATGGTCGTCGAAGAAGCGGCCTTACCGGCGCTGGGTTTTCTGGTGGTCATGGGTTGGATTCCTCCTTGGCTGGACTGCCCTAGTTATACCCCAGGCCCTGTGCCGTATGAGGAAACCTTAAGGCCGAAATCCGACGACCTGCACGAGATTTTCTCCTGATTTATTAAATCGGGACTATAGACCCGGTTCCGGTACGTCCTGTCGGGGGTACTGCGGCCCAGTTAGGGGGTGGTCAGGTGGCAGCAGGCCGAAAAAGTCTCTGAGCAGCCATGAACCGTTGGAGAGACCAGCCGCCCGGGGCAAAACTGTTTTGCCTTCATGGACAAAGCACAGGCAAAGCAAAATTATGGTTAGAATGACCTAACAACCGTTCGTTCTTATAGCGTCCCACATCCCCTGACCCTGAGGAGGCCTGCTCTTGTTTCAGCCCGACTGCGAAGCCATGCCCGTTGCCCAACTCCGTGCCCACCAGCTTGCCAGATTGCAGGAAATGGTCGCCCGCCAGTACGAACACGTTCCGGCCTACCAACGCAAATTTGACGAGCAGGGCCTCAAGCCGGATGACCTGAAAACGCTGTCCGACCTGGCGCGGTTTCCTTTTACCCGCAAAACCGACCTGCGCGACAACTACCCGACTGGCCTGTGCGCGGTGCCCAGAAGCGAACTGCGCCGCCTGCACGCCAGCAGCGGCACGACTGGCAAGCCGACGGTGGTGGGCTACGACCGCAACGACCTCGACATCTTTAACGAGGTGGTGGCCCGCAGCCTGTACGCCTCGGGGGCCAGGCCCGGCATGGTGTTTCATAACGCTTACGGCTACGGCCTGTTTACGGGCGGGCTGGGGCTGGACGGCGGCGGGCAGCGACTAGGGCTGAATACCGTACCCGTTTCGGGCGGCGGCACCGACAAGCAGGTGCAACTGATTCAGGATCTGGAACCTGAGGTGATTTCGGTGACTCCCAGTTACGCCCTGGTGCTGGGTGAGGCGCTGAAAAAGGCCGGGATGCGCCCGGAGGACATCAGCCTGAAATACGCCCTGCTGGGGGCCGAACCGTGGTCCGACAAGACCCGCCGCGAGATCGAGGAAAAGCTGGGTGTCAAAGCCTGCAACATCTACGGGCTGTCGGAAGTGATCGGGCCGGGCGTGAGCAACGAGGACGTGAACGAGCAAAATGGCAGCTACATCTGGGAAGACCATTTTTATCCGGAAATCGTGGACCCTGAAACCGGCGAGCTGCTGCCCGACGGCGAATACGGCGTGCTCGTGCTGAGCAGCATGACCCGCACCGCCATGCCCATTTTGCGCTACTGGACCGGCGACATTACCTGCCTAATGCCCGGCGAGAGTCCGTCGGGGCGCACCAGCCGCCGCATGGCCCAGATCCGGGGCCGCAGCGACGACCTGATTATCCTGCGCGGCGTGAACGTGTACCCGACCCAACTGGAAGCCGTGCTGACCGGCATGGGGCAGACCAGCCTCCACTACCACGTCGTGTTGACCCGTACGGGCCTGCTAGACGCCCTGACCCTACAAGTCGAGACTGAGAGCGAAAGCCCCGCTCTGCAAAAGGAAATCCAGAAGCAGATCAAGGCGCAGGTTGGCGTGTCGGTTCACTGCGAACTGCATGTCCCCGGCAGCCTGCCCCGCAGCGAGGGCGGCAAGCTCAGGCGCGTGACTGATTTGCGTGGTGAACGCTAAAAACCTACAACAACATAAACCCCTGGCAGGCGTTCTTTAAGAGGCTGTCTGAGGCCCATATCGTCGGAGTATCCATGCTGCCCTCTTCATCAGGCGCACAATCGCTGGAGCAGA
>NZ_JAGLBG010000122.1 GCF_018260405.1 Deinococcus sp.
AAGGGGAAGGCTTACACGGTGATCGGCGGCGGCGACAGTGTAAGTGCCATCAACAAGAGCGGCAAGGCAGGCGAAATTGACCACATCAGCACGGGCGGCGGCGCGAGCCTGGAGCTGCTCGAAGGCAAGGAATTGCCCGGCGTCGTGGCGATGGGGTGAGGGAACTGGAACCTGATTTGGTTCCGGAACTGGCCGTGCAGGATATTGTCGCCAGTCTCACCTTCTGGGTAGACCTGTTGGGCTTCAGCGTCAAATATGACCGACCAGAAGAGGGTTTTGCTTATCTGATGCTGGGAACTGCTCACATTATGCTTGACCAGATTGGACAGACACGAACCTGGGAAACCGCCCCGCTCCAAAAACCGCTGGGCCAGGGCATTAACTTTGAAATTACTGTTCCTGAGATAGACCCCATCCTAGGGCGGCTGGCACGTGTCCAGTGGCCGCTCTTCATCCAGCCCGAAGAAAAATGGTACAGAGTGGCTGACCACGAGGTCGGGGTCAAACAATTTCTGGTACAAGATCCCGACGGCTATCTGGTACGGCTTTCGCAGAGCTTAGAGCAGTTTGCGTAAAAAGCCACAAACAACGTGGCTTTTTACGCCGAGCGGGCGGGCAGGCTTGCTCAAGCGAGTCCGTTCTGACCAAGAAGCGGGCAGGCCCCATCATGGGTGCCGCTTTGCCCAAGACAGCCGTTTGGGGTGGAGTCCCACAAATGGCGTAATTATGCAAGCTGCTCTAGGCTCTCGCCCACTGACCAAGGAGAATTAAACATGCCCAATACCCTGTTGGCCCTGAACTGGAAAATGAACAAGACCCCCACCGAAGCCCGCGCCTGGGCCGAGGAACTCAAGGAAAAATATGCCCCGGTGGACGGTGTAGAGCTGGCCGTTATGGCTCCGGCGCTGGACCTCTCTACCCTGGCGGCCAACCTGCCTGCCGGAGTGGAATTTGGTGGTCAGGACGTATCCGAGCACGAGTCCGGCGCATACACGGGCGAAATCAGTGCGGCGATGCTCAAGGATACCGGCGCGACCTATGTGGTGATCGGACATAGCGAACGCCGTGATTACCATCAGGAAACCGACGCCCAGGTGGCGGCCAAGGCGAAGCAGGCGCAGGCGAACGGCCTGGTGCCCATCGTATGTGTGGGCGAAAAACTTGATGTGCGCGAAAAGGGCGAACAGGTGCCTTTTACCCTCAGGCAGCTGGAAGGCAGCCTGGCCGGAGTCGGCGCCGAGGTGGTCGTGGCTTACGAGCCGGTCTGGGCCATCGGCACCGGCAAGACAGCAACCGCCGACGACGCTGAAGAACTGGCGGCGGCCATACGCCAGGCGCTGAAAAAGCAGTACGGTGCGGAGGCTGAGAGCATCCGTATTCTGTACGGCGGCAGTGTCAAGCCTGAGAACATCGCCGAGATCTGCGGCAAGCCGAACGTGAATGGGGCGCTGGTTGGTGGCGCGAGCCTTAAAGTGCCCGATGTGCTGGGTATGAATACCGCACTGAAATAAGCCTTCTCTGCCCGGCTGCTGACCGGGCATTGATATCAAGTAAGTAAGTGAAAAGATTCACGATAAAAATTGCACGTGAACTTATTGTTTCTTGCAAGAAATCTACCCTTACAGCTCGGACAGGCCCTTCAGAAACAGGGAATGTAGCCGGGGATCTGTCGTCACTTCCGGATGAAACGAGGAAGCCATGACGCGCCCCCGGCGCACCAGCACCGCGCCGCCCGCCTGGGTCGCCAGCACTTCGACCTCTGGCCCGGCCCGCTCTATCAGAGGAGCACGAATGAACACCGCCGGAAATGGCCCGTCCAAGCCCCTCACGTCCAGAGGCACGGCGAAAGAGTCGACCTGGCGGCCAAAGGCGTTGCGCCGGACCGTGATGTCAAGCAGGCCCAGGCCCGGCTGAGCGCCCAGATTAGGTGAGACACCCTCAATGGTCCGCGCCAGCATGATCGCGCCCGCGCAGGTGCCCCAGACCCCTCCCCCCGCCACGGCGAACTGGCGCACGGGGTCCCAGAGGGCGTAATCGGTCATCAGGCGGCTTATGGTCGTCGATTCGCCGCCGGGAAGAATCAGGCCGTGGAGCCCCTCCAGATCGGCAGGCAGCCGCACTTCACGCGCCTGCACCCCGAGCACCTCCAGCATCCGCATATGCTCACGGAAAGCTCCCTGAAGGGCCAGAACGCCCACGCTCAGAGCAGCGTTACCAGCCACGCGAGGCCAGGCGCTCCTCTGGAATCAGCTCATCGATGTTGATACCCGTCATCGGTGCGCCGAGGTCTTCGCTGATCTCGGCCAGAATATCGGGGTTCTGGTAGTGCGTCACGGCTTTCACAATGGCCTGGGCGCGGCGCTCGGGATTGGCGCTCTTGAAAATGCCGCTGCCCACGAACACGCCGTCCAGACCCAGCCACATCATCAGCGCGGCGTCGGCGGGGGTGGCCACGCCGCCAGCCGCAAAGTTCACCACAGGGAGTGTGCCGTGTTCATGCACGTACTTGACCAGTTCATAGGGTGCTTGCAGGTCACGGGCCACGGTCATCAGTTCCTCGGCGGGGCGGGCCTGAATGGTGCGGATATCGCCCAGTACGGTACGGGCGTGGCGCACGGCCTCGATCACGTTACCCGTACCCGCTTCGCCCTTAGTGCGGATCATGCTGGCCCCCTCACCCACGCGCCGCAGGGCTTCACCCAGGTTTTTGGCCCCACAGACGAAAGGCACTTTGAAACCGGTTTTCAGAATATGAAACTGCTCGTCGGCGGGGGTCAGGACTTCGGATTCATCGATGAAGTCCACGCCGATGGCCTGAAGAATCTGGGCCTCGACCACGTGGCCGATGCGTACTTTTGCCATGACCGGGATACTCACGGCGGCGATGATCTCCCGGATCATTTTGGGGTCACTCATGCGGGCCACGCCACCGTCTTTGCGAATGTCGGCGGGCACGCGCTCAAGGGCCATGACGGCGGTCGCTCCGGCAGCTTCGGCAATCCGGGCCTGATCGGCGGTCACCACGTCCATGATGACGCCGCCCTTGAACATTTCGGCAAAGCCTTCCTTGATGCTGGCGGTTCCAGTCTGTTGAGTCATGCCCAAAGCTATAACACGACTGGCCCCGTCTAAAGGGCCAGTTGGTTAGAGTTGAGGGGGCCACTTGCAGCCCCCCGGCACAGAAAGTCAGCCTGCCAGAGACGACAGGAACTCAACATTGTTACGCGTTTTGCTCATGCGCCCCAGCAGCATTTCCATCGCGTCGGCGGCGTCCATGTCGGAAATGACCTTACGCAGCAGCCACATTTTTTTCAGAATTTCGGGTTGCAGCAGCAGTTCCTCGCGGCGGGTGCCCGATTTGAGGATGTCGAGCGACGGGAAAATGCGGCGTTCCTCGAGGCGGCGCGACAGCACCAGTTCAGCGTTGCCGGTGCCTTTGAACTCCTCGAAGATGATGTCGTCCATACGGCTGCCGGTTTCGACCAGAGCGGTTGCCAAAATAGTCAGGCTACCGCCGCCCCGGATGTTGCGGGCCGCGCCCAGAAAGCGCTTGGGCCAGTAGAGCGCGTTGCTATCGAGGCCCCCAGCCAGCGTGCGTCCGGTCGGCGGCGTGACCAGGTTATTGGCGCGGGCCAGGCGGGTGATTGAGTCAAGCAGAATAACGACGTGGCCGCCGTCCTCGACTAGCCTGCGGGCCCGTTCATGCACGAATTCGGCCATGCGGATGTGATGCTGCGGCGACTCGTCGAAGGTCGAGGCGATGACCTGCGCGCCCTGCACACTCTCACGGAAATCGGTCACTTCCTCGGGGCGCTCGTCGACCAGCAGAACCATCACGGTCACGTCGGGGTAATTCTTAACGATGGAATTGGCGATCTTCTTGAGCAGCGTGGTCTTACCGGCCTTGGGCGGCGCGACGATCAGGGCACGCTGGCCCCGCCCAATCGGCACCAGCAGGTCCACGACGCGCAGGCTCATGCCGTCGTCCATGCCGGGGTCTTCAAGCACCAGCTGGGAATCGGGAAAGGTCGGGGTAAGGTCGTCGAAGCGCGGGCGCTGCCGGGCCGATTCAGGGTCCAGACCGTTGACGGCCTCGACGCGCACCAGGGAGCCGTAGCGCTCGTTCTCACGGGGCTTACGGGCGCGGCCAATGACCTCGTCGCCAGTTCGCAGGTAGAACTGCTTGATCAGTCCGGCAGTCACCAGGACGCTTCGGCTGGACGGGTCGAGCAGATCAGACTGCAAAAAGCCGTAGCCGTCGGCGCTGATATCAAGATACCCCCGCGCCAGAATCTGACCCTCGGCCAGGGCCTGTTCCTCCATGATGGCCAGAGACAGCGCGTCTTTTCTGAGCTTGCGGTAGTTCTCGATGCCCAGTTCAGCCGCAATCAGGTGCAGTTCGGGCAGGATTTTCTGTTGCAGGTCATGGAAGGCCAGTGAGGTCAAAGCGGGAGCGCTCACTTCTTGGCCGCCTCCGCCTGCGGGTTGCTCCCGGCTTCACTGGGCGGCGTCGCTGGGCTGGCTCCGGCACGCTTGGCCCAGTCAGCCATAAAACCGTCAATGCCCTTGTCGGTCAGCGGGTGAGAAATCATCTGCTTAAACACTTTATACGGAATGGTCGCCACGTCGGCCCCGGCCAGCGCCGCGTGAACGGCGTGCATGGGGTGACGGATGCTGGCGGCGAGCACCTTGGTCTGCACGTCGCCCAGCACGTAGGCTTCCTTGATGTCGCGGATCAGGCCGATGCCGTCCCAGCTGAGGTCGTCCACGCGGCCCACGAACGGGCTGATATAGGTGGCCCCGGCGCGGGCGGCGAGCAGGGCCTGCGACACGCTAAAGCACAGGGTCACGTTGGTGCGGATGCCTTCGGCTGTCAGGGCCTTGCAGGCTTGCAGCCCGGCGGGCGTAAGGGGCAGCTTGACCACAACCTGCTTGTGCCAGGCGGCCACGTCTTTGCCTTCCTTGATCATGCCCTCGGCGTCGAGTGCAGTTACTTCGGCGCTGATGGCCCCGCCGGGAACCAGTTCGGCAATTTCACCGATAACTTCACGAAAGTCGCGCCCCGAGGCCACGATCAGGCTGGGGTTGGTGGTCACACCCGAGAGTACGCCCCAGGCGTTAATTTCTTTGATCTCGTCTACGATGGCCGTATCGATAAAAAATTCCATGCTTCACGTCCTTTCAGGTCTGTACTGAGTCCTTGCCCACACCTGACCTGTCTTGAATAGCTACAGCATACGCCTAAGTGTCAGGTGTACGCCAAGTGGGACGCACCTTTTCCGGAGCCTGTACGGTCCAAGGCATCTAGCTATTGATAACGAGTTAAGTTGATGTCGCATCGGTGTTCAGGCCAAGAAGCTTGGCCGGGAGCTGGCGGTAACGAATCTTGGGCCAGATGGTTCTCAGGTACTTCTTA
>NZ_JAGLBG010000123.1 GCF_018260405.1 Deinococcus sp.
GTCGTCGAAGCGCAGGCCGATTGCCAGCAGCACGTCCGCCTCGCTGATGGCGCGGTTGGCGGCCACGCTGCCGTGCATTCCGGGCATTCCCAGCCAAAGCGGGTCGCTGGCGGGCATAGCCCCTAGGCCCATCAGGGTGGTGATCGTGGGGATGTTCCAGGCGTGGGCCAGTTCGGTGATCTCGCTGGCCGCGTCCAGTGCGCCGCCACCGACCATCATTACGGGTTTTCTGGCGCTGCGCAGGATGTCCTGGGCACGCGCCACCGCCTCGGCGTTGGGCTGGTAGGCCAACTGCCGGGCCAGCGGAGCGGGGATGTCACCCAGGAAGGGCGCCAGCTGCACGTCCTTGGGAATGTCGACCAGCACGGGGCCGGGGCGTCCGCTGCGGGCAATGCTGATGGCCTCGCTGATGATGCGCGGCAGGTCCTCGACCTCGCGCACCACGTAGTTGTGCTTGGTAATCGGCAGCGTAATCCCGGTGATGTCGGCTTCCTGAAAAGCGTCGGTGCCCATCAGGTGCCGCGCCACGTTGCCGGTGATGGCCAGCAGCGGCACACTGTCGAGCATCGCGTCGGCCAGCCCGGTGACCAGATTGGTCGCCCCAGGCCCGGAAGTCGCCATGCATACGCCAATTTCGCCGGTAGCCTTGGCCCAGCCCTCGGCGGCGTGAATGGCCCCCTGCTCATGGCGGGCCAGCACATGCCGGACTTCGGGGTAAAAAGTCAGGGCGTCGTACACGGGCATAATCGCCCCGCCCGGATAGCCGAATACAGTGGTGATGCCGTGGTTGGCGAGTGTCGCCCAGAGCGCCTTGGCACCTGTCATTTCGCCGCGATCTGGCGCGGTGTTGCGCGGTTGCTTTTCCATACCTGCCTCCTAATAAAAACCCCCCGCCACTCAGACTTGGGCGGGGGGGTGCGGCGTCGCAGCGGTACGCTTAGCCTCGAACTCCCCCGAGACCAACAAGTACCACTACAAACGTCGCTTCCATGAACCCAGTCTAAACCGGGGAGGCCAGCCCAGGCAAGCGGCGTATAGATAGGCGGGAGGTACGCGGTGGGAACACCTCCGCCAGGACAGGGGCAGCGGCACCATCTGTCCCAGCTAGTTGGCTCAGCCATCTGTTTCAGACATTTGGCCCAGGGCAAGCCAGAGGAACAACCCGGAGCATTAAAAAAACCCGCCAGAGCGGCGGGCCTGCTGTCATCACGGGCTGCTCAGGCCAGCGCTTTGATCACGGCGTCAGTGAATTCCTTGTTGCCCACGGTGCCGCCCAGGTCGCGGGTGCGCGGGCCTTCGGCCAGCACCCTGTTCACGGCGGAATCGACGCGGCGGGCGGTTTCATGGTCGCCCAGGTGGTCGAGCATCAGCACGGCGGCCAGAATGCTGGCGGTGGGGTTGGAGATGCCCTGACCGGCGATGTCGGGGGCGCTCCCGTGTACCGACTCGAAAATACCGAACTTGTCGCCCACATTGCCGGAAGCAGCGATGCCCAGCCCGCCCACCAGTCCGGCGGCGAGGTCAGACAGGATGTCGCCGAACATGTTGGTCATAACCATCACGTCGAACTGCTGGGGGTTACGAACCAGCTGCATGGCGGCGTTGTCCACGATCATGGTGCTGGTGTTCAGGCCCTCGACGGTCTTGGTATGGTTCAAAATCGTGTTCATGAACAGGCCCTGCGTGACGGGCAGCACGTTGGACTTGTGTACCACGGTCAGGCGCTTGCTGCGCTTCATGGCGAGGTCGGCGGCGAACTTGCCGATGCGCTCACTGGCCCCGCGCGTAATGACAGTGTCGGCGATGGCGGTGTCACCGTACAGGCGTTCTTGCTCGACGTACAGGCCCTGGGTGTTTTCACGCACGATAACCAGATCTACGTTTTCGTAGCTGTGGGGCACCGGGCGGGTTCTGGTGGGGCGGACGTTGGCGTACAGGCCGTACTTCTGGCGCAGGTGGCGAATCGCGCCAAAGAACCCGGCGGGCTTTTCGCCGCTGGGGCTGGTAGCCGCGCCAAACAGGGTCGCGTCGGTGCTCTCGACCGCGTCGTAGGTGGCCTGAGGCACGCTGGTGCCGTGGTCGAGAAAATACTCGTACCCGGCCTCAGCAAGAACGTATTCGGCGTCGAAGCCAGCGGCGTCAAGCACGCGGCGGGTGGAGGGAATGACTTCGTGACCGATGCCGTCCCCTTCGATTAAGCAAATGCGGTATTTGGCCATAGCAAGGGTCAGTGTAAACGAACCAGCTTTTTGCCGCACGTTCTGCCACCTTCTGGTCGTTACTGCTCATGTAACGCCCGCGCTGTGGCCTAGGCTCTGGCACAGGTCATGTACCAGCCGGGCGGCCAGTAACGGCCCCAGCAAAAACCCCTTGCTGCCCAGTCCCGAGAGCCGCCACACTCCCCGCTCGTCCGGCCCGGCCTGCAAGCCGCTGAGCCGTGAACCTGTCCACCGCCCGGTGACACTTACGCCGCCTAGGTTCGCCAGAGCCTCGCCTTTGTCCAGCAGCCAAACCAGCGATTTCAGGGGCAGTTCGGGGGGGCGCCAGCCGGGGGCCGGGGCCTCGAAGGTGCCGCCCAGCACACCGCCCTGGTCAGTTGGCGACAGGTAAGCCCCGAAGCTAAGCGGGAGGCCCGACACCGCCCGGTCAAGCTTCAGCACGCTGCCCATGCGGTGGGTCGCTGTCTCACCTGCCCAGGTCGAACCGGCAGAGCCGCCGCAAAAGATGACGGCGTCGGCTTGGAAGGTGGCCGGGCCTGTCTGGTCAGCAGGCTGAACTGTGACCCGGTCTGAAGTCCACGCAGTCGCCCGTCCAGCCACCACGCTGGCTCCCGACGCGGCCAGCAGCGCCCGGCACAGCGGCTTTCCAGCGACCCACCCTGCTTCCGGTAGCCACAGCACATGCGCCCAGCCGGGGGCCAGCGGCGCGGCTGGCCTAACCCAGTCGTGGTTCAGGCCAGCGGGCAGGTGGCTCCCGAATTTGGCGCGGCTGCGGTCGTCGGGAAGGGGCCTCAGCACCCCGCTCCGGGCGTGTGGGACGCGGTGCCCCTGCGTTTCCAGCTCCCGAATCAGTCCCCAGGTAAAGTGCATGCCTTCCAGCGCGTCGGCGTCTACCTGCCCCGATTGCCCGCGCACCGGGTTGATAAGCGCCGAGGGCACGTGGCTGGCAGCGTGAGTTCCGGCGTCTATAACGGTGGTTTCCATGCCCGCCTGACCCAGAAAATAGGCGACGGCGGCCCCCGCGACGCCCCCGCCAATGACGACAGCTTTCATTTTTCGCGCACGGCCCGCAGGCACTCGCGTTTGCCTGGGGCACCGGGGCGGCGTTCGACCCGCAGCCCCGCGTCCTGCATGGCCCGGCGCACGTGTCCGGCGGCGCTGTAGGTCGCCAGAACGCCGCCCGGAGCGAGCGCAGCTGCCAGCCGCTCTACGAATTCGGGCGTCCAGACCTCGGGGTTGCGCGTGGGAGAAAAGCCGTCAAGGTACAGGGCGGTGGCCCAGTTCTGGGGCAACTTGGCCTCCAGGACATTCTCGAAGCACACCGTGAGCTGCCGTTCGCCTTCCTGCACCTGAAGTTCGGGCTGCGTTGTACCGGTCGGCCAGGCGGCCAGCGCTTTATGCCAGAGCAGCTGCTCTGCCCCCTCGCCCCCCTGGGCCACCTCGCGTAGCACGGAGGCGGGGGCGGGGTCGAACTCGTAGGCCAGATAAGTCAGTGCAACGCTGCGCCGCGCCGCGTCTGCCAGGGTCGCGCGGAAGTTGACGCCCACGCCAAAGCCGATTTCCAGCACTCTGGGGGCCGGATTCAGCGTGGTTGCAGTGCCTTCGACAAAGACGTGCCGGGCCTGGGTCGCCGCGCCGTGCCGCGAGCCGTAAGCCTCGCCGAAGCGGGCATTCAGGGCGGTACGGGAGCCGTCGGGCGTGAGCAAAACGGAAGAGGCGGCCTCGGACATCGCAGACAGGATAAGCCCTGTCGTGACTTGGCCCTGTAGCTCCCTGGCCATACCTCTTTCCTTTTTACTCTCTGCCCTTGTGGGAGAGGGAGGGAGCCGCAAAGCGGCGGAAGGGTGAGGGGGCGTGTGACCAACGCAGAATGTGTCTAAATCATTTTAATCCCGTATGAGGCGATTTCCGCGCTGCTTCTGAGCACCACCAGCCGTAGCCCCGGCACGGTTTTCAATTGCGCCAGTTGCCACTGGGCTTGCGGCCCGAATTTCCAGATATCTTGCAGCAATTCCTGCGAAGGCCACCCAGCCTGCTGCCCACCGTGCGGATGGCGTCCCAGTGCCTCGCGCGTGAAGGCCCGCCAGAGGCACAGCCAGCGCGGGGGCATTAGGAAAATCACAGTGTCGGCAGCATACGCTCGGCGGAGCAAACTGCTAGAAAAATTCCCGTCGATGATCCATGTTTCACCCGCCGGCGCATCCGTGAGGCGCGAAAGCCACCGCTCCCGCTCTACCTTTCGCCAGCCGGGATTCCAGTACAGGTCATCCAGATGGGTCAGGGGCAAACCTGTCTGGGCCGCCAGTTTTTGAGCCAGGGTGCTTTTGCCCGCGCCAGGGCTGCCGATCACCAGAAGTCGCTGCATCTTTAAAAAATAAGGCAGAGAGGAGTCTTATGTCGCGGTGCCGGTCGAACACTTCGCCGTTGTGAGCCGAAAAGACGGTCTGGGGCGGCATCTGATGGATGATGGTGCGGCGCATTTCCTGAAGGTGGGTGAGACTGTCGGATATTTCTGAACTCCTTACCTGCGTAATTTGAGGCGTATTCAAACATGACTTTGATGACAGTTCTCTCACGGCGCCGCTGAACCGGGTCTAATGACTTACGGCTGACTTTCGCGCCACCACGATTAGTTTGCCGCTGCCCTCGCCCACGGGTTGCCGCTGCCAGCCGCCGTAAATGTGTTGTACCTCAAAACCCGCTGCGGTCAGGCTCCTGCGCAGTTCTGCTTCCGAACGAAACCGCAGGGTGCTCTGATCGGTGACGGTTTCGGCTGTGGCTGGAAAATGGACGTGGCCCGTAAAAGTGACGCAGTCGTCTGCCACGCGCCCCAGTTCGGTCCACGTTTCGAGCCTCTGACCGTCTGGCAGAGTGAACCGTTCGCGCTCGCCGCCCGAATCCCACGTTTCCCAGCCCCGCGCCGCCGGGTCGCGCGAGTCGAAAGCGAGCTGGCCGCCTGGCACGAGGGCGCGATGCAAATCTTTCAGAGTCCTGGCCCACTGTGCGTCGTCTACAAAAATCTGCGCCACATGTGAAGTCATCAGGGCAAGGTCGAACGCCGCGTCCGGGGCAGTTTCGGCAGTGCCGCAGAGCCATGTGGCCGCCTCTGCTCCCGGCTTTTGCCGGGCGGCGT
>NZ_JAGLBG010000124.1 GCF_018260405.1 Deinococcus sp.
AGGTCGCTAGGGTAAGCTGCGCGTTCCACCGTTAAAGCCTAAAACATTTCCCATGGTTAGGGCCTCAGACAGCCTCGTAGACATGTTGCAAAAGCACAACCAGCCCACGTACAAACTCACACCCGCCATCCTCACCCCTTTGCTCACGCCCAAGCCTTTGCACCCGCACGCCGTCTTGGTTCGCCTGACCACGGGCAAGGTGGGGGCTGCCGAAGTTACGCAACAGGTCGAATGAACCTCTGATGGGCAGCCGTCTCAGCGGCACCGAAGCATGTAGGGGCTGGCCGGAACTGTGCCCGACAACCACTTGCTACAGATTCCGTTAAATTTCTGGTACGGTCGGAGCGCAGGCAGGCCCCTTCCTGGGTGGCGCTTTGACCAAGACAGCGGGCAGGCCGCTCTGACCAAGAAGCGGTCAGGCCCCATTCTGGGTGCCGTTTTGACCAAGAGGGCACCGCCTATACTGCGAAACCCATATTGTTCCTGCCCTCATGCGCTCGGATTGAGTCTGGTTATTTCAGATTTAATCGGAAGTCATATGAGTCTCTGGGCATGACGAAGTCGGCAGCAGGCACCGAACTTTTGGAGAACGTCCGCCAGTTTACTTGTAACGTCACAGCTGTGCTATACTTTTGGCTGTTGTCTCGCCTGACTGGAACCCCAGAACAAGGTTGAGCAGTCGCCCCGGCGCAGGGCCCCAACAGTTCAAAAAGCGCCGAGCGGCCCCCCGAGGAGAAAAATCATGGCTAAACACCCCGTTCCCAAGAAAAAAACCAGCAAGAGCAAGCGCGATATGCGCCGCAGCCACCACGCGCTGACCGCCCCCAACCTGACGGCCTGCCCCCATTGCCAGGCCAAGAAGCTCTCGCACCACATTTGCCCGAGCTGCGGCTACTACGATGGCCGCCAGGTTCTCGCCGTCTGAAATCTTTTTTCTGATTTGCCCCCCACTGCGGGGGCTTTTTTGTTGGGTATAATTTGTGCCAGGCGTACCTTTCCAGGCTATATCACCCAGTCAAACCAACGTGCTGGCCGCAGGTTTTCGGGTTCAATGCCTACAGTTAACAAGGGATGAATACGGAGCAGAGCGAGTTTGGGCGCTTTCCTCAGATACGAGCAGCGGTCACTGGCTACTCCTTACCGCGAAAGCCGTAGCTTTCCCTAGTCGCCTCTGCTCGGATTGAATCCAAAACGGCCCAGTTCAAGCGGAATCCTGTATAACTGGCGTAAAGGTTACAGAGGAGATCCCGTGCCTGCTAAGTTCTTTCCGACCAACGGCCATCTGCTGATCTGCCAGAACAGTCAATGTCTGGGGCGTGGCTCGGGCCTGCTGTACAGGGCGCTGTGGAACTACCTGGAGCGTGAATCGCTGGCCTACTACAAGGCGGGCGGCACGGTTCGTCTAACTGAGAGTGGCTGCCTGGGGGCGTGCAGCTATGGCCCGGCGATGTGCGTCTACCGCCGAACCGCGCAGGGCCTGGAAGAAAGCTGGTACGGGGCCGCCGATTTTCCGCTGGCCTGCGCTATAGCCCAGGCCGTACAGCAAGGCGGTGCCCTTCCCAGCGAGCGCCGCTATGGTCCGGAACCCTAAAAGGCCGCCCATTTTAGCCTTTGACGACTTCCAGAATCTTCTGACCGTACTTTTCCAGTCGGCCTTTGCCCATGCCCTTGACGGCTGCCAAGTCTTCGAGGGTGTAAGGCACGCGCCGGGCGATTTCGGCCAGTGAAGCGTTGCTGGCAATAATAAACCGGCTGATCTCCTGGCGCTTGGCCTCGGCGTTGCGCCAGTCACGCAGCCGGGCATAAATGGCGGCTTGCTCGTCTGTGAGGTTGGCGGCGGGGTCTTCCTTTCCGGCGGGCGTAGCCGGCAGGTCAGGCACAATATCCGGCAGCGCGACTTCAGGCGCGGCAGGCCTGGAACCGAGTTTTTCTGATGACGGCTGGGGCTGCAATTGAGGCGCAGCTTCCGGCGGCGTCGCGCCAGTCTCCGGTTCGGTATGCGGGTCTGCCAGAGCAGCCACGTCCGGGATAGGCGGCACCTCTTCCGGCGCGTCGGGGCCACTGCTGACCGTGTGGGTCAGGGGCGGGGCGGCATGGGCCAGATCGCTGAACACGATTTCCGGCTCCCAGATTTCCTCGGCCTGAGTAGAGGGCTGCGGGGCCTCGAACGTAAAGCGTTCCAGCGCTGGGGCCTGGGGCGTGGGCAATGAGCGCTGAGCTTCAGGCGTGCTGCTCAGATGCTCGCCGCGTAGGTGGTCGGCCCTGGGTTCATCGGGTCTAGCCTGCTCCGGTCTGCGTTGATCGTTCCGGGACGGTTCCGGGCGAAACTGATCGAAGCGGCGCTGGCGGTTGGGCTGGCGCTCGAAACGGCGGTCTTCACGGTCACGGCGCTGGAACTGCTGGCCTGCTGCTCTTTGCACCTCCTCGGACGGGCGGCGGTCGCGGTCTCTGGGGCCTCTTTCAGAGTTTTCCCCGGCAGCGCCATCTTCAGGGCGCTCGGAAAGCACTTCGGCGGCGGCCTCTTGCTGGGGTGCAGTAGGAACGTTACGTAGCAGCGCCAGCACCCGGTCCGTGTCTTCGAGACCAGGGGTCAGCATCACGCCCTCCGGGACATGGCGCGTGGCTCCGAGGACGCCGCCCAGGGGCCACGCGGTATCTGCCGCTGCGTCAGGGGGCAGCAGCAGCGCCGTGGGACAGGCCGCCCGCGCCGTACCGCCCAGACGCTCGCTGAGGTTGGCTACCGTGCGTGCGGCGCGGGCGAGCCGCAGGGGCAGCGTCGCCACGTCGCGCAGGGCCAGGGCCACGCTCAGGTCACTGGGGGCGGGCGCAGCGGCCTCCGGGGGACGCCCCATACCAAACAGGGCCGCCACCGGGGCGTCGGCGTGTCCGGTTAAAGTCACCCCGTCGCGGTACACCACGTAGTCGGCCCCGCGCTGGGGCCAGGCACCACCGGGAGCCAGGGTACCGTCCACGATCACGCGCACTCCGGCTCGGCGGGCACGCTCCAGCACCGCTTCGTCGGGTTCCAGCAGCCAGACGGCCCGTGCGCCGCTCAGGTCGCCGTGCAGGTCGGCCACGGCCAGCCCCGCCTGGGCCAGGGCGCTGCGGTCAACACTCAGGCGGCCATCAACGCGCAGGGTGCCGGGTCCCAGCAGGGCCACGAGTTGCCGGGCCAAGGCAAGTTCACCGGAAAAGAGTAGGCCCCAGTCAGCCTCTTCTAGGGCGGCGAGCGCCTCGGCCAGTCGGGTGGCGGGGTCTCCACGTTCGGCGTGCAGTTGCACCAGCCGGGCGTCAGGACGCAAGGAACGGGTCTGAGTCATACCCCTTACTATGCCGCAGATAGAACCCTCAGGGAACGTTTAAACCCGTGCCGTAGCATGTGGGCATGAATAAATTGCTGATGACGGTCCTTTTGCTTGCGGCGCCCTGCGCGGCGGCCCAGACTATTCCAGCTGTTCCCCCCGGCCAGATGCCCAGTGTGGCTCCCGTTGCCGCGCCCGTTCAGACCACAGCAGACCAGACTGTGCCCGCGACTTTCAAACTGAGCGCTCCAGTAGGGTCCACGCTGGAACTGACCAGCACGACCACCACCCGCATGTCCATTTCAGACGTGCAGGTCGCGGCGGCCCCCGGTTCCAAAGTCAGCGCAGCCAAGCTGAACGAGATTCGCCGTAGCATGACCGCCGGGCTGAACAAGGCCAGTAGTCTTCAGGCCATGACCTTCAGCGGCAAGACCTTCGTAAAAGTCGCAGGCCGCGACGCTGCCGGAAACACCACCCTAATCGCCACCACCAGCCAGAACCTGCCCAAGGCGCCCGGAGCCAGCCGCGCGGGGCCGCAGACCATCACCATGAAAGTGACCGAGGTGATCTCGCCTGAAGGCAAGCTGACCAACCTGAAGGTGGAATCCGACAACTCGCAGCTTACGGCCATGTTCAAATCGTTAAGCGCCGACAAGCTCAACTCGGTTGTCGAGCAACAGGGCGGTACCTTCACTGGCGTCTACGGCGCCCCGCTGGTGCCCGGTATGCCCCAGACCAAAACCACCAAGGTCGACGCACAGAGCCTGTTAAGTGGCCTGTTGACCTCCGTGGCCGGGCCACAGGGCCAGCAGATGTTTGGTCAGGTGCAGGCCACTCCCATGACTGCCACCGTAACGACCACCTACAAGGGCACCGACGCGCAGGGTCGTCACATCTTTGCCACCCGCAGCGCCTACAATCCCTGGCAGGTCAGCCTACAGGCGGCGGCAGGCAGCAAAACGCCCATGCAGATGAAGCTGCAACTGGCCGACATGAAGTCCGGCGGCACCACGCTGTACCGCGCCGACGGCCTGCCCAGCAGCATGCAGCAGTCCAGCGACATGAACATGAAGGTCACCATGATCGTCGAGGGCATACAGATCAGCATGACCATGACCATGAATCAGCAGATGACTATGCAGGCTCGCTGATTGCTGATTGGATGACTGCGGGTTCGCGGCGTGCAGTTGGCCACCCAGGGCCTGGGCGGGTGGTCAACGAAACAGACGGGCCATCTGTATCACTTGCCGAAGCGGCGGTCTCTGCCCTGAAAGTCGCGCAGGGCACGCAGAAAGTCTACGCGGCGAAAGCCAGGCCAGTACACGTCGCAGAAATAGTATTCGCTGTACACGCTTTGCCAGAGCATGAAACCGCTCAGGCGAATCTCGCCGCTGGTGCGGATAATAAAGTCGGGATCCGGGGTATCGGCCATGTACAGGTGACGGCTAATGTCGTCGGGCGCAAGGGTGTCCGCCACCTCGCCCAGCGTGCGGCCCTGCGCGGCTTGGGCCCGCAGGTGGGCCTTGACCGCGTCCACGATTTCTTCGCGCCCGCCGTAGCCTACGGCGATATTCAGGCGCATTCCGGTGTAGTGGCTGGTTGTGGCTTCCAGTTCCTGAAGGGCGTTCAGCACATTAGGCGGAAAATTCTCGTGCTGCCCGATAGCCCGCACACGTACCCTGTTGGCATGAATGCGCGGGTCGGTGGCCAGGTTGCGGGCTTCTTGTTCCAGTAGCCGCAGAATGTGCGCGAGTTCCTCGGGGTCGCGGCTTTTGTTGTCGGTTGAGAGCACCCAGATAGTCGCTGCCGGAATACCGAGTTCCAGGCACCACTGAAGCACCTCATGCGCTTTTTCCGCGCCGATAGAGTGGCCCATTTCGCGCTGCATTCCGGCGGCGCGGGCAAAACGGCGGTTGCCGTCGAGAATCAGGCCCAGGTGCCCGGGCAGCTTGCCGTTCG
>NZ_JAGLBG010000125.1 GCF_018260405.1 Deinococcus sp.
TCGTCGAAGCTGCGTGATGTCACGAGCCTGAATAGGCTCGTCATGATTTTGGCGCTGGCAACGCTCTTTCTGATCACAAAAGGCGTACAGATCGTCACAGAAGGCAAACGGCGGATGGTAGACCCACCTTGGCAACGTGGGCTGAGCTATCTCAAGATTGGAGAACGGGCCATGCGCTGGGCACTCAGTCGAGGTCTCGAAGTGTTTACCCACCTGGCACTGCCAGGTGGGCCAGA
Organism: Deinococcus sp.; assembly: GCF_018260405.1. Classification (GTDB taxonomy): domain Bacteria; phylum Deinococcota; class Deinococci; order Deinococcales; family Deinococcaceae; genus Deinococcus. Next base: position 237 of record NZ_JAGLBG010000125.1, read on the forward strand.
CCCAGAACCTCTGGGAAAATCGAGCAAGCCACTGACCAGATCCAGGATGAGAGGCTGCCTTACCCCATCCAGCAGACTACTCTTCTTTTCCGGTTATTAACTGCCGCGCTTCCTTGCCGCCGTCATAGGCGTGCGTCTCGGCCCAGTTCGCTGCTGAGTCGACATCGTAAGCCACCCGTCTAAACGTCACGTTCCACAAGTCGCCTTCACCTTCTAGCAGCACCCAACGGGCCAGCGGCGAACCGTCTTTCTGGCGGCTGACCGCGCCGCAGTTCACCACCGTCAGGGGGCCAATCTGCCGGACATGTTCCAGGTGCGAGTGGCCTACGATGACCACGCGGGCCTCCCCCACGTCACCCAGACGCTGCATGACCAGTTCGTCGCTGGCCCAGGTTTTGCTGCCGCGCAGCAGGTATTCCCAGGGGTCGGTCGGCGTGCCGTGTCCGGCCAGCACTTTTCCGCCTCCCAGGGTCGCGCCGGTGGGCAGATTCGTCACGTAGTGCCCCGCCCCTTGTGGCAAGACCGAGTGCAGCCACTCCAGCATCCCGCGTTTTTTGGTCTCTGGGGTCAGCGTTTCGCCCAGTCGCTCGTCGGTATTGCCACGGATTTCCTTGACAGCGTACTGTTCCCTGATTCGCTGCTGGAGTTCCCAGGCCCTCGCCGGGTCTGCCCCGCCAAAGAGCTGGTCACCCAGATTGACCCATTCGTCAGGCTGGTGAGCTTCCATGTCTCTGATTACCGCTTCCAGCGCGTAGCCGTTGCCGTGTACATCTCCAAAAACAGCGATTCTTCCTGCCATAGTGATGCTCCTTTACAGCGAGAGGCGAAAGGCGAGGGCGCACAGAGTAACCAGAAGTACCGGAAGAGTCAAAACAATGCCCACCTTGAAGTACTGACCCCAGCCGATACGGACGCCTTTGAGCGAAAGAACGTGCAGCCACAGCAGGGTGGCAAGGCTGCCGATAGGGGTAATTTTGGGGCCGAGGTCGTTACCCACCACGTTGGCGTAAATCATGCCCTGCCTGACCAGCCCGGTAGCGGCACTGTCGGCAATGGCAATATTGCCAATCAGGACGCTGGGCATGTTGTTCATCACGCTGGAAACCAGCGCCATCACGAACCCCGTGCCGATAGTGCCCGTCCAGAGCCCCCCAGCAGCCAGGTGATTAAGGAGGCCCGTGAGGGAATTGGTCAATCCGGCGTTGCGTAGTCCATAAACCACCAGATACATTCCCAGCGAAAAAATCACGATTTGCCAGGGTGCCCCGGCCAGCACTTTCTTGGTGCTGATGACCTGCCCCCTTGCCGCGACGAAGTAGAGCAGCGCCGCGCCAATCACTGCTATCAGGCTGACCGGGACTCCCAGTGGCCCAGCGGCAAAATAGCCCACCAGTAACACGCCCAGAACCACAAACCCCGTTCTGAAGACCTGTGGGTCACGGATGGCGGTTTCCGGCGCTTCGAGCCGTGAGAGTTCGTAGATGTGGGGCAAGTCCCGGCGAAACAGCAGGTACAGCGTCCCCAGGCTGGCCAGAATAGAAACCACATCGACCGGAACCATCACTGAGGCATACTCCCCGAATCCCAGCTTGAAGAAGTCGGCGGTCACGATGTTCACCAGGTTGGAAATGATGAGCGGCAGGCTGGACGAATCCGCGATGAAACCCGTCGCCAGAATGAAGGCCAGTGTGGTGGCAGACGAAAAGCCCAGCGCCGTGAGCATTGCCAGCACAATCGGGGTCAGAATCAGGGCCGTGCCGTCGTTGGCAAACAGCGCCGAGACTGCGGCCCCCAGCAGCACCACCAGGGCAAAGAGTTTATGGCCGTTGCCTGCGCCCCAGCGAGCCACATGCAGCGCGGCCCACCTAAAAAAGCCTGCCTCGTCCAGCAGCAGGGAAATGATGATGAGCGCGACGAAGGTGGCGGTTGCGTTCCAGATGATGTGCCAGACGGTTGAAATATCGCTGACATGCACCACACCCGTCAGCAGGGCCAGAAGCGCCCCGAATACGGCGCTGTAACCGATGCCCAGGCCGCCCGGCTGCCACCTGAACTTGGGCTGCCAGATAACCAGCACGAGAGTCAGCAGAAAAATGACGGCGGCGAGCAGCATTACTGGGCTTTTACAGCGGGGCTGTCAGCGTAAGTGGCTGGAGCAGCTTCACCTTTTGCCAGCGCCTCCACGAAAGCCTCAAACTGCACCTTCATCTGGTCACGCACTTCACGCCACTTTTCCAGACTGCCGCCCGATGGGTCGGTGAAAGGATAATGGCGGCGCTTAGTCTTTCCGGGGTAAACCGGGCAGGCATCATTGGCACTGTCACAGACGGTAATAACGTAAGCGAAGTTCTGAGCGTCAGGCAGGTCATGCAGGGTTTTAGAGGTGTGAGCTGAAAGGTCAATTCCCAACTCCTGCATCACCGTTCTGGCCTCCTCCTTGACATAGGTGGCTTCAGTACCTGCCGAATGAACCTCCAGCGCTAAGCCAGCACGGCGAGCGGCCTCACGGGTCAGGCCCTCGGCCATCTGCGAACGGGCTGAATTATGAGTGCAGAGAATCAGAACACGCTTCATAGGTTCAATCATATCGATAGATTGAGTTTTGTCAATATAAAGCGCCTAGTTAGGTTTCTCAGAACTGGCTGGAATCTGACATCTGTTTGGTTGGCTGCCCCGGAAGGACGCCGCCGGGTCGCCAGACATCTCTTGGCTACAGTTAGGCGGGTCTGGGAAAAGTGCCCAAACCCGCTTTGTGGCGTAGCTCTAAAATTCGGGTTCAGGTTGAACGGTTGTACTCCGTTCGGGGGAGAGGTGTGCCATAACGCACTCTCTACCCCGCAGGGACTTACTTCTCCTGAATCTGATGGCCGACCAGTTCGCCGCTTACCTTCATATCGCCGCCAGCAGCGTGGGTGTGAAGCTCTCCCAGAATCTGCTCGATGCCGGGTTCAGGCTCGGCCTTGGCTTTCGCCAGTTCCTCGCGCACGCCCGCGCCCAGGCGGGGGTCGACCTTGTCCAGCATCTTGCAGTATTCGTCCTGAATAAACTGTGGCACCGGGGCCAGGGCGCGGCCGTAGTTGCCGTGTATGCGCTGCTGCTCGTCGGACTGCATGATGCGGTACAGCGCTCCGGGCTGGCCGAAGTAGTCTTCGTCGGTTTCGGGGTAGCTGTCGAAGCGGTCAGCGGCGCCACTAAGCATCAGCGGCGGCTCTTTCAGGCTGTCGTCGGCAGCGGGGCCACCAAAGGAGTTGGGTTCGTAGGTGGGGCCAGCGTCGTCGTTAAACTGGCGCAGGAAGCCGTCCTGCTGGTAGTTGCTCACGGGCACGGCGGCGCGGTTCACGGGCAACTGGGCGTAGTTCGCGCCAATGCGGTAGCGGTGCGCGTCGGCGTAGCTCATGATGCGGGCTTGCAGCATCTTGTCGGGGCTGGCCCCGAAGCCGCGCGGCATGTTGCTGGGTTCAAAGGCGGCCTGCTCAATTTCGGCAAAGAAGTTCTTGGGGTTCTCGTTCAGCTCGAACTCGCCCACTTCCATCAGCGGGAAGTCCTTGTGAGGCCAGATTTTGGTGATGTCGAAGGGGTGGATGTGGTAAGTCTCCGCCTGTTCCTCGGTCATCACCTGAATGCTGACCTTCCACTTGGGGAATTCCCCGCGCTGAATGGCGTCGAACAAATCCTGGCGGGCGTAGTCGGGGTTCTTGCCCGCGATTTCGGTGGCTTCCTGTTCAGTCAGGTTCTGCACGCCCTGCTGGGTGTGGAAGTGCCACTTGACGTACACGCGCTCGCCTTTTTCGTTCCAGAGGCTGTAGGTGTGACTGCCGTAGCCGTTCATGTGGCGGAAGCTGCGGGGAATGCCCCGGTCACCGAACATGTACAGCACCTGGTGCATGGCTTCTTTCTTGTGAATCCAGAAGTCGAACTGCATGGTGTTGCTGCGGCGGCCCGTGGCGGCGTGGCGCTTCTGACTGTGGATGAAGTCGGGGAACTTGCTGCCGTCGCGGATAAAGAACACGGGCGTGTTGTTGCCCACCAGGTCCCAGTTGCCATCCTCGGTGTAGAACTTCAGCGCGAAGCCGCGCGGATCGCGCACGGTATCAGCAAAGCCCTGCTCACCCGCCACGGTGCTGAAACGGGCCAGCATGCGGCACTCGTTGCCTTCCTTCTGGAAGATTTTGGCGGCGGTCAGTTCGGGGATAGCGCGGGTCACGCGGAAGGTGCCGAACGCGCCGCTGCCGTTGGCGTGAACCACGCGCTCGGGAACGCGTTCACGGTTGAAGTGGGCCAGCTTTTCCAACAGGTGATGGTCCTGCAACAGCACGGGGCCGCGCGGGCCAGCGGTTATGCTGTTCTGGTTGTCGGCCACCGGCACGCCGAAATCGTTGGTCAGGGTGCTCTGGGGCGCTTTAGGCTCCTTGAGGTTGCTAGGTTCAGTGGGGGCAAAGCTAGGCTTTTTCTCGTCCGGCATGGTGATCTCCTTGGGTGATATGGTTTTACAGCGCCATACTACTACAATTGAGAAGGGTTCCCATTAAGACTTTTTCTCATAGAGTTCTCTAGGGCACAAAAGCAGTGAGGAAGTGTCTGAACCTCGCTTGCTCAGGAAAGGTTCTCGACTGCTTTTCTGAGGGCGTCCAATCCCCGGCTAGGCTGGAACTACGCCCGACACCACTGAAATGGGAGCGTTCGAGGCTTATCCCCGGACGTGTCAAAAGAGTTCCCACTCGAAAGTTTCGTCTGTCAGACGGACTGCGCTCCATTCCACCACAGTCGGGAAGGCCGCCGCCTGCGGCTCCACACCGCCCAGTCCGTCTGTTGTTCCTCCTCGCATCCGCTCGGATTGATTCGGGATTGCACCGAATCAACCGGCAGTCTGTATCAGAACCCTGCCTGTCCAGCCCAACACCGCGCTCAGCAGGGCAACATCAAGCTCCGCAGATGGTACGGGCCTCACCACCGACGACTCCTCAAATGCACCACGTGCGGCACTGAATTC
>NZ_JAGLBG010000126.1 GCF_018260405.1 Deinococcus sp.
AGCCAGCGCCAGCAACCCCGCGCCCCACAGCATCAGCAGCGTAGAAACATTGACATTCAGCTGCATCCCCTGTGACAAGAAGGCCAGCACCGCCCCAAACAACACGCCCCCCAGCAGGTACAGCGCCGCGCCCGTTCCAGGCCAGCTGGCCTCAGGCCTGTCGCGCAGGAGGTAGCCCGCCGCGTAGCTGCTGAGCGTAAGCAGCACCAGCCCCCCGAATTTGAGACTCTGCGGCAAAGTGCCCCAGTTGGCGGCCACCAGCGCAATAATGCCCAGCCCCAGCGTCAGCGCCCCGATGATGGAAATGATGAGGGCGGCAGAGAACTTTGTGCGCCCGTGCTTCACGCTGAGAGCCTCAAAATCCAAGATGGCCTGTGCCTGCTCATTACTAAGCAAATCGGCGGCCCGCCAGCGCTCCAGCTGGGCGGCCAGGGTATCAGGCTGTCTGGCAGACATGGTTTGAGTATATGAGTATAAAGTTCTGTGCAGGCCGCCACGAAACAAATGTGGCGCGGCTACGCTCTGAGGTAAGTGCCTGGACACGCTTATCAACTTGCAGGTATAGTGTATGAATATGCAAACAGGCCAGCGCACCTAAAGGTCTGCAAAAGGTCTGAATGTCCAGAGAGATTCCCACCAATGCCACACAAAATTTGCCTATGCTCTTACTTAAGCAGGGTGAGTCTAAGCCTTTTGGTCTGTATGAAAATCCAGTCTGTATGCAGGTGAGGCGACGAAGCCCCTCATCACTGCCCAAAGTTGTTCGCCCATCATTGCCAAAGGAGCCTCCGCATGACCCTCAACCCGGCCCTCACTGACACCCATATTCGCCTGCTGCAAGCTGCGCCCGGCGACTTCGGCACCATTCACACGCTGCTGAAAGAATGCGGCCTGTATACCTCCAGCATCACCCCCGAAGGCTCGACCTACTGGCTCGCTATGCTGGACGGCCTGCCCGGCGGCTGCATCGGTCTAGAGCACGGCAACGGCGTGTCGCTCATCCGTTCGACGGCGGTGCTGCCTCAATTCCGTGGGCACGGGCTGGGGCGGGCGCTGGTCAGCTCGGCCCTGACGCAGGCCAGTCTGCGCGGCGACCACACGGTGTATCTGTTCAGCTCCGAGGCAGGCGACTACTGGCAGCGCTTCGGCTTCGTGCCTAGTAGCCCAGCAGAAGTCGAAGCCGCTTTGCCAGAAGCCCCTCAGGTCAAAAGCGGCGTGCTTAGGGGCTGGATTCAGGACGAACAGGTCTGGAAGAGGGCCATGCCGCAACCCAGGGCCGCTGGATGAACGGGGCAGCTCAGACAACCACACGTTCCGGGCGGGCCGTGCGCTATGCTACTGACACGCAAAACCTGAAACCCTATTCCGCTCCGGCGGTTCCCAGTTCATTTCATACAGGAGACCACCATGCCCGACCTTCAAATGCGCCTCGCCAAGCAGGAAGACAAGGACACTGTAACCACCGTATTTCGCGAGGCTGGGCTGGATACTGGCGCGGCACTGGCGAACGGGACGACCTACTGGGTCATGGAGCGCGAAGGGCAAGCGGTCGGAGCCATCGGTCTGGAGCATGGCGACGGGGTCAGCCTGCTGCGCGGCGCGGCGGTCATGCCCTCAGCACGCGGCGCGGGTCTGGGCCGCCGACTGGTCATGAGCGCTGTGGAGTACGCGCAGGGGCGCGGCGACCGGGCCATTTACATGTTCAGCAAGGGCAACGACTGGGGCACTTTCGGCTTTACCCAGGTGCCGCTGGCGGTAGTTATGGGCGAAATCCCCGATGCGCCGCAAATCCAGGCGTACAAGGCCAGAGGCGAGCGCCCCGGCGGCACCACCTGGATGCGCGACCTGACCCAGTAAGGTGCGTAGAGGCCAAAACGCGGTACACGCCTATGCTGTTGCCCGCGCACCGCGTCTTGCGTACCTGGCACGGGGGTAAGTCATGACCTTCCTTTCCCTCGATTCCATCGCCATCCCCGACGTTCACCCGGACGCGCCCCTCAGATCGCGTAAGGCCAGACTCTCGGATATAGACGCCATTCATGAACTGATCGGCTACTGGGCTAGCCGGGGGCAGATGCTGGTGCGTTCCAGGGCGCTGTTGGCCGAAACCATCCGGGATTTTCACCTAATCTTTGCCGAAGCCCACGCGGGAAAACCGGGCGGCCTGGTCGGTGTGTGCGGTCTGCATATCCTGGCCCCCGACCTGGCCGAGGTTCGCGGCCTCGCCATTCATCCCAACATGCAGGGGCGCGGCCTGGGCAAACAGCTGGTGCTGGCCTGCGAGGTAGAGGCGCGGGCGATTGACCTTCCAGCCCTGTTCGCCTGGACGTACCAGCAGACTTTTTTCGAGCGCTGCGGCTTTGTACGCATCGAAAAGACCAGCCTGCACCCCAAAGTCTGGTCAGAATGCCAGCGCTGCGCCTTTTTCGAGAACTGCAACGAGATTGCCATGTTCAAGTCTTTGGCCTGACACGCCCTTGTGCGGCCTGACCACTTTCTGCGCCTCCTCGTTCACGCCGCAAAACATGACATTGGCTTACACCCGACCTGATAATCTAAGCGGTCGAGAGCTGCTTCTCAGCTTCCACCATGAAACGCGCCCAGCGAGGCGGTATGGAGGTCCATCTATGATCCGTAAAGAACGCGCCATTCTCGCCCTTGAAGACGGCACCATCTACCGCGGTTACGCGTTCGGGCACCGTGGGGAAACCATCGGTGAGGTCGTCTTCAACACGTCTATGACCGGCTATCAGGAAATCATGACCGACCCCAGTTACAACGGGCAAATCGTGACGATCACCTACCCGCATGTCGGCAACTACGGCGTGGCGATCTATGACATGGAGAGCAACAAGCCCTACGTGCGCGGCTTCATCGCGCGGGAATTTAGCGGCGAATACAGCAACTACCGCGCCCAGCAGTCGCTCGACTCGTTTATGCAGCAGTACGGCGTGGTTAGTATTCAGGGCATCGATACGCGGGCACTCGTGCGCCGCCTGCGCGAGGGCGGTGTGGTCAAGGGCGTCATCGCCCACCGCTCGTATACCCATCCTGAAGACCCATACGGCGAATTCACTTCAGCTGAGGAGCAGGTTTACGCGCAGCGGGCCAGCGATCATCAGGACATCGACGGCCACGACATGACCAGGGAAGTGACCACGCCGCTGCCTTACGCCTTTCCTACTCTGCGCCAGGGAAAACGCGTGGTACTCATGGATTTCGGCATCAAACACACCATCATCGAGCGGCTGGCCGAGGTCGGCATCGAACCCATCGTGGTTCCGGCGCACACCACCCCGGCGCAGATTATGGCGCTGCAACCGCACGGCCTGTTTTTGTCTAACGGCCCCGGCGATCCCGCACCGCTGGAATATGCCCACAAAACCGCCTGGGAAATGATGGGGCTGCTCCCGACCTTTGGAATCTGCCTGGGGCACCAGATTCTAGGGTTGGCCGCGGGCGGCAAGACTTTCAAGATGAAATTCGGACATCGGGGCGGGAACCAGCCGGTCAAGAACCTCTTGACGGGTACGGTCGAGATCACCAGCCAGAATCACGGCTACGCCGTGGACCTCGCCAGCATTCCGAACGGCACCTTCGTTGCCACCCATGTCAACCTCAACGACGGCACGCTCGAAGGCATGGCACACACGCGCTACCCGGTGTTTTCGGTGCAGTACCACCCCGAAGCCAGCCCCGGGCCGCACGACAGCCGCTACCTGTTTAACCGTTTCATAGAAGAGATAGATTCATTTGATGGGGGGAATGGTACCCCCATCGCCAAAGCGCAAACAGGCCCATTGGGGGTTTGACAAACCTCTTTAATAAAGTGATCATAAAGCAGGATAGCGGAAGTGAGAAATTTCATACGTCGTGGGAAGGTATTCCAACAGTCTGAAAGCTCACCTTATCCTCGGCTCCTCACTTAAGCCGGTATGACTGTTCAGCACACTGACAGTTATGTTTTCCGTTTAGTTGTTTTGGAGCGATGAACCATCTGGCCCAATCGGGCGCCTTGCCAGATGCGGAGCTAGTGGCGCGACCGACAGAACGTGGACTTTCCACACTGTCGGTCTTTTTTTTGGAGGTTTCTTAGCATGAAGGTTTTGCCCACTCTCTTCTTCCCGGCCCTGAACAGCCTGACCCTGACCAGCCTTGCGCTGGCGCAGCGTCCGGCACGTGAGGTTAAGTCCAGCCTCAATCAGGCCCTGGTCAGAAGTGAAGTGCCGGGCAAGGCCGAAACCCTGGTATCAGGTCCCCAGACGGTGACGGCGGCAACCTCCTTAAAAAAGACCTCATGTGACCAACATCTGGCTAGCCACACCACCTCCCAGCGGGCAGTGAGCGGCCCAGTATTCCGCAAAGGGCGGCAGAACGTACCGCAAGAGCACTTGTTAGGCAACCACCAGTCACGCGGCACCAGCCCACGTGCGGCTGCGTCGCCCACCTTTCCCCGGACAAGTCGTGGAAGCCGAGCTTCCGCGTCAGAGTCAATTCAGTCAGCCATCATTCCGAGTTCAACCTTTTGTCAAGGAGTTAACATGAAGAAGTCCTGGTCCCTTATTTCCCTGGTCGCTGCTCTGGCTGCTTCCACCGCCGCCGCTACCCCTAACGGTGCGCCCGCTGGCACGATCATCACCAACATCGCCGACATCTACTTCACGCCGGAAGGCGGCACGACTGAAATCAAGGTGCCTTCGAATCCAGTCGTGACCACGGTTTCGCCCGTTCCTAGCTTCACCATTACCCCGAACGACGGCAACACCACCGACCCCACCAAGCCCGACTACACCGCACCCGGCCAGACCGCCACGGTCAAGCCTTGTGACAAGAACGTCAGCTTCCTGTACATCCTGACCAACACCGGTAACGTGGCCGGCGAGTCGTACACCCTGACCAACACGCCCGACCCCACCGGCAAGGTCAAGACCCCCGACAATATCCGTTATTACCCGGCAAGCGCCGATACCAACGGCGACGGCAAGCTGAGCAGCGCCGAAATTGCCGCTTCGACGACCATCACCAGCATTACGAAGGTCGACCAGGCCCAGGCCGTCAAGTTCTTCCAGGTCTACGACATTCCCTGCGCCGCGACGGACAAGGATGCTTACGGAGCCGACCCCACGGGTAACCGCAGCA
>NZ_JAGLBG010000127.1 GCF_018260405.1 Deinococcus sp.
AGCCAGAAGATAAAGCGGTGGAAAAATAGGAATAAAACTCAGTATCACACTGATCCAGCGTGGTACTGAAGAAGTTGAGGATGAGGACACGCCGTGCAGTATAAGGAAGGTATGGAACTGACGGTGCTGCTACAGATTCCGCAAGCCGTATGACCCAGTTTCTGGAGAGCCATCCAGAGGTTTCAAAGACCCACCTGATTGATGGTCGGCAGCGAAGTCCCTGAGCGCCGCCTTACCCCTGACGAGCAGGAGCCAGGCTCCCAATTACTGGCTGAGGTCGGCGGCCTTTTCTGGCTCAGGCCTGAGCTTTGCCCGCCCCAAGCTTTTCCAGTGCAGCCAGTGCGCCGGGAACGTGAACGGTATGGAGCATGTTCCGGAGTTCGTAAACCAGCTTGCCCTCCGGGTCAATGACAAAAGACGCCCGGTTGGACACGCCCATCAGCGAGGTCAGGCCGCCCATCACGCCATAGGCCTTACAAATGGTGCGGTCAGGGTCAGGCAGCAGTGGGTAGCTCAGGTGGCACTTTTCGCGGAAAGACGCCTGCCCGCCCTCCGAGTCGGTGCTGATGCCGATCACCTGCGCTCCGTACTTTTCAAATTCGGGCAGCGTCGCTTCGAATTTCTGCGCCTCAATGGAGCAGCCGTAGCTATTGGCCTTAGGGTAGAAGTACAAGACCACCCATTTGCCGCGCAGTCCGGCCAGTGAAATCGGCCTGCCATCGTCGCTGACTCCGGCAAAGTCGGGGGCAGGCTGATTTAAGGGTAATTTGCTCATGCGATTGCTCCTTGGTTGTTCTGCTGGCGGCTTAAACGAACACGCAGTCCGCGCAGTTCATAGCCTTTGACGATTTCGTTAGAGCCGATGGTCGGGTGCCTCACAATTTCCAGGTCGTTCCACATCAGCAGGCGGCGCAGGAACATATCCGACTCTTTTATCGCCAGGAACGCGCCGGGGCAGCGGTGAGCGCCATCGCCGAACGCCAGCCCCTGCGCCTGCACGCCGCGCGGCAACTTGCGGTGCGGGCAAATTTCGTCGGCGTCGTCGCCCATCACGGCGGGGTCAGCATTAGCGGTCTGAATGTTAAGGGCAAAAGTGGTGCCCGCCGGATACTGCTGGCCTTCAACCTCCATATCCTTCTCGGCCTTGCGGTACAACATAGTCACCACTGGGTCAAGGCGCAGCAGCTCGTGCAAAATCGCGTGGCGTTCCTTCTCGGTACCGTGCACATAATCGGCGCGGAGTTCGGGGCGCTGGAGCAACTGATAAGCCGCCAGGGTAATGAATTCGCGGGTGGTAATCATCCCGGCAGTAGCGTAGGTGATGCACTCGGTCAGGATTTCCTGGTCGCTGTACTTGCGCTCCAGCAGGTAGCTGATGAGGTCGTCCTTGGGGGCCTTCTTGCGGGCCTCAATGGCTGGTTTGACGTCCAGACCGAAGAACAGCGCCACCGATCCGCCCATCGAAACGTTGCGGAGGGGCGAGGACTTGATCACCGCGCCCGGTGCGCCGTCCATCCCGGTAGAGACGAACGCCTCAATGCGTTTTTCCATGCCTGGCAGGAGACTGCTGTTCAGCCCGACTACATTAGCGGCAACCTCAACGGCCAGGCGCAGGCTCAGGTCGTCCAGATTCATCTCGCCCTTGCTGTGCAGTTCGCCTAGCATCTCGTCGCACAGGCCCGCAATCATAGGGGCGTAACTGTTCACGGCAGTGGGGGTAAAATATCTGGCCGTGGCGCGGCGCATCTCGGTATGCTCGTCGCCCTGCATGTACAGCACCGGGGGGTGCATACCGCGTGTGGGGTCGGTGGCAAACTTGGCCAGAAAGCCCGCTTGGGGGGCCTCATCGTCCTTGAGCAGCTGGCGCACCGACTCGTAAGTCTGCGCCTGGGTCAGCCCGGCGGGGTCGGTATTTTCGTCGCTCAGACGGTCGTAACGGCGGGTCAGCGACTCGGTCTTACCGCTAAAGGGGCAGCCGGAAGCGGGGGTGGGCAGGTTAGATTGGGGCATGGATGCACTCCTTGAGATGAGCCGGGTTCAGGTGGGGCGCACCAGCCCGGCTAGGGTCAGAATCAGGTCTTCGCGCTTGGCGCGGTCCAGAACCGAAAGGTACGGTTCCGTCACGGCTTCGGCGGTCTTAAGGCCCTGTTGCCAGGCGGCGAGGCCGCTAGCAGTCAGCTCCACGACGACCTGCCGCCTGTCGCTGAGGCCACGGGTACGTTGCACAAACCCTTTTTCTTCCAGACTCCCCAGCAGGCGGCTCACCTCGTAACGCGGCATCTGCAAATCCACGGCCAGCTCGGCGGGCGAGTAAGCCCGGCTTTGCAGGTAGCCTGCTGCAATAAATTCCTTGAGGTCAAGGCCGCTTTCTTCACGCAGCCGCGCCGCGCCGTCGGCTGCCAGCGATTGCCAGAGGCTCCATAGAGCGACCAGCAGTTGAATAGGGGGGGAAATCGTCATAGGGAAGGGGGCGGGCCGCACCTATCCCGCCCGCCCTGTTAGATTATTGCAATTTGCAACTATATTGATGAGAAGGTTTGACGGGGATAAGCCAGGAAAGCGGCCTCCCCAGCCTCTTTTTCGCCGTTCCAGCTGTTTCGCTCGAATTAATCGAATCCTGAGCTGAGCCTAGGAGTTTCACAGGTCACCCCGTTTCTCACCACTTCCCGTCTTCGGGCAGCGACGTCTTCACGCAAAACCGACCTCTTGCGAAAGTGATTTTGTGAACTAGCAGGATGAAAACGGAGAAAAACCGTCTCCGGTTAAGTTTATATCGAAATCCATGCTAAAAATATGTCCAAGGCATCGCCTTGCCACTACACTGACTATAAACTTGCTGCGATTCACTATCTAATTCCCTGGCAGCCTAACAAACTTTATGAGAAATCGTCCCCGATCGAGGACAATTTCTGTTGGTGACAACAAAACTGCTCCTCGGAGACGTTCCCAGGAGCAACTCACGTCGGGATTTGAGTTTCCAAATGCACAGCAGAGAGACAAGAACGTAAGAGAAATTCCGCTATTCGTGGACTGTGCTGCTTGCCTCTTCCTAGACCTGACCTCGCATTTGAGACCCTTTGCTCTCATTTTTGGGCGACGTGAGTTGCCCCTGGAGGGCAATGCCGTCACCCTGTTCGGATTGTCGTATTGAGCGATAATAGCTCAGGAGAAAACCAACTATGACCTCGACCTTGAACAAATCCACCCACTGGCTGCTGAGCGACACCGCCCCCTTCACTCCCGAGGATTTCGATAACACTACCCGCAGCATCGCCGAGCTGACCCAGCAGTTTGTAGACCGCGAACTGATGCCGCGCATGGCCGAACTGGAAAGCAAGCCCGACGGCCTGAACGCCAGATTGCTACGCCAGGTGGCCGAACTGGGCTTTTTCCAGACTGAGGTGGCCGAGGACGAGGGCGGCCTGGATTTGCCCAAAGTGTCCAGCACGATCATTTCCGAGAAGCTGGGCGGCACGGGCGGCTTTGGCGTGACCTTCGGTGGGCAGGCGGGCATCGGACTGCTGCCGCTGGTGTACTTCGGCACGCCCGCGCAGAAGGCGAAATATCTGGAAAAACTGATGAGCGCCGAGTGGATCGCCGCCTATGCCCTCACCGAACCCGGCAGCGGCTCGGATGCGATGGGCGCACGCACCACCGCCGTACTGAGCGATGACGGCAGTCACTATGTCTTGAACGGCAGCAAAATGTGGATTACCAATGCGGGCATCGCCGATCTGTTCACGGTGTTCGCGCAGATTCGCACGCCAGAGGGCAATAAATTCAGCACCTTCCTGATCGAGCGCGGCTTCCCGGGCGTGCGCGTGGGCCGCGAGGAGCACAAAATGGGCCTGCACTCGTCGAGCACCTGCGCGGTGTTTTTCGAGGACGCGCAGATTCCGGCGGAAAACTTGCTGGGACAGCCCGGCGACGGGGCCAAAATCGCCTTCAACATCCTGAATATCGGGCGCTATAAGCTCGGCGCGGGCGGCGTGGGCGCGGCCAAAGCTGCGCTGGCGGTGGCCCTGGCCTACGCCCAGGAGCGCCAGCAGTTTGGGCAGCCGATTAGCCATTTTGGGGCGGTGCGTAAGAAGCTGGCGAACATTTCTGCCGAGATTTACGCCGTCGAGAGCGCCGTCTACCGCACGGTGGGCAGCATTGACGCAGCGGTTGCGGGCGGTCAGGACAAGCTGGGAGCCATCGAAGCTCATGCCGCCGAGGCGAGCATGGTCAAAGTGCTGGGCACCGAACTGCTGGACTACGCCGTCGATGAAGGGGTGCAGATTCACGGCGGCTACGGCTTCAGCGGCGAGTACGACATCGAGCGCCAGTACCGCGACAGCCGCGTGCAGCGCATCTTCGAGGGCACCAACGAGATCAACCGTCTGCTGATTCCGTTGCGTACCCTCTCGGGGCTGCCCGCTGAAGCATTGGCCGTGCAAGACGCAGGCGACGACGTAGCCCAAGTTATCGGGGACATGCGGGCTTTAAGCGTAGGTCTACTGCGCCAGGCCGCCGAAAACTACGGCAAAGGCCTACGCCAGGAGCAGGCGGTGGTGCTGCGGCTGGCCGACCTGCTGATGCTGACCTATGCGGCGACCAGTGCCCAGGGCCGTACCCTCAAGCTGGGAAGCCCGGCAGACGCGGTAGCCAGAACGCGCCTGTATGTGGCCCGCGCCGCCGGACGCTTTGCCCAGACGGTGGCTGAGCTCAAGCATGTGCTTGAGCTTAGCGCCGATCAACGAGCAGGACTGGCACGACTGGCGAGTGGGCCGCTCGACGTGATCGCCGCGCAGGGGGCAGTAGCGGATTTGCTGATTAAGCACTAAGTACGCTGAAGGGTAGCGGCCCTACCGCGAAACCTGTATTGTTCCTTCTCGCATCCGCTCGGATTGAGTCTAGTTATTTCAGATTCAATCCGAGCGGACTCTTAGAGGGGCGCCGCAGAGCCAATCGGCACAAAAACGGGTTCCGGGCGTAGGGCGGGCCACCCGGCGCAGTCCTGGGGTATCAACGAAACAGACGGCAGTCTATATAAACTAGCCCCGGCAACCACGTTCTTTTCTTAGAGGCTGTCTGAGGCCCTAACCATGGGAAATGTTTTAGGCTTTAACGGTGGAACGCGCAGCTTACCCTAGC
>NZ_JAGLBG010000128.1 GCF_018260405.1 Deinococcus sp.
GTTGAAAGCGGCGCAGCCATGTTGGTACATGCGTAGGCACAGCGCTGGCGTGGGCCGCTGCGCCGTGCTGATGACAGCAGCCTGCTGAAGCCAGCAGCCTGCTGAAGCCAGGTGCGCAACCCTGGCCCTACTCTAGGCTTTTGCCTGTGCCTGCTGGCGCTGCGCCCAGCGCTCCCGCAGCGCTGCGAAGTTGTCGTCTATGCGGGCCTGCGGCAAGATGACCTGGGTGGTGCGGCCCGCGCCGATCTCATCGCCCAGTTCGTTGGTCGCCCGCATCGCCGCGTAGATGCGCCGCCCTTCCTGGCGCTCAAAGGTGGCGGTAATGGTCACGGTCATACCTGGTAAGGCCGAGGCGGTATGCCGCACCTCGACCTCCGAGCCTATGCCGCCTTCGCCGCGTTCCAGGTACGGCAAAATAATCTTGCGCCCGGCTTCTTCAAAATGTTTAGCCATCCAGTAGGTGGCGTAAACTGGATGCACCTGGCCGAGTTCGCCGAAATTGACCGTCATCTCGTCGGTGACCTGCGCGAGCAGGGTCTGCGTAAAACCTTCTGGAATGGGCCGCATGCCCCTAACCTAGAGCAGTTGGCCCAAAAAGGCCACGTTGTTTAGAGCAGTTCGGTGACTGGTAGTGAGCAGCGGGCAAAAGAGGGCTACTGCGCCTGACGGTTGAGGGCTAAACGAAAGGGGGAGAGGCTTTTGCGCCGCCTGAATCAGGGGGGCTGGCGGTGTACCGGGACTCCCGCAGCTGTACGGTGCTTTTCTGTACGGGCCTTTCCTGTATGGGCCTTTTCTGAACCCAGCCTTCACGCCTGTTGGTGGGAGGCCCTTATAGACTGCGGAGGTGAATACCGTTGCCCTGAAGCCCGCCAATCTCTTTTCTATGACGCGTGAGGCGGTGCTGGCCTTCGGGCAGGACAAAGCCCCGCGCCTGTCGGCGGCCATCGCCTACTACGCTATGTTTAGTATCGCGCCGCTCCTGCTGTTTGCCGTGGCGATTGCTGGACGCTTTCTGACTGACCAAACCGTGCTTGATCAGCTGTTCGGGCCGGGCGGCATGATTTCCCAGAACCTAGGAGAAAAGACCGCCGGTTACCTCAAAAGTATCGTGCCCGACACCGCCACCCTGGCCAAAGGCACCTTGACGGCTAGTTTGGTCGGCTTCGTGACCCTGTTTATGGGGGCCACCGGGTTGTTTGTGCAGCTGCAAGACGCCCTGAACAGCATGTGGGGCGCGGATCCGGCCCCACCACAGGGCATCGCCGCCGTTGCCAAGACCCGCTTGACCTCGTTTCTGTTGATTCTGGCTATCGGACTGATTCTGCTGATGTTCCTGGGCCTCAATACCTATCTGTCGGCCATCGCGCAGAACCTCGGAGACCGCTTTGGGGTCGGGGCGTTCGCGGTGCGCTTTCTGACCTTCGCGCTATCCACCTTTTTCCTGACCTGGGTGTTCGCGGCCATCTTCAAGTTCCTGCCGTCGGTGAAGCTGGAATGGTCCGAAGTGATCGTCGGCGGCGCGATTACCGCCCTGCTGTTTACCATTGGCCAGCTGCTCATTGGCATCTATTTCGGGCGGGCCGCGCCCGGCAGCGCGTTCGGGGCAGCGGGCACACTGGTGGCGCTGCTCCTCTGGATTTATTACAGCGCGATGATCTTTTTCTTTGGGGCCGAAGTGACCTGGGTGTACTCGCAGAAATTCGGTACACGCGCCGGGGGTGCGGCTAACGCTGCCAAAAAGGCCGCGCTGAACGCCGCCGGAGCCAAAATCGACATGACCCCCGGCCAGCAGGAGCTGGAAGCCATTGCCAATGCCCAGAAGCCCGTCAAGGATTCGCGTAACCGGGTGCTTGGTGTGCCGACTCCGCAGCTGCCGCGTGTGCTGCCGCAGGTGCCGAGCCGCGCCGAGGGCCGGATACTGCCCAGCATACCGGGGGCGCTGTGGGCGGCCTTCAGCGCTGTTATGGCCATTCCAGCCGTCATCGTTTTACGGGCGCTCGGTCTAACCGGGGGAACGCGCAAAAAATAAACCGGCCTTCCAGACAGAGGAGAGCTTGCGCTATCAGCAACTCTCCCTTTTTTTGTGCCTGCCCGTTGCCTCTGATACGGACTGCCTTCTGTTTCGTTAACGCCCTTTAAGGTAGGTTCATCTGCCTTCACAGTGTTCAATCTATGTGCAGGAAATCGAGAATCGCTTGGGCAATTCCACGGGCAATTTTGGCGCGGTAGGCCGGTGTTGCCAGTAGAGGGCCTTCGCGCTGGCTGCTGCCGAACCCGATTTCGGTCAGGATGGCAGCGGTGCGGGGGTCACGGATGACATAAAAGGCGTCGGTGTGTACCCCCCGGTTGGCCGCGCCCGTGGTGGCAAGCAGACTGTGCTGCACCTTCTGGGCCAGCTGTCTGGAAAAGGCGACTTTGGCCTGCGCCAGAATGTCACCAAGCATACTTTGGGCTTTGTCGGCGGCCTTGCGGGTCAGGTTGCGTCCCACCGATCCCCCGCCGTTTTCGGCCACTGCCAGGCTGCGGTTGCTGCCCGAAAGAGGCTCCCCGAAATAATAGGTTTCGATGCCCTCGGCTCCGGCAGAGTCGCCCGCGTTCACATGAATGCTGATGTAAGCGGCCACCTTGTCGGTTTTAGCGAGATTCGAGCGCATATCGAGGTCGGTGGCCTTGTCCGCGCTGAGATGGCGGTCTGTGTCGCGGGTCATGACTACGTCCACCCCTTTGGCTCGCAGCAGGTCACGTACTCGCAGCCCAACATCGAGGGTCACGTCTTCTTCGCGGACCCAGAGACTGGTCATACCCGGATCGACGCCGCCGTGTCCAGGGTCGATCACCACACGGGGCCGGGCCGCCGCGCGGCTGCTGGCTGGGCGGATCACGGCCCCGTGCGGCCGGGGAGCGCCCTTTATTTGGGCAGTTTCTTGCTGGCGCGGCACATCGATGATCAGGCGGGCGGGTTCTTTTCCGGTGGCGGCCAGCACCTTCGCGGTGGCTTTACGGTAGCCAGGAGCCAGCGCCACAGTCACGGTTCTGCCCTTTACAGCGTAGGCGCTGACCCCCACCGCGTGCAGCTGGCCGCGCCCCGGCTGGAGGCCCACGCCGACCTTGACCGTCACATGCTGCCCGCCCAGGCTGGTCGAGATAGCCGCCGCTCTGGGCAGCGGAAACACGACGCGCGTAAAGCTGTCATGCACCCCCACGCGGGGCGCGGCCAGAGCCGCCGGGGAGAGCAGCGATAGAGCGAGGCAGACGAACAGGGCAGCAGACTTCACAACGTCTTAAGTCTAGATCAAGTGCTGAAGCTTTGCCGGGGGACTCCCCAGCGATTCCAGCACAGTCGGGAAGCGACCAGGCCCCATTCTGGGTGCCGCTTTGGTCAAGAGGGCACCACCTGCGCTTGCATAACGCCCAACTGACAGTGCCGGGACAGTGCTGGGCGGGGGAGACTGGGTCGCCCCGGCAAGCTGAAACGAGTCTGACTCGGGCGCTCACGTCCAGCACAACCCACAGGGCGGGGGTGGGGGTAAGCTGGGCCGGTATGAAGCCCAACCCTCTTTTTCCCCTGCTCACCTCGCTGACCCTGGCGTGGCTGCCCAGTCAGGCCCAGGCCATGAGCTTCGGCGGCCTGACTGTGACCCCGCGCGGCGCACAGAACCTGAACCTGGAAACCGGGGCCACCGATCTGCCCTCGGGCGGCACCGCCACCGATACCAGAGGCGGAATGGTGCTGAGCGGCGCAAAAATGCAGCTGAAACCCGACGATTCTCTGGTGGCCCAGAACGCTACGCTCAAGACAAAGCAGGGCGGCGTGCTGAAGGCCAATAACGTGGTTTACGACCTGAAAAGCGGCACCGCCAGCGCCAGTGGCAACGTCAGTTACTCGGATGCCCGCGTGAAGGAGCTGACGGCGGAGACCATTGTTCTGTACGTCCGCAGCGGCTTTGTGGTGGCTTCGGGCGGCGTCAAGGCCAGCCAGCCGGACATGAGCGGGAATACCCTGATCTTTGACCCTTTCACTATGCGCTCGGTGCTCACCGGCCCCTTCAGTGTCAATACCCGCTACGGCCACCCCAAGGGGGCGCTGGGCACGAAGATCATGCTCACTTTCGGCGGCAGTAGCCTGATCAGCGCCAACACCAACCCCAGCCCGGACGATCTGGCCCGTTTTGCGCCGTATCTCAAATAGTCTCCCGGAATCTTTGCCCCGCTACAGCAATGTAAAGCTCAGTTAACTTGTCTGGGACGTCATTCGCGTGACCTCGCCCTGCCAAGTTCCTACCTCTCGCAGTGTGAGCTGTGCCAGTTTCCCGTGAGGGTGGAGAAGCTAAAAACCTCCTGTTGACGCGCACTGTCTTGGCAGAAATACAGACGGTTGCAAGCTCCTGGCGAATAGCCCGCACGTTAAATAACCGCGTCGGCCTTGGGATAGGCTGTAGGCCGATGATTGACCGTTATTTGACCCCCGAAATGAAGGCCCTCTGGAGTGAGGCCAGCAAGTACCGCGCCTGGCTGCGGGTGGAACTGGCTGCCATGGATGCCCAGTCGCACCACGGCGAGGTACCCCGCGCCGCCTACGACGCCCTGGTTGCCAAGACACAGGCCGACCCGATTGACGAGGCTTTTGCCCTCAAGGTGGCCGAAATCGAGGCCGTGACTCGCCACGACATCGTAGCCTTCACCCGCGCCCTGACCGAGCGCTACGGTGAGGAAGCCCGCTTCATTCACCATGGCCTGACCAGCACCGACGTGGTAGATACCGCCCAGAACCTGGTACTCGACGAAGCGCTGCGGATTATCCTGACCGACGTCAAGGCGCTGCGCGAGGTGTGCCGCGCTCAGGCGGTGGCCTACAAGCACACGCCGACGGTGGGCCGCACCCACGGTATCCACGCCGAACCGATGACCTTTGGCCTCAAGTTCCTAAACTGGATGACGGCGCTGGACCGCGACATCGAGCGCCTAAATGCCGCGCGTGGCCGTGTGCAGGTCGTGATGCTCTCGGGGTCGGTGGGCACCTACGCGCACGTTTCGCCGCAGATCGAGGAGGAGGTAGCGGCGGCCTGGGGCTGGCAGGCCGCGCCCGTGACCAACCAGACGCTGGCCCGCG
>NZ_JAGLBG010000129.1 GCF_018260405.1 Deinococcus sp.
GACCGGGAGAGACGGTGTCGTTCTTCTCTTCCGGCCCTTTTCCAGGTGTCACTCAGAACTGTGAGATCGCGGCAGCCTGTGCCGATTGAACTCAAATTCGCCCCATAGCCTCCTCTGCAAGCTGTACCACTCCCACCAGGGTAGAGGGCCGAAAAAACCTGAGTCACAGGCTGTTTTTCCCTCGCCCCTTGTAGAAGAGGGGGGACTCGCGAAGCTGCGTAGCACAGGAGCGGAGCGGCGGAAGGGGTGGAGGGGACGTGTGACCAATGATCACTCTGGTATCTCGCCAAATTAAGTTGCGCCCCACTCATATTTATCCCGTCGCTCATGGCCAGGAGGCCCCCTTATGATGGACGTTCAACTCACCACCCAGGCCCTGCTGCCCCGCTGCCTGACCCTGTTTCCAGAGCGCCCCGTCACCTCGCTCATGGTGGCGGGCAAGAACGAGGCTGGGCAGCCGACGGCGTCCAGGCACCGCACCACCCTGGGGCAGGTTGCCAGGCGCTCGGCCCAACTTGCCGGGGCACTCCAGCAGCTCGGCGTGCAGCCTGGTGACCGCGTGGCGACGCTGGCGGTCAATAGCTTCTATCACCTTGAAGCGTATCTGGGGATTCCCAGCATGGGCGCGGTGATTCATACCCTCAATATCCGCCTGCCCATTGAGCAACTGGTCTGGATTCTGAACGACTCAGGTGCAAAAGTCCTGTTGCTTGACTCCATGTTTTTGCCGCTGCTGCCCGCCTTCAGGGCGCAGTGTCCAGAACTGAAAGAGGTCATCGTGTTCTCTGCTCAGGTTCCCGAAGGAACGCATGGCTACGACGACCTGATTTCCTCTCAGCCCGAAACCTACGCCTGGCCCGAACTGGACGAGAAGTCTGGGGCCATGCTGTGCTACACCTCTGGCACGACCGGCAACCCCAAGGGCGTGCTGTACACCCACCGCTCGCTCATGTTGCACGCGCTGGCCAGCGGGCACCCCGACGCTTTTGGCATCGGCCAGTACGATGTTGTTCTGCCAATTGTGCCGATGTTTCACGCCAATGCCTGGGGCACAGTTCACACGGCGCTGCTGTACGGCGCGGGGCTGGCCTTTACTGGGGTTTTCAACGACGGCCCCTCGGTGGCCCGCACCCTGCAAGACGAGAAGGCCACGATGTGCGCGGGCGTGGTTACGGTGATGCTGGCGCTGCTGGAAGAACTTGACCGCGCCGCCGCTGCCGGACAGCCTTACGACGTCTCGGCACTGAACAAAATCGGTTGTGGCGGCACCGCCGTGCCTGAAGTCCTAATTCGCGCCCTGTATGAGCGTCACGGCCTCCAAATGATGCAGGCGTGGGGTATGACCGAAACCAGCCCACTGGCGACGTGCAGCAACGTGCCCGCAGGCATTGACCCCGTCAGCGACGAGGGCTTTGCCCACCGCAGTAAACAGGGCCGCGTGGTGCCCTTTATCGAGGTGGCGCTGCTTGACGACCACGGCCAGCCCGTAACGCACGACGGCGCGACGATGGGAAGGCTGCTTGTGCGTGGCCCCTGGATTGCCGGAGAGTACTACAAGCGTGGCGTGACCAGCGATTTTGTCGAGCTGGACGGGAAAAAATGGCTGGATACCGGAGACATCGCCACTATTTCGGCGAGCGGTGAGGTCTGGGTGCAGGATCGCGCCAAAGACCTGGTGAAATCGGGCGGCGAGTGGATTTCCTCGGCAGAGGTGGAAAACGCGCTGATGGCCCACCCTGGTGTGTCAGCGGCAGTGGTGGTCGCTGTGCCGCATCCAAAATGGACTGAGCGCCCGCTGGCCCTCTTTATTCCGCACGGCGACGCCCCCAGCCCCGCAGAACTGCGCGAATACCTGAAGGGTCACATCGCCAAATGGTGGATTCCCGATGATTTTCTGGCGGTCAGCGAACTGCCGATTGGCGCGACCGGCAAATTTTTGAAACGCGAAATCCGCGAACAGTACAAAAACCATGTCTGGACTGATGGAGGGATGAAATGAAATTTACCAACAAAGCCATTCTAGTAACCGGCGGCGCATCTGGCCTGGGCGCAGCAACGGCCCGCAAAATTGCCAGCGAACAGGGCCATCCAGTGATTCTGGATATGAACGAGGAGGCCGGGAAAGCCATTGCCGAAGAGCTGGGCGGCCTGTTTATGAAAACTGACGTGAGCAACGAGGCGCAGGTACAGGCGGTCATCGACGCGGCCCGCGAACGCTTCGGGGCCATTCACGGCGCGGTCAATTGTGCGGGTATCGGCAACGCGGCTGTCACCGCCGGAAAAAAAGGCCCCTTTCCGCTGGAACTGTTCGAGCGGGTCATCCGGGTCAACCTGATTGGCACCTTCAACGTGATTCGCCTCGCGGCTCAGGCCATGCTGGACAACGAGCCGAATGAGGGCGGCGAGCGCGGCGTGCTGGTGAATACGGCGTCGGTGGCGGCCTTTGACGGCCAGATTGGACAGGCGGCCTA
This sequence comes from Deinococcus sp., assembly GCF_018260405.1. Taxonomy (GTDB): domain Bacteria; phylum Deinococcota; class Deinococci; order Deinococcales; family Deinococcaceae; genus Deinococcus. The sequence goes on from NZ_JAGLBG010000129.1 coordinate 2,472, forward strand.
CTCGGCCAGCAAGGGCGGCGTCGTGGGCATGACCCTGCCGATTGCCCGCGACCTGGCCCGTAGCGGCATCCGTGTGGTGACTATTGCGCCGGGGCTGTTCATGACGCCTATGCTGGCCGGACTGCCGCAGGAAGCGCAGGACTCGCTGGGAGCACAGGTGCCCTTTCCCAGCCGCCTGGGCGACCCGGCTGAATACGCTGCTCTGGTGGGCCACATCTTTGACAACGCCATGCTCAACGGCGAGGTTATCCGGCTGGACGGCGCTATCCGGATGGCTCCGCGCTAAGGCCCGGTCTACCTACTGCCCAGCCAGGCATCAGCATCGACATTCACTCCTAAGGAGCTTTCATTCATGACCCTCGTAGAAGATTTTGACCGCAGTGTCCGGATGTTTTCCCGCCGCCCCGCGCTGGTTTTCGGAGACCGCCGCCTGAACTGGCAGGAGCTGGGCCTAGAGGTCAACCGCGCCGCGAACCTGCTGCTGGAGCTGGGAGTCAAACCGGGTGACCGGGTGGCGCTGTACTCTGCCAACAGCGACCAGTTTGTCATTGCCGTTCACGCCATCTTCAAGGCAGGCGGGGTATTGGTCACCATCAACCCGCGCTCGGCCGTGCCGGAAGTCCGGTTTTCTCTTCAGGATTCGGGCGCCAAGCTGATGCTTTTCGGGCAAGGTCTGCAAGACATCGCACTAAAAGTCTCTCAGGAACTGACCGAAGTGCGCTGCCTCGCCCTGACGCCCGGCACCTTCGCAGACGACTTTACCGCTATGAGTGCTCAGGCGTCCTCCGAGGCTCTGGAAAACCGCCCCCACGAGGACGACAACGCCGAAATCCTGTATACCAGCGGCACCACCGGCATCCCCAAGGGCGTGGTACTGACCCACCGGGCGCTGCGGCATGTGGCGGTGATGTGCACCATCGTGACCAGGATGCCAATGCGCCCGCGCACCCTACATGTGGCTCCGCTATACCACTCGGCTCAGCTTAACCTCTTCTTGAATTCCACGACCCTGCTGGCGGGCTGTCATATCGTGCTGCCTACCTTCGACCCGGTACAGGTCATCGACACCATCGAGCGCGAGCGGGTACAGGTCTTCTTCGGGCCGCCCACCATGTACCAGTTCTTGCTGAAGGTGCCGGGATTTCAGGGACGGGATGTCAGTTCGCTGGAAGTGGGGGCCTACGGAGCCGCGCCTATGCCGCTGGCGCTGCTGGAACGGATACGGGAAGTCTTTCCGGACCTCAAGTTGTGCGGCATGTACGGTCTGTCCGAGATGGGCCCGGGCGGCGTAATGCTGACGGCTGAAGACCACGCCACCAAAGCGGGCGCGGGAGGTTTGCCTGCACCTGGGGTGGAGGTCCGCATTGTGGATGAACAGGGGCAAGATGTGCCGCCGGGAGTGGTCGGTGAAAAGCTGCTGCGCGGCACCTCCTTGATGAAGGAGTACTGGCAGCGCCCCGAGCAGACCGCCGAAGCTATTCGGGACGGCTGGCTGCATACGGGAGACCTCGCCATGTTCGACGAAGACGGCTACGTATACGCCGTGGACCGCATGAAGGACATGATCATCAGCGGCGGCATGAATATCTACCCGGCAGAAGTAGAAGCGGCCATCCTCCGGCATGACGCGGTGCGCGACGTGGCCGTGGTGGGCCGCCCGCACCCGGACTACGGAGAGACGGTCGTGGCCCTGGTTTCACTCCAGCCAGGGGCCGAACTGCCGCTGGAAATTCTCCGGGCGCACTGCATGGAACACATCGCCGATTACAAGATTCCACGGGCAGTGATTTACGGAGAAGTGCCACGCAACCTGAGCGGTAAGATTCTGAAGCAAGATATTCGCAGACTGATTGCATCTGCTGATAGCGCAGTATCTTCAGCTGGATGAACTGTGGTGCTGGGTAATACCAAATGTCATAGGCTCATCCTGGATTCCGGGGAGCTGAGGGCGCTCTGATAAACTATCAGCATGCTGAGATTATTTTAGCTCCTGTACGACGAAAAATGCTTCAGGGTTGTGCGGGAGCTCCGTTGGCCCGATGGCGTGAACTGCCCGCACTGTCACGCACCTCATGTAGTCAAACAGGGCCGGGACGACACCCTGAGATTCAGACAACGATATCGCCGTCTAAATTGCCAGCGGAGGTTCGATGACCTGACGGCTACTGTCTTCGCTGGTTACCACCAGCTCCTGCGGCAATGGGTGGCGTTCTTGGTCAGAGCAGCGCTGATGATGACGCTTGACGGCTGCTTATATTTCATGGGTCTGAATCTAAGTAGCCGCCAGATCGCCCACGAACTCGGCCTGAACGAAGATGATACCCAAGACCTCTCCGGGGTATAAAAGTAGCAAGGAGGTGTCTAAACCTCGTCCTAGCGGGCTTTTTGCCCTAGGCCAGATTCTCAATAGCCTTCCTGAGGGTGTCCAATCCCCGACGGAACAAGCTTTTGGGCGGATAGCCATGCTTAAGCGGCTTGGCTGGCTCACGTTGCTCCTCGAACAGGGCAACCGCAAAGTCCCTCAAATGTAAAGTGAAACTTTTGGTTTCAGAGGCTGTCTGAGGCCCTAACCATGGGAAATGTTTTAGGCTTTAACGGTGGAACGCGCAGCTTACCCTAGCG
>NZ_JAGLBG010000012.1 GCF_018260405.1 Deinococcus sp.
CTGCTCCAGCGATTGTGCGCCTGATGAAGAGGGCAGCATGGATACTCCGACGATATGGGCCTCAGACAGCCTCTAAAGCCTAACAGCTATTCTCTCCTTACACATCCGCATAAGTGCCTACAACTGCTCTCGCCTCGCCAAGACATGATGACGGCCTCACCGCTGCCACAAGGAGCCACCTCCGGCACGTTGCCCTAGCTCGGACATAGGCTTTACAACTGCCGCCACTCGTGGTTGAGCCATGCCAGCACCCAATACAGCGGTCACAACCACAACTCAGCCATAAATCGAAACACCCACCAAGCTCTCGCCGGGTGGGTGTCACGTTGTCGTTGTGCTTGTGCTAGGCGGTCAGTTCCAGCAGGTCAACCGCGCCGCTCTGCCACCTGTCCTCGTGCAGGTGATCGTCGTGCTGATCTTGGCGTGGCCCAGCCGCTTGGAGATGATTACCGACGGTCACAGGGCCTGCGTCGCGGCGATTCTGGTCAGCACGCTAGGGTCTTCCAGGGTGCTGGTGTCGCCCTCGATGGCCTGGCCCGCCGCAATCTGGCGCAGGAACCGCCGCATGATCTTGCCGCTGCGGGTCTTGGGCAGCGCCTCGGCCACATAAATGGCGTCCGGGCGGGCCAGAGCGCCGATTTCGCGGGTCACGTGGGCCCGCAGCGCCTGTGCGTCGGCGCTGTAGCCGTCCTGAAGCAGGATGAACGCCACCACGCTCTCCCCCTTGACGGCGTCCGGGCGGCCCACCACAGCGGCTTCTGAGACACTGGGATGAGACACCAGCGCCGATTCGATCTCCATGGTGCCCAGGCGGTGCCCAGAGACGTTCAGCACGTCGTCTACGCGGCCCACGATGGTGTAATACCCGTCGGCGTCGCGGCGTGCGCCGTCGCCCGCAAAGTAGACGTGCGGAATCTCGCCCCAGTACGTTTTGCGGTAGCGTTCGTCGTCGCCATAGACCGTGCGGAGCATCGAGGGCCAGGGCCGCTTGATGACCAGCAGGCCGCCGTCATCCGCGCCAAGTTCCTCACCTTCACGGGTCATCAGGGCCGGTTCCACGCCAAACATCGGCAGGCCCGCGCTGCCCGGTTTGCTGGGAAAGGCCCCCGGCAGGGTGGTCAGCATGATCGAGCCGGTTTCGGTCTGCCACCAGGTATCTACCACGGGGCAGCGCTCGCCGCCAATGACGCGGTAGTACCACATCCACGCTTCAGGGTTGATCGGCTCGCCCACGCTGCCCAGCAGCCGCAGACTGCTCAGGTCGTAGCGGCCCGGAATCTCGTCGCCGTGCTGCATGAAACTGCGAATGGCCGTGGGCGCAGTGTACAAAACCGTGACCCGGTGCTTCTGGATGATGTCCCAGAAGCGGCCCCAATCGGGCTGGTTGGGGGCGCCCTCGTACAGCATGACCGCCGCGCCGTTGAGCAGCGGCCCATACACGCTGTAGCTGTGCCCAGTAATCCAGCCCACGTCGGCGGTGCACCAGTAGATGTCGTCGTCCCGCAGGTCGAACACCGTCTGCGTGGTCAGGTAGGTAGCGACCATGTAGCCGCCAGTGGTGTGCAGCACGCCTTTGGGCTTGCCAGTGCTGCCGCTGGTGTACAGCACGAACAGGGGGTGCTCACTGTCAAGCGCTGGTGCCTCGTGCTGGTCGCTGGCCCCGTCTACGAGGTCGTGCCACCACACGTCGCGGCCCTCGTCCCAGGCCACCTCGGTTGCGGCCCGCCTGACCACCACCACTTTTTCGAGGCAGGAGACGGCTTTGGCCGCCTGATCCACGTTGGCTTTCAGGTCCACGGGCTTGCCCCGGCGGTAGCCCGCGTCGGCGGTGATTACGACCCGGCTCTGCGCGTTCGCAATACGGTCGGCCAGCGCCGAAACGCTGAAGCCCCCGAAGATCACGCTGTGTACCGCGCCGATGCGGGCGCAGGCCAGCATAGAAATGGCGGCTTCCGGAATCAGCGGCATATACAGGGTCACGCGGTCGCCCTGTTGCACGCCCAGCGCGGTCAGGGCGTTGGCGGCCTTGCACACCTCCCGCAGCAGTTCCGAGTAGGTGTAGCTGCGAATCTCGCCGTCCTCACCTTCCCAGATGAACGCCCGCTTGTCGCCCAGTCCGCGCTCGACGTTGCGGTCCAGCGCGTTATAGGCCACGTTGGTCTGGCCGCCGACAAACCACTGGGCGTGCGGTTCTTGCCAGTCAAGCACGCGGTTCCATTTTTTGTTCCAGTGGAGTTCGCCCGCCACGCTGCCCCAGAATTCGTCGGGTTGGTCGAGGCTCTGGCGGTACATCCGCTCATAGTCGGCGCGGCTGATCCGGGCTTTAGCCCTGAATGCGTCGCTGGGTTCGATGACGCGGATTTCGTGCAGCATGGCGTCGATATGCGTATTGGCTTGAAACTGGTCATGCGGCATGGCGGCAACCTCCGGAAATAGGCAGGAAAGAGGGGGGGGACAGCAGACTGACCGATCCGTTTTAGATGTGCCCTACTGTAGCGCAACCCGCAGAACGCGGCGCAGGCGTTACCAGACAGGTGCTGCACCCGGTACAACGTGAACCGGGCGAGGGCTATGTGGTACAGAACCAGGGAAAAGGGGGCAGTGTTTTTCCGACGTGCCCATCATTCGGAGAACCGCTCTAAACCGGGCCGTGTTGGATTCCAGCCGAGCGGAGGCAAGCAAAATACGGGTTTCGCAGTAAGGCGCTCCCGGTGACAGTTGTGCGTATCGGGAAAAAGCGCCCGAATCCGCTTCACTCTCTTGGGCAAAACGGCACCTAGGATGGGGCCTGAGCGCCGCCCACTTGCTACCCTAGTTCGCATGACGACTCCTGAAGCCCCTGCCGACGCCGCCATCCGCACCAGGCTGGACGAACTGGCCCTGCGCCTGCGTCACTTCCACTCGGCCCTGCTGGACGTAGCCAAAGAGGAATACCAGTTTCTGCACGGCCCGGTCAAAAGTCCCTACGAACTGTTTTCGCTGGTCACGACCAACGAGTCGTTCCAGTGGCTGCGGCCCCTCTCGGGCCTGATGGCGACGCTGGACGAGGTGCTAGACGCCAAGAACACCACCCTGACTCGCCAGAACCTGACCGACGTGCAGCACGCCCTGGGCAGCCTGTTCGCCGCCACAGAGACCCAGTTTGCCGACTTCCGCGCTGGGTACACCCGCGCCAGGAGCAACCCCAAAGTGCGTGAAACCGAGGAAAGCTGGCGCTCGGTGCTTTCCAGTCTGGAAGCCTGATGCGGCTGGTGGTCGGCCTGGGCAATCCCGGCCTGCAATACGCCCAGACCCGGCATAACATTGGCTGGCTGGTGCTGGACGAACTGGCCCGCCGCGCCGGAGAAAGCTGGCGTAGGGACGGGCAGGCCGAGGTAGCCGAACTCCGGCTCGGCCCGCTCCCCGGCGAGAAGGTGCTGCTGGTCAAACCCCAGACGTTCATGAACGCCTCGGGCAAAGCCGTAGTGCCGCTGCTCGGGTTCTACAAACTGGAGCCGGTGCAGATGCTGATCGTGCAAGACGACCTCGACAGTCCGTTTGGGCTATTGCGGCTACGCCCCGGCGGGCGGCACGGCGGGCAGAATGGGGTGCGGGACATCATCCGGCTACTGGGCCACGAGCAGTTTCCGCGCCTGAAAATCGGCATTTCGCGCCCCCCGCCTGGCCGCGACCCCGCCGACTGGGTGCTCAGCAAGTGGGCGCCCGACGAAAAACCCGCGCTGGAAGAACTGATTCGCTTGAGCGCAGATGCCGCCCAGGTATGGGCCACGCAGGGACTGGCCGAGGCGCAGCAGCAGTTCAACGGCACCGACCTGCGTCCGAAGCCCCTGCAACCTGAGCAGCCAGCGCAACCGGCCCAGATGGAGGCGGCCAGCGTCGCCACAGACAGCCGCGTGGCCGAAAACGCTTTGCCAGGCGGTAGAGCAACCGCACAGACCTCTTCGTAGAGCCGATTTCTGATGGTAACCCAGGCCACGTTAAAGGTTGGCTCTAGGAACGTAACGCAACTTCCCTTTGCAAAGCGCGTATCTATGTCTGTATGGAACTCTTCTCGGGACTGTTTTCAGCCCTCGGCCTCTCGGGCGCGGCGGGGCTGAACGCCTATATTCCGCTGCTGGTGGTCGGCGCTCTCTCGCACCTCGGCGTGATGCACCTGGCGCACTCGTATGACGTGATCGCCAACCCGTATTTTATGCTGGTGGTGGGTATTTTTGCCGCCCTGGATTTTGTGGGCGACAAGATTCCGGGCCTTGACCACACCATTCACCTGCTGGGCGGCGTGCTGAACACGGCGGCGGGCGCGGTGCTGTTCGCCTCGCAAAGCGGCATCGCCGATATTCCTGCTCCCCTCAAGCTGGCGCTGGGACTGGTTGTAGCGGGCGGCATCCACGCGACCCGCACCGCCATTCGCCCGGTGGCCACAATGACCACGGCGGGCCTGGGCAACCCGGTGGTCAGCGCCGCCGAGGACGCCAGCAGCCTGACTCTCAGCGTGCTGGCCGTATTTGCGCCCATTCTGGCCGTGCTGGGCCTAGCCGGGTTTGGTATGGTGGCCTACCGGATGTATGCCCGCTTTGGCGGCGGCAGGCGGCGAGCACTGTAATACGAACGGCTGTGTGTTTCGCTGGCAATCCGGAACCTGTATAATCACTCACCGGTTCATGATGTGAATGGCCTGCTTATGCACCGCTTCCGCCGCTTCCAGCACGGCTTCGCCCAGCGTGGGATGCGCGTGAATGGTCAGGGCAATGTCGGTGGCGGTGGCGGCCATTTCCAGCGCTAGCCCGGCCTCGCCCAGCATGTCAGAGGCGTGCGGCCCCACAATGTGTACGCCCAGCAGCAAGTCGGTGTCTTTCTCCACGACCATCTTCACAAAGCCGTCGGTCTGTTGCAGCGTCATGGCGCGGCCACTGGCACTGAACGGGAAGTTGCCAGTCTTGACCTCGTAGCCCTTATCTTTGGCCTCGGCTTCGGTCAGGCCCACCCAGGCCAGTTCGGGGCTGGTGTAGACCACCCCAGGAATGGCGACGGCGTCCTGCTCGGCGGGTTTTCCGGCGATGACCTCGGCGGCGACCAGACCCTCTTTCATGGCCTTGTGCGCCAGCATGGGGTTGCCAGCCACATCACCGATGGCGTAGATGTGCGGCACATCGGTGCGCTGCTGCTTGTCGGCCTGGATAAACCCGCGCTCGCTGACGGTCACGCCCGCCTTGTCGGCGTTCAGGCCGTCGGTACGCGGGCGGCGGCCCACGGCAACCAGCACGCGGTCAAAGACTTCAGTCTTCTTTTCACCCGTTTTTACGTTCTCGATTTCCACATGCACGCCGTCGGCCTTCTTCTCGGCGCGGTTGGCCTTGTGCTGCACAGCCACTTCTATGCCCTGCTTTTCCATCGCCTTCTGGAAGGCTTTCACAGCGTCGGCGTCGGCCCCCGGAATAATAGTCGGCGCAAACTCGATGACTTTCACCTTGCTGCCCATGTTGTTGTACACATGCGCGAACTCGAAGCCGATCACGCCGCCGCCCACGCACAGCATCCGGGCGGGCACGGGGTCGGGCATAACCAGGGCGCCGGTGCTGTCCACAATCTGCACCTGATCCACGTCCAGGCCGGGCAGTTTGGCAGGTTCGCTGCCGGTCGCAATGATGATGCTGCCTGCCGCGTAACTCTTGTCGCCGACCTGCACCGTGTGGTCATCCACGAAGCTGGCCTGCCCGACCAGATGGGTGACCTTGTTGGCCTTAAACAGGCTGGAGACGCCGCTGGTCAGTTTCTTGACGATGCCTTCTTTCCAGCCGTTGAGCTTGGCGATGTCGAGTGCTTGCCCGCTAAAGGTCAGGCCAAATTCGGCGGCGTGCCTGGCGTCGGCCACCGTTTCGCCCGCGTGCAGCAGCGCCTTGGTGGGAATACAGCCGACGTTCAGGCACACGCCACCCACGTTTTCGCGTTCGGCACAGGCGACTTTCAGGCCCAGTTGCGCGGCCCGAATGGCGGCGTGGTAGCCGCCGGGGCCAGCGCCGATGACCAGCACGTCGAAGTCATAAGATTTAGTCATGGGGGCAGTTTAGCGGCTGCGTGCCCCGGCTGCATTCACCTGCCGCCATAGTCGGGCGCTTGGCAGCAAGCACTGAAATGCCTGAATAGACCGCTTAGAGCATTTTGCAAAAAGATAGTGCTCTTTTGACCATCTTTTTGCCGAGTGGAACGAGTGAAAAAAAAGAGCGGGACGGAGAATGAAGGGGGCGGCGGTGTTGTTCCGACGTGCCCATCATTCGGAAAACGGCTCTAAGCCTGTTCCAGAAATTCCGTGACCACACGGTTGAGCACCCACCATCCGGCAGGCGTGGCCCTCAGGTGGTCGGCTTCAAGCACCAGCAGCCCGCGTTCCACATTGCGCCGAATCACGTTGGCATAGTGCCCGGCCACGTTAACCCCGCTGCGCCGTGACAGGTCAGCAAGATCAATGCCCTGGCGTAAGCGCAGGCCCATAAACAGGGCGTCGGTGACGTATTCAGTGGCGTCTATCGGCAGCGTTTCACCTGTTTCGCCCACCAGCCAGTCGTGGAGGTGGGGGTTGGTGCGGCGCAGGGTCAGGGGTACATGGGCTGGACTTTCCTCAGACTCTTCGGGCCTTAGACCCTTCGGCTCCGGCCTAGCCAGACCCGCCGGGTAATGCCCCGCCGCCCCCGGCCCCAGCCCCAGGTAGGTGCGGTTGTTCCAGTACGCCAGATTATGCCGCGATTCCTGGCCTGGCAGCGCGTAATTGCTGACCTCGTAGCGGGTGAAACCGTGGGCGGCGAGCAACTGCTCGGTGCGTTCAAAGCCCTCGCGTTCGGCGTCCTCGTCCACGTTCACGCCGCGCCGGGCGAACTCGGTACCGGGTTCAATGGTCAGGGTGTAGGCGCTGACATGACCCACGCCCAGACCGACTAAACTCTCAACGTCACTGGCCAGCGGCTGCCCTGGCACGGCGGTCATCAGGTCGCCGCTGACCCGGAAATCCTGCGCCAGTAGCGTGCCAATCGCCTGCCGGGCCTGTTGTGCATCATGGGTGCGGCCCAGGAACTTCAGGGTGGCGTCGTCCAGACTCTGCACGCCCACGCTGGCGCGGTCAAAACCCAGTTGCCGCCACAGCACTGCCCGGCCCGCGCTGACCGTTCCCGGATTGATTTCCAGCGTATTTTCCAGCCTGCCCCAGCCCAGGTGCCGCCCCACTGTTTCGGCCAGCTGCCTTATCTCGCCGTCTCGCAAAAAACTGGGGGTGCCGCCGCCAATGTACACCGTGTCCAGGTCAACGCTGTAATTGCGGGCCAGCTGCGCCGCCGCCTGTTCCAGCTTATGCAGGTACTGTTCGACCAGTCCGGCGCGGCGGGTCAGCACATGAAAGTCGCAGTAGGGGCAGATACTGGGGCAAAAGGGAACGTGAACGTACAGGTGGCGCACGACCGGGTCAAGTTGGGAAGCAGCGGGCCGGAAAAACTCCATCGCAGAAGTTTACGCGCTGAACACCCTCTCAAATCCCTCCGCGAGCGGATTTCTATAGGCCAGCCAGTCAGTGCCGAACCCCCTGGCCCGAGCGCTGGCGACCTAACCGGCCTGACCAGCGCTAAAGCCCAGTCCGGGCAGCGACCCAACAGCCCGCCCCCGCCACAACGCAACTTGCAGGCATAATTCCGGCATGAGCGAACGCACCCGCACCTACACCTGGCCCGACCCCGCCTTCGACCCCGAAAGGATTGGGCACCTGACTGGACTGGAATACCTTCAGGCCATCGCCCGTGGCGAGTTACCCTCCGCACCCATCGGGGCTACCCTAGGCATGGAAATGCCCCGCCTGGAAGAAGTTACCGAGGGCCGAGTGGTCTTTCGGCTCAGGCCCCAGGAGTTCCATTACAACCCGATTGGCAGTGTTCACGGCGGCGTCTATGCCACCATTTTGGACTCGGCGGTGGGGTGCGCTATCCATACCATGCTGCCCGCCGGGGTCGCGTACACCACGCTAGAGCTGAAGGTGAATTACATTCGCCCGCTGCTCGCCGGGGGGCCGGAAGTGCAGGCGATTGGCGAGGTCATCAGTATCACGCGCCAGACCGGGGTGGCCGAGGGACGGTTGGTAGACTCGGAAGGTAAACTCTACGCCCACGCCACCACCACCTGCCTAATCATGCGGCCCAGCCGCGAAAAGTGAGCCGGGGCAAATGCGGAACAACCTCAAAGGCTTGTTGGGGCGCTGAGTTAGCCCGCATGAAGAGCACGGGGCGGGTCGCGCTGTCTATTGCAGGCCGCAGCGGGGATAACCACTGAGACCAGCAACGGCGCGAAGGCCAGAGCAGGGAATCTACGCGGTGGCCGTCCATGAGCAGCAGGGGAGAACTATCCATGTTCACCGTCCGCCATTCGGGGCCGTGGCGCAGTTCCTCAAAGAGGGCACTGAACTTCTGACAAGCTACGCGCCAGCCCCGGCTCCGACGGCCTGACTTCACCTGAATCCTGAATACACCTGAAGCCTGACTACAGCTGAATACAGCCGCCACGTTTCATTTAACGTCCGTGCGGGGTCACGCTCATCCAGCCTTCCAGCGCCGCCTGCACGTTCGCTGCGTCGGTTACGACCACCGGAAACCCGGCCTGGGCCACTGCGCTGGCCGCCGCGTTCTCACCCGACGGGCCGTTCCAGGGAACCGCGCCCTGCCACGCCGGAAATTCTCCGCCTTCGTGGTAATCCGTGCCGTCCCCGGTGGCTTCTACCGTCTGGGCTTCTAGCCTAACTGCGGGGCCGGACGCCAACGCCTGCGCGGCGACAACTAGCACGCCGCGTGGGTCGTTGCTGCGCACCGCGCTCAGGAGTGGGGTCAGGCCCTCGTGTACCAGCAGCTGCACGCTGCCCTTGCCATCGACCGCTTCCAAGGCGGCGGGCACATTCGCGGCCAGTTCGGGCGGAGCCGCCACCAGCCAGCGGTGTCCCCCAGCGCGGCCTTCGAAGCTGGCGCAGGCACTGCCATATACATCCGTCCAGGTCTGAGTATGTTTCATGGCCTTATCATCTAACAAAAGAACGCAGACACAAAGCCTGAACCCAGTAGCCCGTACACTGGCCTGCGATGAGTAGCGACCCGACCCACACCATCCCCACCATGACCGTTATCGGCGCGGGCCTCGCAGGGACGGAAGCGGCCCTGGCCGCCGCCCGAGCGGGCGTGCGCGTGCGCCTGCACGAGATGCGCCCCGTCAAGATGACCCCCGCGCACCGCACCGCCGACTTTGCCGAACTGGTCTGCTCGACTTCGCTGGGCGGCGAGGGCATCCAGCAGAGCAAGGGGCTGCTACAGGCCGAGATGCGCTCGGTGGGCGCGGCCATCGTGGGGTCAGCCGACGCCGCCCGCGTGCCCGCCGGAAACGCACTGGCGGTAGACCGCGACGAGTTTAGTGCCCGCGTGACGGCGCTGGTTCGGAGCCACCCGCTAATCGAAGTCGTGCCGGGAGAGGTAGAGGCCATCCCGGACGGCATCTGCGTGATCGCCACCGGCCCGCTGACCTCCGACGCGCTGGCGAGCGACCTGATGCGCCTGACCGGCAGCGAACGCCTAAGCTTTTACGACGCTGCCGCGCCCGTGATCGACATTGGCAGCATTGACCTGGACACCGCCTGGCGGGCCGGGCGCTACGACCAGAGCGCCGATTACATCAACTGCCCCTTTACCAGGGAAGAATACCTGACCTTTTTCGGGGCACTTGAAACGGCCCGCAGTCACACGCCGCACGACTGGGAAAAGCTGGAATTCTTCGAGGGCTGTATGCCCATTGAGGAAATCGCCCGACGTGGCGTGGACACCCCGCGCTTTGGCCCGATGTCTCCCAAAGGGCTGGACGACCCCAAAACCGGGCGCTGGCCTTACGCTGTCGCCCAGTTGCGCCAGGAGGACCGCGAAGGTCGCCTGTGGTCGCTGGTGGGCTTTCAGACGGGTCTGAAGTGGGGCGATCAGAAGACAGTGGTGCAGCTTATTCCGGGGCTGCAAAACGCCGATATTGTGCGCTACGGGGTCATGCACCGCAACACGTACCTGAACGCGCCGGAAGTGCTGGACTCTACCTTGCAGCTCCGCGCCGACCCACACAAGCTGGTAGCGGGCGTGCTGGCGGGTACCGAGGGCTACCTCGAATCGAGCGCGACGGGCTGGCTGGCAGGCACCAACGCGGCGCGGCTGGCGCTGGGACTTACGCCACTGACCCCGCCCACCGAATCCATGCTCGGCGGCCTCACGCGCTACCTCGCCAGTGCCAACCCCAAGGGCTTTCAGCCCATGAACGTCAACTGGGCGCTGGTACCCGAGCTGCCTACCGAGATCAACGAAAAGACGGGCAAACCAAAGAAACTGGGCAAGCGCGAGAAGCGCCCCGTGATGTTTCGGCGCGGCCTGGAAGCGTTTATGGCCTGGGCGCGGGACGAGGCGGGGCTGGCGGTGACGGTGCCGCCTGTGCCTGAAGCTGTCGCAAGCGAATAACGGCAAAAATCTCAGTGCAAGGCTTACACCAGTCATGGCAGAGCCGCCATTTATTTTGATGACGCCTGTCCATCAGCTCTAGCGCTGTTTCGGCTATGGGCGCTGGGCCATGAGCACCGAGAAAAATCCTCATGGTTCAACACTGATAGCCTGGCCGGGTAACACCAGCAGCCGGATACGAAATTACCGCGTCATCAAGAGCCACTTCTTGCCAGATGCTCTACTTACCGGAGACAGGTAGACGTTTCGAGTTCCTTGATAACGGTGCCATCAGGGTCAATGACCCGCGCACTCACCAGAAGTGATGTGGCCGGGTTCACGAAGTGACGCAGTTTGTCAGTAAACTCGGTCGCGCCAGTCGTCTTTTCCGTCCAGAAGTCACCCTGAAACAGCACTTTGTCCTTGGTGCGCTGGCCGGTCACATCGCAAGCAGGATCAAGACTCAGGGTATACACACCGTCCATCGTCGTTCCGGCAGGGACGTCCGCCAGGTTGATCTGCACACGGGACTGTTCCTTGTTTTTCGTGAGTGTGGCGGTCAGTCGGGCATCGGCATAGGGATCGACCGGGGGTAGCGGAGGAAGGGGCTCCGTCTCGCAGACCGTGAAAGAGAGCGGCACACGCGGGGCAGTCGAATCGGTGGCGTCATAAAGTTCGGTCCTGACTGCCGCGCAGAGTGGACCACTCAGCTCGGCTTCCGTGTAGGCATAAGTCGTTATGAGGCTATAGACGCGGGTGGGGCCGTTCAGCCCATAGCGGAAAGAAGACTCCAGCTTCTGACCGGACAGGTTCCGCAATTCTACTGTGCCAGTCTGGAAAGGGCCGAAGCCACCGATATCGGTCGTGTCGCTATAGGTCAGGACAGCGTAGGCTGTGTCCGCCTCACGCCTGATCTGACTAGTCACCGTGATCACTCCGCGGTCACGGCCACTGGCATCGGTGTAGGTGACTCCGACACTCTTTGACCCCGTTACGACCGCGTGGCTAACGTCCTGGGCTTTCATTACAGCCTGCTTTTGTGCCACAGGCCAAGGAGCATTCGACTGACAGGCACTCAGGAAAAGACCCAGAAGAAGAGACGGTAAAATGACCTTACGCATAGAAAACTCCAGACCGCCGAGCGGTGATGAGAGCGAAACCTGTCTGGTTAGACGGATCATGCCGAAGAACCGGTGACTTAACCTCTTCCCCACTACCCGGACCCCAGGCACGCTTCGAAGCACCCGCACTCTAACCAGTCTCATAAAATATGTAAAGTATTTAACATTTTTGTGGAGATGGCCTGGTCAGCTTGAACCTTCTGGTCACTGCAAGCTGTTTAGCTGGCGGTATGAATCTAAATTCACCTGCTTCCCGGCGCTAAGCTGAGGCCATGACCGCTCCCGATTCCGTCCTGACTCCTGTGCTGGGCAGCCTCTACGCGCTCCAGGTGCCCATTCCGTACCCTATGAAAACCGTTACGGTCATGATCGACGCCCCCGCTGGCGGCCCCGTGACCATGATCGACTGCGCCCTGGATACCCCCGAAGCGCAGGCGAGTATCGAGGCAGGTCTGGCTGAACTGGGGCTGCACTGGCCCGACATCGACCGCTTGGTCATCACGCACCACCACCCCGACCATTACGGGCTGGCGGGCATTGTCGAGGAACGCAGCGGCGCACAGGTACAGATGCTGGATGTAGAAATCGGGCGCGGCGAACGCTACTGGCACATGCTGCGCGAATGGTTTCCCGGTCATGTCAAACACATGCGCGACCACGGAATGCCGCCTCAGATCCTGGAGGGCATGCGCGTGGAAAACCCGCATGTCCACCCGGCCAGCCGCGTGACGCCGCTGCGCGAGGGCGAACTGGTGCGGCTTTCGGGCCAGGACTGGGAAGTGCTGTGGCTGCCAGGCCACGCCGACGGCCATCTGGGCCTCTGGAACGCCTCAGACAGCGTGCTGATCGCCGGAGACGCTATTTTGCCGCGCATCAGCCCCAATATCGGCCTATACGCCTACACTCGCCCCGACCCGCTGGGCGACTACTTGCAAACACTGGGCAAACTCGAAGCCCTGAACCCGGCGCGTGCCGTCGTCGGGCACCACGGGCCGGTCATGCAAGGCGTGCAGGCGCGTGCCCGCGAACTCCGCGCACACCATCACGAGCGGCTGGATTTTATAAAGGCAGAGGCGGCCAAAGCCCCCCGCGACGCTTACGCACTCTCGCTGGCTATGTTCAGCCGCGAGCTGGATGTGAGCGGGCGGCGGTTTGCCCTGGCCGAAACGCTGGCGCACCTGGAGCATCTGCGGCTGCTGGGGCAGCTGTACCGCACGTGGAACGAGGAGCGTGGGGCCTGGACCTATCACGCGTAACCGGGAGCTACCTGTAGCGACTGCCGATTGAACCTAGAGCCGTTCTCCGAATGACGGGCACGTCGGAACAACATCGCCGCCCCCTTCATTCTCTGGCCTGCTCTTTCTTTTTTACTCGTTCCACTCGGCAAAAAGATGGTCAAAAAAGCACCGTCTTTTTGCAAAATGCTCTAGAAGAATCAGATTCAGTCCGCGCGTAGGGGAGAAGGAAAACGGGGAGAAGGAAAACAAGGCAGCCGACCCTCCGCTGAGGACGTTATGGCTGCGCCTCTAGGCACAACAGTCCTCGTTGCCTTTTCGTGGACGGGCCAAGCTAGGCCGAGGCGACTCGTCTCTTCGCTGCGGCTCAAGATCAGCTCTCAATCTGGGCGCACGCACGCTTTATACTGCGCCGCATGACGGTGAACCGGACGGATTTGCAGCGCATCATGGCGTCTTTGCAACAAAGTGGCATGACCGTCGAGGCGGTCGATGACGGCGCTCTGGTGCAAAACGGCGAGTCCCGCGTGGCGCTGTTTGCCGAAGCCGATCCGCAGGGCGGCGTAATCGTGCGGCTGCACCTCGATCTGGAACTGTACGTCGAGGAAGACAGTCTGCCCGACATCCTGATGGGCATGAACCTGATGAATCAGGGGCTGGACTACGGCTCGCTGAACCTCGACCCGGTCGACCCCGAATCCAGCGAACCCGATGAGGACGACCTCGACCCCGATGCCCCGCTGATGTTCGCCGTGCTGGGCCGTAGTGTGCTGTGGCTACAGAACCTTGAAAAAGCCGAGCTGGAGCGCCTGCGTGAGCACCTGCGCCGCTTCGAGACTGAGGTAACCGAAACTGTTGAGCGCACGCTGCACGGCCCCACGGGCATCAGCGCCTGACACCCGCCCCGCACCCATTCGCGCCCGCCTCATTTTGTTTTCGCTAATGTTGGGAGCGTGAGCGTATTGAGTGGACAGTCGGTACTGATTTACGGACTGGGGCGGAGTGGGCGCGGGGCGGCGCGGTTTCTGGCACAGGAAGGGGTACGGGCCGAATGGGTAGACGCCGGGCCTGCGCCCGAAGACCGGCAGCTGATGACCGAACTGGGCTTTACGGCGGGCCAGCCGGACGGGGTTTACAAGGTAGTAGTAGCCGCGCCCGGCGTGCCGATCGACCATCCCGACCTGCTAAAATTACAGGCGAAGGGGGCGGAAATTATTGGTGAAGTCGTGCTAGCAGCCCGCTCGCGCCCCGCACTACCGATGGTAGGGATTACCGGCACGGCGGGCAAGGGCGGCACCACTGTTCTGATCGCCCACCTGCTGCGCGAATGCGGGCTGCGGGCGCTGGAAGGCGGCAACATCGACCCCCCACTGCTGGACGTGGTCGACCGCGCCGAGGTCGCCGTGGTCGAACTGTCGAGCTTTCAGCTGGAGCGCGTGCCAGGGCTGCGTCTGCCCGTGGCCGTCATCACCAATCTGGGCGTGGATCACGTGGACCGCCACGGCAGCGTCGAGGCCTACCACGCGGCCAAGCTCAATATTACGGCGCGGCAGCAACCTGGCGACGTACTGGTTGCCCCGGCGGGCCTGAACACGGCAACCCGCGCCACGGTGCGTCATTTTGACCCCGAGCAGTTGGCACTGAAAAATGGCCGGGCGATTCTGGCGGTTTCCGAGTTACCAGACGGCATTCATCCGGCGAACGCGGCGGCGGCCCTGCTGGCGGCAGAAGCCCTGCTAGAACACCTGGGGCGCGGCGTAGAACCCGGAACGCTGGCCCACGCCCTCAAAACGGCTCAGCCGGTGGCCGGGCGCTTCGAGACGGTGGCGCAGATTGGCGGGGTGCGCTTTATCGAGGACAGTATCGCCACCCGCACCATCGCGGTGCAGGCCGCCCTGGAACGGGCCACGCCGCCGATTGCCTGGCTGGTCGGCGGACGCGACAAGGGCGCAGAGCTGGAACCGCTCATTCAGGCCGCGCAGGGCCGCGTCGAGCAGGTCATCGCCTTCGGGGAAGATGGCGAAAAGCTGGCACGGGGGCTGGGCCTCCCTTTCCAGACCGTCAGAGGTAACAGCCCCGATGACCTCCTGAGCAACGCGGTACAGGCCGCTTACGCCGCACTCGGCGGAGCAGCGGGCCAGGGTACGGTATTGCTGGCCCCCATCGGCACCAGTTTTGACCTCTTCAAGGACTACAAGGCGCGGGGGGCGAGCTTCAAAGCGGCGGCGCTGGCCCTGGCAAAAAGTGCTGTGACCGACGCATGAGTATTCAACTCCTGATCGCGCAGGTGCTGCTGATGACGCTGGGCCTCCTGGGAGTCGCAGCGGCGCGGCCCGACCTCATTACCGACCACGCCGTAAAATCTCTAATCGCCCTCGCAGCCACGTTTGTGGTGGCGCGGTTTGTGCCCCGGTTCTTTCTGAAACAGGGCCTGTGGTTTTGGTTGGTCACGCTGGGGCTGCTGCTGCTGGTCATCGTTATTGGGGTCGGCACCGAAACAAGCCCCGGCACCCGCCGCTGGCTACCTTTCGGCCCCCTCAGGTTCCAGCCCTCGGAGCTGGCAAAACTGGGGCTGATCGTGCAACTCGCCTCTTTTTTCTCGCGGCGCGGCGTGCAGAACAAGCTTCTGAGCGCCACTGGCATGATTATCATCACCACGGTGCTGATCATCGGGGAGCCGGACATCGGCACCAGCGTGCTGACCTTCGGCCTGGGCCTAATTTTGATGTTCGCCGCTGGAGTCAGGATCAGCAACATCGCCGGGTTCATGCTGGCGCTACTGCTGATTGGCATTCCGTTGCTGGGCCGCTACGTGGAACACCACAACTACATCATCGAGCGCTGGACCGGGCACCGGAACCGGGGCAACGCTACCACCATCGGCCTCGACCAGATCGGGATGGCCCACCGTGACCTGACCTTCGGCGGCTGGTGGGGCCACGGGCCGGACGGCCTGCGGTGGCAATACTTCGCGGCCCACACCGATATGATCGTGGCTTCGGTGGGCTTTACCTCGGGGCTTATCGGCGTTATTACGCTGCTGTTCAGTTACTGGATGATCGTTTCGACCAGTTTACAGGTGTCGCAACTGGCCGCCCGTATCCGGCCCATGACCCCCGAGGTGCACGGCGCGACCATTCTGGCGACGGGCTGCATGTTCATGATCGTGGGGCAGGCCCTGGTTAACCTGGCCGTGGCTGCGGGCAAATTACCCGTCACCGGTGTGCCGCTTCCGCTGGTCAGCTACGGCTTTTCCAGCATGCTCACCATGAGTGTGGCGCTGGGCATTATCCACTCGGCCATCCGTTGTGTACGCGAACAACTGCCCGAAGAGGGAGCCAACGCCGACCTGATCGCCGTTCCCGCCGACTGATACAGACTGCCGATTGAATGTGGTTATTTAAGGTTCAATCGGCAGTCTGTATTTTGTGACCAAAAAAAGCCCCCAGCCAGAGGCCAGGGACCGTAAGACAGACCGGGGGGTTAGCGCTTGCTGAACTGAGGAGCGCGGCGGGCCTTCTTGAGGCCGTACTTCTTGCGCTCGACTTCACGGGCGTCGCGGGTCAGCAGACCCTTGGGCTTCATCTGGGCGCGGAAGTCGGGGTTGACCTTCAGCAGGGCGCGGGCGATGCCCAGCTTGATGGCATCGGCCTGACCACTGGGGCCGCCACCGGCAACGGTAATCACGGCGTCATAGCGGCCAGCGGTGCCGGTTTCACGGAACGCCTGGAGGGCGTGCACGGCGCGGAGAAGACCACGGAAGTAGGTCTGGAACTCTTTGCCGTTAACGATGATCTTGCCTTCGCCAGGGCGCAGGAATACGCGGGCGACGGCGGCTTTGCGGCGGCCAGTGCCGTAGAACTGTTCGGGTTGGTTAATGGTCATGCTTACTTGACCTCCAGCTTCTGGGGCTTCTGGGCGGCGTGAGGGTGGGTTTCGCCCGCGTAGACTTTCAGGCGGGGGTGCATGGAACGGCCCTGACGGCCCTTAGGCAGCATACCGAACACCGCGTGCTCAATGACGCGCTCGGGGTGCTTCGCCAGCGCTTCACGAGCGGTTTCCGTCTTCAGGCCGCCCTGGTAACCGCTGTAGCGGGTGTACACCTTGCCGTCCAGCTTGTTACCGGTGAGGGCCACATCTTTGGCATTCAGCACCACCACAAAGTCGCCCTGAATGATGTTGGGGGTAAAGTCGGGGCGGTGCTTGCCACGAATGCGGCTGGCGATCAGGGTGGCAAGGCGGCCCAGTGGCACGCCCGCAGCGTCTACCACGACCCAGTTTTGCTCGTCGTTTTTGGGGATAAAGGTCTTCACCTGAGTACTCCGTAAATGGGGGGGATTTGGCGGTCGACAGCGGCCCGTTCCGACGGGGAGAAGAAACGTCCGTGCCCGGGAAAGCCACCCGGTCATCTCGGCTCTACCAAGCGCGAGACACTAAAGGCAAGGATACAGGATCAGGGGTGTTCAGGGCAAGTCCAGCAACAGAGAAACAGAAAAGGGTGTATCCCACCAAGACCAGATGGAGGACTAGGGAGGACGTTTTTACTGTGCTGGTCATTTATTATGCTGGTCACACGCCGCCTCTGTGCGAGCTGTATCAGTCAGGCTTCCGCTGCTTCGCGGGTCTGCGGCGCAGCTCTAAGAGTCCGTATCATACGGATTGCGCTACATTCCACCGCAGTCGGGAGCGGTCAGGCCCCATTCTGGGTGCCGCTTTGACCAAGACAGCGGTCAGGCCCCATCCTGGGTGCCGCTTTGCCCAATAAGCTGACTTCAGCACGTGCTGGCCGCTGTGACCCACCATCTTGGAAACTGCGACGCCAGCGCTTTTGCTGCCGTCTGGGCCTGCTCGTCGCTGCGGGCTAGCGCAAAGCAGGTACTGCCCGAACCGCTCATCAGCGGCGAGTGGAGTCCGGCGGCGCTCAGGGCGGCTAACGCTTGGGCAATGGCTGGGTGACGCGCCTGCACTTCGGGTTGCAGGGCGTTCAGGTACGGCACCTCCGCGCCCGTCGCCAGCGCGTGCAAGAGGGCGGGAATGTCCAGTGCGGGGGTAAAGCCCTGCGACGCGTCCAGCCAGCCGTAAGCGTCGCGGGCGCTGACCTCTACACCGGGGTTGAGCAGCACCAGCGGCAGGTGGGGCAACCTGAGCGGCGTCAGCTGTTCGCCTATGCCCCCCACCAGCGCGGCGCTGCCCAGCAGGAAAAACGGCACATCCGCGCCGACTTGCAGCGCCAGGGCGGGCAAATCTACTTTTGCCGGGTACAGCTCGGCCAGGGCCAGCAGCGTAGTGGCCGCGTCGCTACTGCCCCCGCCCAGGCCGGAAGCCAGCGGCAGGTGCTTGTGCAGCACAATGTCTGCGCCCGCCTGAATACGGGCCGCGTCCAGATAGGCCCGCGCCGCCCGGTAGACCAGATTGCGCGAATCGCCAGGCAAATCCGCGCCTTCCACACGCAGGCTCAGCGTCTCAGCGGGCGAAATTTCCAGCGTGTCGCCCACGTCCAGCCGGGCAAACAGGCTGTGCAGCTCGTGGTAGTGGTCAGGGCGCTGGCGCAAGACGCTGAGGCCGAGGTTGATCTTCGCCGGGCCGAAGTAGGTGCGCGGGGTGGGGTGAATGGGGAGTGAGAAAAGATATGGGTTTCGCGGTCTGAACTCCCCGAGCTGCCCGGCAGAGGCACATCTGGTGCTTTTCCAGGCGTGCCGGAATTTGGCGCTGTCTGTATGAGGGGTGGCCAAAGCCTCCGCCAGCGCCAAATCCCCCGGCGTCGTTACCTTGAACAGCCGCGCGTCGCCGGGCACCAGCCGCACAGGCAGCCCCAGGCGGGCGACCAGTCCGGCGTCGTCGGTGGCGGCAAACCCTTCGGCCCTGGCCTGCGTGTGGGCCTGAAGCAGCAGCTCACGCCGGAAGCCCTGTGGGGTCTGCACGGCCCACAGCCCTTCACGCGCAACGAGTTCGGCCCAGTCGGTGTTTTCGGCCTTGACCAGGGTATCGGCTACAGGCAGGGCCACTGTCGCCGCGCCCGTCTCGGTCACCGCCCTTAGCAGCGCCAGCACCACGTTTTCGGGCAGGAAGGGCCGCGCCGCGTCGTGAATCAGCACCGTGTCGGCGGTGGTCGCGTGTAAAAGCCGTTCCACACTTTCTTGCCTCGTCGCGCCGCCCACAATCGCCCGCACGTTGATTCCAGCGGGCAGTTCCATGCCGTCTGGCAGGGCCACCACCACCTCATCCACATAGGGCGCGAGGGCTTCCACGCTGCGCTGCAAGAGGCTTTTGCCGCCCACCTCCACGAACGCCTTTGGCCCCAGCCCCAGCCGCGTGCCAGAGCCAGCGGCGGGAATCAGGGCGGCTGTGCTGAGACTGCGGGATTGTGGCCTGCGCCCTGTGGCCTGTGGAGTGGGGATTTTAGTGTCTGGAACCTGAATTTCTTCATCCATTATCTATCCCCCGTCCCCATGACCGTCCCCGCCCCAGCGCCGGAAGTCCGGCACGTCCAGCGCAAACTGGTCTAACACCCTCGCCGTCACGAAGCCCAGCAGTTCGTCTACACTTTGCGGCGCGTGATAAAAGCCCGGTGAGGCGCTCATGACCGTGGCTCCGGCGTCGTGCGCGGCCAGCATATTCAGCAGCATGGGCCGGGGCATTGGGTCCTCGCGCAGCACCAGCACCAGCCGCCGCCGCTCCTTGAGAGTGACGTGCGCCGCCCGCGACAGCAGATTGTCGGCAAAGCCGTGCGCCACCTTTGCTAGAGTTCCGGCGCTGCACGGCACGACCAGCATTCCGTCTGTGCGAAAGCTCCCGCTGGCGATGCTGGCCCCCAGGTCGCGGTCGTCGTGGACAACACTGGCCAGGGCGTTCAGGTCAGACAGCTGCGGCCCGCCTTCGGCCGCCATCACCCGTTTTGCGCCGCTGGACATGACCAGATGCGTCTCGGCGCCTAGCCGCTGTAAGGCGCGTAACACGTTGAGGGCGTAGGGAATACCGCTTCCCCCCGAAACACCGACCACCAGCCGCATGGGCGCAGACTAGCAGCCCTGCCCGCGCCGCACCATAAAGCCGTGCCCCAATCCAGAGTGCGTGACGCGGGCTGCCCAGGCTACGTTCGACATGCTGCCGCTGCCGCTAGGCGGAGCGCAGTGGCGCTGGGGTCTGCAACGACCCGGCGGCAGGCCGCATTACCCTTCAAGCGCCGATTTCAAAACCGCCGCCACCTTCTTTGGCTCGGCCTTGCCCCCGGTGTCCCGCATAACCTGTCCAGTGAAAAAGCCCAGCAACGCCGTTTTGCCTGCGCGGTAGGCAGACAGCTCGTTCGGGTTGGCGTCCAGCACGTCCCGAATCGCCTCTTGCAAGTCGGCGTCGGACAATCCGGCATTCAAACCTTCGCGCTCAATCATCGCTAGCGGCGCTTCGCCGGACGCCGCTGCGCGGGCCAGAGCGTCGCGGGCCACGCGGGTCGTGAGCCTGCCACCTGTGAGTTCGCGGGCCAGTGGCGCGAGGTCGGCGGCCTGCACCTGGACACTGCCTGCCCGCAATCCGGCCACCAGGTCGTTCACTGTCCACGAGGCAACCTGGGCAAAGGTGCCGTCCTGCACGGCACTTTCTACGAACTTCAGCAGCACCTCGTCACGGGCGATGATGCGGGCGTCGGCCTCAGCGGCTCCCAGGCTGGTCAGGCGGGCAAGGTGGGCTTCCTGGGCGGGGGTGAGGGGGGCAGCGGTGCGTGGTGCGCGGTGCGCGGTGGCGGGGTCAGTGGGCAGTGGTGCCTGGGCAGTGGTGGATTCGGTGCTCTCTCTTCCCTTGCGGGGGAAGCCCTGAGAAGGGGGGCCACCAGCCGACGCCTCCGTACTCTTTGCCCAGGTATCCTTTAAAGTAATAATCCGCCCGAACACCAGCGCGTCTTCCCGACTTTCTACCGGGTCGCGCCAGAAGTAGCCTTGACGTTCAAACTGGTAGCGGGTGTCCTGCGGGTCGCGCAGCACGCTAGGTTCCACATAGCCGCGCAGCACGCGCAGGCTGCCCGGATTGAGGTAACGCAGGTAACTGGCGTCGGCGGGGGCTTTGCCGTTCTCGCCCTGGGCTTCCTCGTCGTCGGGTAGGAAGTCGGCTTGTTCACCTTCTGGGTTTGGGACCAAAAACAGGCGGTCATACAGTCGGAATTCGGCGGGCACCGCCTCAGCAGCGCTGACCCAGTGAATCACGCCGCCAGCTTTGGCGTTCTCGCCCAGCAGCGTGGCGTGGATGTGGGTCACCTTACCCGCGTCGTCGGTCTCGAAACTGTCGGCGCGGATGATTCCGGCTCCGCGCAGGCGCACAGTGCCGCCGGGCGTCAGGCGCTTGTAGCCTTTGGGTGGTTCGGCGCTGAAGTCCTCGCGCTCAATGTAGATTTCGCTGGACAGTGGCACGCCGCGCACAGCTTTTGCGGGGTCTACCCGCTCGCCTGTCGGCAGCCTGACCAGCCCACCGGGACTGTCGCGCACCACGTCGTGCGGCCAGTACGGCAGCGAGAGGGTCTTCGCCTCGTCCAGCCCACTCAGCGTGACTTTCACGGGTTCCAGCACCGCCATCACGCGGGGAGCGCGGTGGTTGAGGTCGTCGCGCACAGCGTTTTCATATACGGCGAGGTCGACGGTGCGGTTGGTACGGTTCACGCCGATTTGCGCGGCGAACGCCTTGACCGCCTCAGGCGTCACGCCCAACCGCCGCTGCGCCCGCAGGGTGGGCATCCGGGGGTCGTCCCAGCCGGTGACCTTGCCTTCCTCAATCAGCCGCCGCAGCTTGCGCTTGCTGGTAATGGTGTATTCCAGGCCGCGCCGCCCGAACTCGTACTGATGCGGGCGCGGGTCAAAGTTCAGGCGCTCCATCAGCCAGTCGTAAATGGCGCGGTTATCCACGAATTCCAAGCTGCACATGCTGTGCGTCACGCCTTCCAGCGCGTCTTGCAGGGGGTGCTGAAAGTCGTACATGGGGTAGATGCACCACCGGTCGCCCTGGCGGTAATGCTGGCCGTGCAAAATCCGGTACAGCACCGGGTCGCGCAGCTTCATGTTGGGGCTACTCAGGTCAATCTTGGCCCGCAGGACATGTGCCCCGTCGGGAAACTCCCCAGCCTTCATGCGGCGCAGCAAGTCCAGATTTTCTTCCATATTGCGGCCCCGGTACTCGCTGGGCGTGCCGGGCGTCTTGGAATCGCCGCGCAGGCGGGCCATCTCGTCGGGCGAAACGCTGTCTACGTAGGCGTCGCCCTGGCGCACCAGTTGTTCGGCGTACTCGTAATACTGTTCAAAGTTGTCGGAGGCGTAATAAAAATGCTCGCCCCAGTCCCAGCCCAGCCATTTTAGGTCGTCGGCTATGGCGTCTACGTACTCCTGGGTCGCCAGTTCGGGGTTGGTGTCGTCCATCCGCAGGTGGTAGCGCCCGCCGTACTGGTTCGCCGTCTGAAAGTCCAGGAAGCTGGCGAACACGTGCCCCAGATGTGCGTAGCCGCTGGGTTCGGGCGGAAAACGGGTCACTATGGTCTGATATTTGCCGCTCTGGAGGTCGCGCTCGATAATCTCGGTGATGAAGTTGGGGGCAACGGTAGGCGTGTTGCCAGAAGTTGGGGGCTTGGGCGCGTCGGTCATGAGAGACAGGATAGCGGGGGCGCGGCGCGCCAGCTTCACTTCAACTTCGTCAGCAGCGCTTTTCCCTGCGCCTGATAGTCGCGTTCTACTGCGTTTTGCGGCGTCAGCGACAGCGCCCGGTTAAGCACGGTGCGGGCGCTACGTGGGTCTTTCAGGTCGTTTAGCGCGGCGGCGATGTTCACATAGACGCCGATGTCGTTGGCGGCTCCGGCCAGCGCCTGCGTTGCCAGCTGGCGGGCCGTATCGGGGTTGCCCCCGATGAGGCGTCCGGCGCGGGCGTAGGCCCCGGCATGCCAGCGGGCCAGGGCCGCCAGCGCCCGCGCCGAGTGCGGGTCGAGCGCTACGGCCCGTTCGATTTCGCCCCTGGCGTCGCGGGCCAGCCGGTAGGCCGCCGGACTCAGGCCGCTGGTGCTGGCCCGCAGGCCGTAAGCTCCGGCCAGATCGAGGTGGGCCTGCACGCTGTTGGGGTTGGCCTGCACGGTCGCCAGCGCCGACTTTAGCGCCCGGTCGATGCCCGCGCTGTCGGGCGAGGGCGTAAAGCCGACGGCGGCCAGCGCCGCGCTGCTGGCCGTCGGCAGGTCGCCGCTCTGCTGCGCAAGGTCGTAGGCGCGGGCGTAATGTCCGGCACTGAGTTCATCGGTGGCGGGGCTGGCAAGGGCGCGGCCCGACAGAATCAGACTGGACAGGCTCAGAGCAGTGAGAAAAAGGAAGGAACGCTTCATAGCTCTGATTTAAGGCGCTTTGGCCGTGCGCGTCATGAGAAAGGGGCGCACCTGACCGCCTTCTGAGAAAATGGCCGGGTGGGCAGAGCATTTGCTTAAGAAAGCGGCTGCCCCGCCCTTTCATCTTGTGTGCAGAATACGGGTGTACTACAAAGCGTTATGACCTCGCCCCCCACCACTTTGCCGACTGTGCTGATCGCTGGGCTGCTGGCGGGAAGCCTCGGCAGTGGAACCGCCCACGCGCAGCTGCCCACGCCCCTGGCCCATGTACAAGAACTCGAAGCGGTGGAAGGCAAAACGCTTTTTCTCAAGCAGTTTTCCTGCCAGGCTCCCGGCAAGCCCGAGGCCCTGGGGCGGCTGTACCTGATCCGGGTCAACGACCGCAGCATCAGGGCCGCCCGCATCGAGTACAACGAGGAAGGCAAATATATCCTTGAAACCGGCAAGAGCGCCGTGGCGGTCAGCGGGTACTACGACCGTTACGTGGTCAAGCAGCAGCCCTTTACCCCGTTTACCATGAACGCCGTACTGGGGCTGTGGCGCATGTTCGGCCTCAAATTCACCCTCGACAAAGTGACCTACCAGTGCAAGGTGACCTAAAAGGCTAGGGGCGGGCCGCGAACTTCGCCGCCTGTTTCAGCTGCAATCGCCGCTACAGGCGCGGCAAGTCACCGCTGCGCCTCGGGGGGCAGAGCAGTCCGTTAAACCAGCTGCCCCGCGCTAAACTGGCGGTTATGACTGCACTGCTGACCACCGCGCAAATCCGCGATAAGTTCCTGCATTTTTTTGAAAGTAAGGGCCACCTGATTTTGCCCAGCCACTCTACCACCGCGCCCGATCCCACCACCCTGTTCACGGTGGCCGGAATGCAGCCCTTTAAGGACAACTTTATGGGCGCGCCCGCCGTGTTCGACGGACAGGCCAGCAAGCGCGTGACCACCGCGCAGAAGTGCGTGCGCGTGGGCGACATTGAGAACGTGGGCCGTACCCGCCGCCACCTCAGCCTCTTTGAGATGATGGGCAACTTCAGCTTTGGTGACTACTTCAAAAAAGACGCCATTCTCTGGGCCTGGGAATTTCTGACCAGCCCCGAGTGGATGGGGATGGACAAGGGCAAGATGTACGTCACGATCTACAAGGACGACGACGAGGCGTTCGGCTACTGGACACAGGATGTCGGGCTGGAGGCCAGCCACATTCACCGCTTTGACGCCGACGAGAACTTCTGGCCTGCTAACGCGCCGCTCGAAGGCCCCAACGGCCCGTGTGGCCCCTGCTCGGAGATTTATTATGACCGTGGCCCCAAATACGGCGACGACACCTGGGCCGACTACTTCCAGACCCGCGAGAGCGCCCGCTTCCTGGAAGTCTGGAACCTCGTTTTCCCGCAATTTGACCGGCAAGACCTGGACGAAAACGGCCAGCCCGTCTTGAAGGACTTGCCCTTCAAGAACATCGACACCGGCATGGGCCTGGAGCGCGTCGCCAGCGTGGTGCAGGACGTGGCGGACTTCTACGACAACGACGTTTTTGCGCCGATGATCGCCAAGGTCGCTGAACTAAGCAGCCAGCCTTACGAGGGTGAGAAGAGCGTGTCGCACCGCGTGGTCGCCGAGCATATCCGCAGCGTGAGCATGATTCTGGCCGACGGCACCGCCTTTTCTAATACTGGGCGCGGCTACACCACCCGCAAAATCATGCGCCGCGCCATTCGCCACGGCTACATGCTGGGCCTGCGCGAGCCGCAGCTGTACCAACTGGTCGGGCTGGTCGCGCAGAGCATGGGCGGGGCGTATCCCGAACTGCGGGCCAATCAGAGCCGCGTGGAAGCCGCCATGAAGGCCGAGGAAGAACTGTTCCTGCGAACCCTGGAAACCGGAATTCAGCGCCTGGGCAAGCTGCTGGGCGGGATGCAAAGGGGGCAGACGCTGGCGGGTGACGAGGCGTTTACGCTGTATGGCACCTACGGTTTTCCCATTGACCTGACCAAGGAAATCGCCGAGGAATACGGCGTGAGCGTGGACGAGGCAGGTTACGCCGAGAGCCTGGAAAAAGACCAGCAGCTTTCGCGCGACGGCAGCAAGTACGGCAAGTCCGAGCTGTTCGGCGGCAATCAGGAGGCGCTGGAAGGATTGCCTGCCACGCAATTTGTCGGCTACGACAGCCTGCAAGCTGAGGGCCAAGTGGTCGCCCTGGTCGGCGGCAGCGAACGCCTGGGCAGCCTGGGTGCGGGCCGTGAGGCCACCGTCATCTTGTCTCAAACACCTTTTTATGGTGAGGGCGGCGGCGAGGTGGGCGACACCGGGCGCATTGAATGGGAAGGTGGCACGGGGATTGTGCGCGACACCCAGAAAACCAAGCAGGGCGTGTTCCTGCATAGCGTACTGGTGGAGCAGGGCGAGCTAAGGGAAGGCGCTAAGGTGCGGGCGTTGGTCGCGCCCAGACGCGCCGCCATTCAGCGCCACCACACCGCCACCCACCTGCTGCACGCGGCGCTGCGGGCCGTGCTGGGCGCGGGCGTGCAGCAAAAAGGTTCGCGGGTGGCCGCCGACCAGCTGCGCTTTGACTTCTCGCACGGGGCCGCGCTAAGCGCTGACGAACTCGCCGCCGTGGAAACCCTGGTCAGCCGCTGGGTAAGCGCCAACTTTGCCGTGTCGTGGCGCGAAATGCCGATTGCCGAGGCCAAAGCCGCCGGAGCCACCGCCCTGTTTGGGGAAAAATACGGCGACACCGTGCGCGTGGTGAAAGTCGAAGGCGATGTGGATTACGGCGGCGTGGCGGTGTCCAGCATGGAACTTTGCGGTGGGGCGCACGTTACGCGCACCGGGGACATCGGCGCGTTCGTAATTTTGTCCGACGAGAACGTGGCGGCGGGCGTGCGGCGCATTGAGGCGCTGGCGGGCGAGGCGGCAACCGCATGGCTGCGCGAACGCCTGAACGCCTCGGCAAAGGTCGCCGCGCTGCTGAACACCAATCCCGAGGGCCTCGAAGCCCGTGTGAGCGGCCTGCAAACCCAGCTCAGGGCCGCCGAGAAGGAAACCGCTACCGTCCGTAAGCAGCTGGCCGAAGCCCAGATGGGGGGCGGCGGCAGCGCGGCCCAGACGCGTGAACTGGGCGGATTCAAGGTCGCCAGTCTTAAGTTAAGCGGCATTGAAGGCAACGAACTCCGTAGCGCCGCCGACAAGATGCTGGACAGCAGCGGGGCCGACCTCGTGGTGCTGGCCTCCGACAAGGGGCTGGTGGTTAAGGCCAGCAAGGCAGCGGTGGAACGCGGCGCACACGCCGGGCAACTGGTGGGCAAGCTAGCGGCGGCGGGCGGCGGCAAGGGCGGCGGACGGCCCGACATGGCGCAGGCGGGGATTACAGACGCGGAAGGAGCGTTGGGGGCATTAGAAACGGCGTTTTGAGAATGAACGACAGGTGATGGATGATGAAACAGGCTGGGGCTTTGGCTCCGGCTTTTTTGTAGGCCGGGCTGTGATGAGCGATTCACCGAGAGTTCACCGGGCACCTGCGGCGGACGGGCTGCTGTTCGTCGCCACGGGCCACGTAGTTTGCCAGTGTGCCGATGCAGCAATGGAAAACCGCCCCCGGTGACGGAAGCGGTTTGGAATAGGGCCGGAGGCACATCAAGGTCGTGGTCGTTAAAGTGATGTGTGCCGGGTAAATGGTGAGTGGTGCTGGGCAAAAAGTGTGAAGGAGTGACCCCGCCCCAGGGTCTGGCTGCGGCCTTTTCCCCGCCGCAAGGTAGACCTTCGCCTGCGCTCTGGCCCCAGTTCCGCCTCCAGGGTGCGCCTTGCAGCCCCACTCCGTCAAGGCCACACGTTCGGAGGCGCTCAGGGCAGCTCGGTCAACCAGTTGGCCTGCTGAATCTGGGTTTCGAGTTCGCGGCGCTCTTTTGCCAGGTTGTCGGCCAGCTTTTGCAGGTCGCGGGCCGCAATCACTGAAACGATCCGCACTTCGCTGTTGCTGTAGCGCGTCTGCCGTTCGGACGCCGTCGTCGCGGCGCGGCGCAGCACCTTGAGGCGCAAGTCGAGCAGGTCGCGGCGGGTCAGGGCATCGGTCAGGCTCAGGCCGCCGGGCAACGTGGCGCTGAGGTTGGCCCGGTAGATACGCGGCAAGAGGGCTTCGAGGGACGCCGTCACGTCCAGAAACTCCTGCAAGAGGGCGCGGGGGTCCTCGGAGGGTTCCTCGTCTTCTTGCACCTGAAGGTTACGCATGATCCGTTCTTCGAGCTGGGCCGCCCGCTTTTGCAGGTCGGCGCGGTCAATCAGGGCTTCGGCCAGTTTCATGCACTTATTGTGCTGCATTGCGCCCCGGGTGTCGTAGGCCGAATGACCGATGCTGGCTGTACCAGCCCCAACCCCCCAACTGGCCGCCTCAGCCACCATCCCTAAGCCACTAGGCCCACGATTTCCCGCGCTCCCTTCCCCTATTCTCAGTTCCAAGATGGCTTTCGATTCCCGCGCTCTATTTGCACTTGATTTTCCCCGTATCCGCGAGGCCCTGGCCTCCCGCGCCGCCACCTCGCTAGGCACCGAACGCGCCCGCGCCCTGTCGCCGAGTGACGACGCTGGGCGCATTGCCCGTGAACTCGACGAACTCGAGGACGCGCTGTTCGGCGTGAGCCTGAGCCTGGGCGGTATTCAGGATATCCGCGACATTCACCGCCGCGCCCAGGAAGGCCGGGTGCTGGGCGGGCCGGAACTGCTAAGCGCGGCCTACTCACTCGACGGCGCGGTAACGGTCAAACGCGCCATAAACGCCAACTCGCGCGGGCCGCTGCGTGAAGTGGCGCTGGGCCTGGGCGACCACTCGGAACTGGTGCGGCGCATCCTGTCTTCGCTTGACCGCGAGGGGGGCGTGCGCGACGACGCCTCGCACCGACTGCGCGACCTGCGTAAACGCATCGAGCCGCTGCGGGGGCGCATCCGCGACAAGCTGGCCGGAACGCTAGAGCAGTGGTCGGAGGTCTTACAAGAACATCTGGTCACCATTCGCCGTGACCGTTACGTGCTGCCGGTGCTCGCCAGCCGGGTTGGGACGGTGCAGGGCATCATCGTGGACGCCTCCGCGACCGGGCAGACCTACTTTGTCGAACCCGCCGCCATTACGCAGCTGAACAACGAACTCACCCGCCTGATTCTGGATGAAGAAGCCGAGGTCAGGCGGATTCTCACGGAACTTTCAGGTCTGTTTGCCCAGGACGCCGACGTGCCGATGACGCTCGTCACGGTGGGCGAACTCGACCTGATCGCGGCCAAGGCGCAACTGGCCCGCGACTGGCGGCTTAACCGTCCCCAGCAAGTCACGGACGGCAGTTACGACCTGCGCGAGGCCCGCCACCCCTTGATCGAGCACCCGGTGCCCAACGATATCCAGCTCGGGGAAACCAAGCTGCTGCTGATCACCGGCCCCAATATGGGGGGTAAAACCGCGACCCTCAAGACCCTGGGGCTGGCCGTGCTGATGCACCAATGCGGGCTGTATGTGGCGGCGGCCTCGGCCAAGTTGCCGATTATCCGCGACGTGCTGGTCGATATCGGCGACGAGCAGAGCATCGAGGCGAGCCTGAGTACCTTCGCTTCTCACCTCAAGCACCTGCGCTACGTGCTGCGCCACGCGGCTCCCGATACCCTGGTGCTGATTGACGAGCTGGGCAGCGGCACCGACCCCAATGAGGGCGCGGCGCTGGCCCAGGCCCTGATTGAAA
The DNA here is from genome assembly GCF_018260405.1 of Deinococcus sp. GTDB lineage: Bacteria > Deinococcota > Deinococci > Deinococcales > Deinococcaceae > Deinococcus. The sequence continues at coordinate 28,887 of NZ_JAGLBG010000012.1, forward strand.
CGCTGCTGGCGCAAGACGCCCGGGGCATCATCACCTCGCACCTCGCGCCACTCAAGCTGTTCGCGCTCGAAACGCCGGGCCTGCGCAACGCCAGCATGGGTTTTAATCTAGACACGCTGGCCCCGACCTACCACCTACAGGTCGGACAGCCGGGCCGCAGTTACGCGCTGGCAATTGCCGAACGCATGGGGCTGCCGGGCAACGTGCTGCGTCGCGCCGAGGAACTGGTGGGCAACGACGCGGGCATGATGGAGCGGCTGCTGGCCGAGCTGGAAAAGGAACGCGCTGACCTAGCCCACGAACTTGAGACGGCCACGGGGGCCCGCCGCGAGGCTGAGGCCGAGGCCGGGCGCGTGCGCCAAGAACGCGAGACGCTGGAAATGCGCCGCAGCGAAATGCTCGCCGAGGCGTCCCAGAAAGCCGAGAGCCTGTACGCCGACGCCGTCGAGCGTGTGCGAACGCTGCGGGCCCGTGCCCAGGAGGACAGCGCCCGCCCCCGTGTGATGCAGGAGTTGCGCGAACTGCGTGTGCAGGCCCAGAAGTCGCGTCCCGCGCCCATCAAGCGCGAGGACCGTGGCGACCCGATCCGCGTGGGGAACAAGGTCGAGGTGCCCGCCTACAACGCGCACGGGCAAGTGCTCGAAATGCGCGGCGACGATCTGGTGGTGCAACTGGGGGTCATGAAGGTGGGGGTCAAGCGGCGCGACGTGCGGCTGGTGCCCGAGCCCAAGACCAAAAGTCCCAGGCCCACGTTTGTTGGTTCTGCGCCCAGCCGCTTCGACAACGAATTGCAGCTGCGCGGCCTGGGTGTCGAGGAAGCCGTCGAGGAACTGCGCACCGCCATTTTGGAAGCGCGTGCTCTCAAGGAGTCGCCGCTGCGGGTCGTGCACGGCAAAGGCATGGGAGTGCTGCGCCGAACCCTGCGCGATTACCTCAAAAACGACAAAAATGTGGAATCGTTCCATGACGCCGAAGCCAACCAGGGCGGGCACGGCGTGACCATCGTGAACATCAGGCGCTGAGGCGGGCAGGTGAAGACGTCATACGGACTCTGGTCAATAAGGCGTGTCAAAAACCGTTCAATTCGGTCGAAATTGTACAGCTGCGCCGCAGAGCGGATTTGGGTGCCCTCTTGCTTGACCAAAACGGCGCCCATGAAGGGGCCTGCCCACTTCCCGACTGCGCCAGAATTAAGCGGAATCTGTAATAACTCTTAGATCGGCCCCCACGCTGTCAGGGGGCCGATCTTCATGTCAAGCACGATATGTTCAGCAGACCCGACTTTATTTAGGCGCGAAGGAAAAGCTGAACAACCAGCGAGTGTTGTTGGCCGCCGCCGGATACCACTGATAACCGATAGTCGGGCCGATCAGCACAGGAAGGGCATTGAAACGGAAGAGAACATCATTGTAAAGAAAGTATTGTTTGTCCGTCCAGTTGGCCTTGACACGCGTCCGGATCATATTGACACTGAAGTCGTTCTTATCGTCTATGCGGTAGGAGATAGAAGCGTTCGTCTCGCGGTAACGGCCAAAATTGAGATCCGAAAGCGGGACCCGGTCATTCTGTTTGGCAAAGCGTTCAAGGTGACTAGCATTGAGCGTCAGCCCCTTTAACGGGCGCACTTCGATGCTTGGATTCACGTCGATACTGGCCTGATAACGGCTATAGGTAGGGAAAGTAAAAAGACGAACCGTACTACCCAGATTGACATTGACATCCTTGCCAATGGGCTCGCCATAGTTGGCAGAGATCTCAGTTTGTGTGTAAGGGGCAGTAATAAAACCGCTTCTTACATTGGCCTGATTGAACTGTTCCATGCCCACGCCGACATTATTGAGAATGCGAACACGGTCCTTCCAGGTGGTAAAAGCGTAACCCGCCGTAAACCTTGAAAGTGGCGCGTTACCGCCGTAAACTTTGCCCTGAGCGTCTTTCCACTGGTAGTTCCCAGTATAGTCCGAAACGGGGCCAACCCACTGGATAATCCCGGTGTATTGCACGCCCTTCCAGGGATCATGACGCACTTCGATTTTAGAGATCCCGGTGGGAGCAAGGTCGCCGTTGTCGAACAGTCCGGCGCTGTAGGTCGTGTCGTTTTGCCGGGTCGTCAGGGCATACTCCCAGTAATGAGGCCGTTTGACCAGTGAAACGCGCAGGTCGGTGTTGAGGGGCAGTGGAAAGTAACGCACCCCGAAGCCGGTCGTGCCGCCCATGTTTGAAGCGGTCAGTTCGGTGGTGGAAAAACGTGAAAGATAATTGGGTGGAAAAAAACTGCCGGGCCCACTCTGGGCTGAGACCATTCCCGAAAGAACTGAACCCAGAGCTAATAGCTGAAAGAATGGACGTCGCGAGCTTGACATGAAACCATGGTGCAGAGGCATAATTTAAGAAATATGAGAATAGTCGCCCCCGCTGCGTCCCTGACAGCTTCCCAGAACCAAGATTTAAACTGCACTGAAATGTTCGCCTAAAAGATGACTGTAAGCTGACGCTGCAACACTGGAGCCGTTTGAGACAGCTGGAGAAAATCTCAGTTTTACTCATAATTTCTAATTTTTTTATTATCTAACCTACACCTTACACATCATCCTTCTCATCTCCAGTCATTCTCAGAGACGGAGAGGTCAGAAGAGATGCTTGCAGGGGGCACTTCAAATGGCTGCCGGGTACAGTCGCAGTCATCTGGGTGCTTTTTCCGGATGACCTACACTTTCCTCAGCCACCGCCTTTGGCTTCTGCTTTCGGCTGGCATTCAAACAAGGTGATCACCTGGTCATCACCCGCCAGCTTCCTAGCAGCACTTTATAGAGATGGTGCGTGTGTTAATTTGAGCTTCTGTGTCTTCTTTGCCTGCTCAGCACCCAGATAGTCCGCCACGCCTGACTTTTGCGGTGCTGGCCGTGGGCACGGTGGCGTTTTTTACACTGGGACTGATTCAGGCCAGTTACGGTCCGGCCTTCAGTTTTTTTCAGACCCACTATCACATTGCGCTGGCGAACGTCGGTCTGATTGCCAGTACTCATTTTCTTGGCTCCGCTCTTGGTAATCCGCTGCCCGGCTTTTTGCTGGCGCGTTTCAGTACCGCGCAGGTCGTCGGCTGGAGTCTGCTGCTGCTGGCGCTGGGGGCTCTCCTCATCGCTTTTGCGCCGCTCTGGAGCGTGGCCGTCGTCGGGGCGCTGCTGTGTGGGGCTGGGCTGGGCAGCACTAGTGGGGTTCTGAATGCCGCCTACGCTTCGCTGGGAACTCAGGCCGTCAATCTTGTCAACGCCATTTTCGGAATTGGCAGCATGGTATCACCCTTACTGCTCACCGGACTCGGGCCACACGGCCTCCAGTGGCCTTATGTGGTGGTGGCTGTGTGCTGTGTTCTGAGCCTGCTCACAGCGCAGTTGTGCGGCGTACCGAGTATTCATGTTCCCGCTGGCACGGCTCCAGACCGCATACTTACGGGCCGGGAACATCGTTCTCTCTTTGTGTTTGCGCTGCTGCTGTGTCTGTATGTCGGTCTTGAGGTCGGCTTCGGGACCTGGTCAGGCAAACACCTCGAAAGCCTGGGAATCAGGAATACCGCGCTGGTCCTGAGCGGTTACTGGGGAGGGCTGACCGCAGGGCGCATTCTGACTGGGCTATTCGGAGGCCGGGTCAAACCCGGACGCCTGATCCTGGCTGGTGCAGGGCTGGCAACCGTCTGCGCGTTGATCGCGGCGCTCGGCCAGCCTCAGCTTGCGGCGCTGGCCTATATCGTGGCCGGGCTGGCCCTCGGACCGATCTTCGGCACGTCTCTGGCCTGGCTGACCCACTCTTTACCAGCGCGGCTTATTCCGTTTCTGCTGCTCTCCGGCAGTGCGGGCGGCGTGCTTATGCCAGTCCTATTGGGTCAGTTTTATGTCCGGAGTGGTCCGCAGGTCGTTCCCTTGATCCTCGCCTGTGTGGGCCTCCTGGTAATTGGAGCCATCCTGACGCTTAACAGGGCGCTGTCACAACGAAGCTGACGGTTTGTTGGAGGGAGGGAGTGTCATGACTTTCAATTGGCCCAGTCGGTTTTTTGCCGTATGTGCAAAGTCGTGGCAGCCCGTATCAGGCCGGGGCAACTGGACTGCTCACGGGCTCAAGGGTGCCGCCTGCCAGCAGAATGGCGAATTCCTCGCCGGATAGCGTCTCGCGTTGTAGCAGCACGTTCACGACCTCGTGAACATGGGTCAGGTGTTCGCGCACCAGTTGAAGCACGCGGCTATAGGCTTCGTCCATGAGGCGGCGCACCTCATCGTCGACCAGGTGAGAAGTTGCCTCACTGACAGCGTGCATCTGTGGTCCGCCGCCCAGATAGTTGCCGTCGTCGGTGGCGAGCGCCACTTTGCCGATGCGCGGGGACATGCCCCATTCGGTGACCATGCGCCGGGCTATGTTGGTGGCCTGCTGAAAGTCGTTCGACGCTCCGGTAGTTACCTCGCCGTAGATGACTTCCTCGGCGGCGCGGCCAGCAAGGGCCACGGCGATCATGTCTTCCAGGCCGCGCTGCGTGACGTGCAGGCGGTCGTCGGCGTCGGGCATCATGTACCCGGCGGCGCGGCCACGCGGCACCACCGTCAGCTTGGCAACCCGGTTGGCATAGGGCAAAAGCTGGGCGGCCAGGGCGTGCCCGACCTCGTGGTAAGCGGTTACTTTGCGGTCGGCCTCGCGCACCACCAGGCTGCGGCGTTCTGGCCCCATCAGGACCCGGTCACGCGCCTCTTCCACATCCTTACCCGTAATCCGTGTGCGTCCTTCCCGCGCCGCCAGCAGCGCCGCCTCGTTCAGCAGGTTCTCCAGATCGGCCCCTACCATTCCAGCTGTCCTCCGGGCAATCGTCTCAAGGTTGACCGACACGTCCAGCGGTTTTTTCCGGGCGTGAATCCTCAGAATCTGTTCGCGTCCACGCACGTCGGGGGCGTCAACCACCACCTGTCGGTCGAAGCGGCCCGGACGCAGCAGAGCCGCGTCCAGCACATCCGGGCGGTTGGTCGCGGCCAGAATGATCACGTCTTGTCCACTGCCGAAGCCGTCCATCTCGACCAGCAGCTGATTGAGGGTCTGTTCGCGTTCGTCGTTGCCGCCCTGCATGTTCATGCCGCGTTTGCGGCCCACGGCGTCGATTTCGTCGATAAAGACGATACAGGGCGCGGATTTCCGCGCCTGCTCGAACAGGTCACGTACCCGGGCGGCTCCGACCCCCACGAACATTTCGACGAAGTCCGACCCTGAGATGGAGAAATAGGGCACTTTGGCTTCTCCAGCGACGGCTTTAGCTAAGAGGGTCTTGCCGGAACCGGGAGGGCCGACGAGGAGGACGCCGTGGGGAATCCTGGCGCCGAGCTGGTGGTATTTTTCGGGCTGGCGAAGGAAATCGACGACTTCCTGAAGGTCTTGCTTGGCCTCGTCACAGCCCGCCACGTCACCGAAGTTGAGCTTGATCTGGCCCTGGCTGATGATCGCCGCCTTCGATTTCCCAAAGCTGGTCGCCGCGTCGTTGCCTCCAGCAGAACGGTTACGCAGCAACATCACCACTAGAACGCCAATCAGCGCCAGGGTCAGCAGACTGCTGAGAATGGTCAGCAGGTTCAGCCGGGCGGCGGGAATATAAGTGACCTCGGCGCCCGCCGCCTGTAGATGGCGCAGCTCTATGGCCGGGTCAGCGGGCAGGCTCCGCGTCTGGTACGGCTGGTGGTTCCTCAGCTGCCCGGTGATGAGGGCCGTGCCGTTTTCATAGCGGATATTGGCGGTCTGTACCTGCCGGTGCGCCAGTGACTGAGTAAAGTCAGTCAGTGTCAGGTTGTTGCTGGTGCCTCTGGGCGCGAAAATCAACAGGGCCAGCAGCACGGCCATAGTGCCGATGCCAGCCGCCCAGCCCCATGACGACTTCATGTGCGGTTGTGTTTCCAGGCGCTGTCAGACATGCCCCAGTTTACGGCGCTAAGCGTTCCGGACAGGAGTAGGCCGGACACACTTGCGGAGCAGATAAACCAGAAAAAAGCGTGACCCTGACCGCAGATCACGCTGGCTCAACACTTGCATCATGTTCTTCATGCTCACGCTATCTTCGGCACTCAGGGGCACGTCGTTGGCAAAGGCTTTGGCGACCTTGACGACGGCGCTGGTAGGGCGGGCGTGCAGGCCATGGAGGGCGGTAAGCTTGAAGATTTTTTCGAGTATGGGGCGCTCTTGGTAAGTGGGCCGTGGTGATTGGGTCGGCAGAGGCTTGCGGCGTGGGGCTGGTGGAAAAAGCAGTGTGGGCCGTTTCCCTCAGAGCCTTAGGCCGCTGCGGTTTTCAGCCTTACTCCAGCACCTTATAAGCCTCTACGATCTGCCCGTGCATGGGGTTCTTGGCAGGTAGGCCGGTGGTTTCGGTCACGGCAGCCTCGATGCCCTTGCCTTTAATCAGGCCCTGCATCTGCGCTGATTGGGGGTCTTCTGGGTTGTCGTAGTGCAGGGCAGCGGCGGCACCACGCAGCAGGGCGTCGTATGGCAGGCCGAGGTCGGCGGCCATCTGCGCGGGGCCGATGATGCGGTCTTTGGCTCCCAGCTTACGCAGCGGCTCGCGGCCCACGCGCAGCACCTCGTCGCGGATGTGCGGATTCTGGAACCGCTTGGCAATTTTCTGGATGTACTTCTCGTGTTCAGCTTCGTCGAAGCCGTACAGCTTGACCAGCGCCGCCCCGCTCTGGCGCATGGCGGCCAGCACATATCCCTGAATCTCGGGGTCGTTAATGCTGTCCTCGACAGTCTGGTGGCCCTTGCGGTTGCCCAGGTAGGCGGTGATGGCGTGGCCGCTGTTCAGGGTAAACAGTTTGCGCTGCACATACGCCACCAGATTGTCGGTGAGCTTCATGCCCCCGATTTTGGGCACCGGCCCCTTAAAGGCGGGTGCCTCGACAATCCACTCATGGAAGGCTTCCACACCCACGTCCAGCTGGTTTTCGCCGGTGAAGGGCGGCACGATGCGGTCAACCGACGAGTTTGGAAATCCGACGTGCTGGTCGGCATATTTTTTGCCTTCGTCCGATAGGTGGGTGTAGACCTGCTCCTTGAGGAAGCTGCTCGCGCCGACCATGTTCTCGCAGGCGATAATGTTCAGGTCACCTGCATTGGCCTTAGCCCGCGCCTCGATGCCCTGGGCCAGCGTACTGGCAATGATTTTCAGCACGTTGGGGCCAACGGCGGTGGTCACCAGGTCGGCGCTGGCGATGGCGGGCACGATGTCAGGGCCATTGCTGAGAATCCCGGTCACGCCCGACACCTTTTCCTCACGCTTGTCGAGGTCCATGATGTGGATGGTGTACTCGCCTTCCTCTCTGAGCGCGTCAATCACTTTCTCGTTGACGTCGGCAAAAATCAGTTTGTAGCCGCTCTGGACCAGCAGCGCCCCGATAAAGCCGCGCCCGATATTGCCTGCTCCTAATTGAATGGCGGTTGGCATGGTGGTTCCTCCTAAAATTAAACTGTACTGCCTGGAACAAGCCTTTGTAAGAGGCTGTCTGAGGCCCTAACCATGGGAAATGTTTTAGGCTTTAACGGTGGAACGCGCAGCTTACCCTAGCGAC